>NZ_MCTV01000005.1:0-125972 GCF_002874545.1 Shewanella sp. 10N.286.52.C2
TCAAGTCGAAACTAATACACATCAATGCTGGCTTTATAGCTTTTTTTCAACAATGTCTTTAAGTGCCATGTTTTGCAAACTGACATCTGCAAACATCTTGATTTGGCTTTCTGTAAAACGTGTCTTTTTCATGTGATTCTCCATTTGGTTTAGTGTAAATGGAAAACTCTATTTAAAACATTCTGATTTTAAGGGAGGGTTACATAGGCTAATTTGGCTTCTACCGCGGTATCATAACCTCCTTGTTTAATGCTTAACCAAAGCCCAGTAGAAGATTGGCGTGTGTGCCATTAACAATGGGTGGCACTTTATTTCTTACATAACCCCTAGCTTGGATTGTGCGCTGGCATTACCCTGGTCTGCTGCTTTACGGTACCAAGCGACTGCCTGCTTATCGTCCTTAGTGACACCTTGGCCATTACCATATATAACCCCTAGGTTGAATTGCGCATCAACATAACCTTGCTCTGCAGCTGACTTAAATAAAAATATTGCCTTTTCATATTTTTGAGAGTTATAAGCAGCCATACCATCGTCAAAGGCTTGACTAGCGTAGGATAGTCTTGAAATGGAGAATAAAAGCACTAACGAGATTAACAAACACCTAAACATATAACAGCACCTTCAAAAGACAAAGTTAACAAACAAGAAACCAACAACACCTGTTAAATTAGACCAACACATATGGTTAAAACCACCCTTACAAAGTTAACTGTTTATCTAAATGATACTGTCTAACCATTTTCGTAAACCCTTTAGCTGAAAATTTATAACCATTGAAAACAACATAATTTGATTTAAAAAACCTTTCTTTAAGAAAATTATTATTTTCTTCTCCTATAGTATAATATAATATATTTAATGCAGGATAATTCTTATCTTTCATTAGCCATCCGCAAGAAACATAAAACTCCATCATTTTTCCATCAACTGTTATTTTCTCACTACGTAACACATTTTTGTTCCAATCATTTTTGCACTCTGTTAAGTCTTGGGCTTTATCCAGGGCGAAAGCTATATAAATAAAAGATTTTTCACCTAAATTATCGTGATGTAAACTAGCTCTTGCAAATTCATTAGATCCATTCAATGCAGTCCCTCTAGTTATGTACATTCCGATAACCTTTTCCCATTGAGTAAAAACATCTGCGCATACAGAAAAGCTAGAAAAAATTAAAATTGTACAAATAAATATATTTTTCACAGAAATTAGATCCTTTTAACTACTTTTTGATTTTTAACTTATGTTTTATATGCATTTTCAAGTGACAAGTTTTTAATACCTGATAGCTCCACTTTCAACGAGTGGGCAATAACTTCATTCAAAATACATGCAAAGAACTGCCTAAGGTCTCTGTCGACTTTTGTTCAATTCAACTTGGTTACATATAGAAGCTCACCCCCCCTTTTTTGACCAGTACATTCTGTTGAATAATTGTGATTAAACAGTGAATGAACGTGAAACGGTATGTAAAATAATCAGTTAGAATATCGACCCTCAAAAAAAACTTGATTTGGGTTTTGAAGCATTTACTCTAACGAAAATGCCAAAATAAAATAAAAACAAAATTCTATAAATATGAAATACAAAATAAATGGATTTTTACTGTCTGCAGATTTCGTTACTGCTACCAGGGCTGAGCAAACAATTAGTTTTACTTTCCAGGAAACTGTAGCGTTAAAGCAATTTTTCGCAGCAGATGATGGGTTTGTAGATACTCAAACATTGGAATCAACCGTTTGGGGCGAGCGAGTCGTTACTCAAAATTCATTACGTAAACTTATTAGTGCCATACGCCTGAAGTTTGATGACAAGAGCTCATTCAAAAGTGTGAGAAATAAAGGTTATCAAATTACTTATGAAGTAGTTGATGAGCCCATTGAAACAATGCTTCCCAAATATTCAACGCTTTTTTTTGTTATAGCCTTAATACTAGTTGTCTTAAGCCTACTAGCCATATTCGATGTCCTCTCCAGACCTTCAGCAACGAAGCCCCTACCGAAAGTTTCTCAACAAACCATATTTGAATCTCACGATTCTATTTTAGACTATGCAACATATGATGATGCTTTATACGTAACAACTCGGGACTCAACATCTTCTAGTCTTTACCAAACCTCAAACCGCCAAAACACAGTACTTTTATCTGCCGATTACCCTGGCGCCTATAGAGGAATAGAGATCCACAGTAGCGGACGCACCATATTACATGTTGTTGAGGACGCAAAATGTATCATTAAAGTGTTTGAAAGACCTATTGAAAATCAGATTGATGAAATCCCCTGCAATCGACAAAATGCATTTCCTTCATTTGACTGGATAGATAAAACTAAATTTTATATCACTTTTAATCTAACCCCTTCAGCATCAATTAGACCTTATATATATGATCTTGAAACTCAACACCTACAAGAAGTTACTGACACTAATTTTGATTCTGAAAACGGCAAGAGATTTATTGATGCCTTTATAAAGGCTAATGGTAATGGAATGTTTTCCTTGAGAGAAAATTCTGTAGATGAAATGTCCCTTATGTACTTTGAAGGTGATAAGCGAAGAACTTTATACACCTATAGAAATAAGCCCTTTTCAATAGCAGTGTCAAAGAACAATCTTTTCTCTGTAGGTAATAATAATGAGTTATTTAGAATAAATTTAACTGATGATGTTTATTCCCAGGAAATAAATACATCTTACGTGCTAGCACCTCAAACAGCAAAAATTGATGATCCGCTTATCTTAGAAAACGAACTATATTTTACATTGGGTAACAGCTCAAAAGAAATCATATTAAGTATGTCGGGTAAATTTACTTACAGTTTAGAAAATGGCATACGTGACTTTATCTATACTAACAAAACACTGTCTGTTCTAGCGGCCACAAATACTGGTTATGTTGTTGAGCAATTAAAAGATGAAACTGTTTTTAATACTGTTTATTTTGATACTGATTTAAGTTTAAGACATTTGGCTTTTCATCAAGGAGAGATTTATGTGGCTGGTTCCTCTGGAATTTTTAAATTGATTGATAATAATCTGATCAATATCAGCGAGATTAAGACGCTTGAATTAGTCTCTAATGGTAACTGTATGATTGCTGGGACTGATAATGGAATTTTCAAGTTTGTAGCTGATAGTGGCTCATTTAAAATTTTAGCCACGCAAGCTAATAGACCATTTCCAAGTAAACATGGTTGCTTATTTGTAGACAATTTATCAAATGATATTGTTAATGAAAAACGAGAAAAAATATCAAAACCGATTTTAAAAAAGTTTCTGTTTGAGCATAAGGGGAAATTGACTCATTGGAGTTTAGTTGGAGATCAAACTCATTTTATTGATATAGAGTCAGGTCAGATTATTGCTAAAACAAATCACCGAGCGATATACCAAAGAGTAGTATCATACGAAGACGATATTCTTTATCTTGGACTGGATGACGTTCGCACCTCTATAGTTAAAGTTGAGCTTGATTAGCAGCTTGCAGAGCAGTTCTCGGGATAAATCTAATAGTGGTTCATTGTTATAATGCCTTACTGTAGGTGATGTACAGTAAGGCATTATAATTTTGACTAAGAATTAATCTGAAATGTATTCAAAGGTAGCAGTAAAATTTTCACCAGTTTCTCGAATAGAAAAAGATAATTCAATTAGAGCTAATTACTTCCAGTATCTACGAGCACATATCAGTAATTAGGCTCGGTTCAACTAAACATTGACCATCAATTGGCAGCTCTAAATCAGTTGAACCTCAACCTAATACATTTGACATTGTCATATTCACATAGGAAACCACGTCAGAATCATCAACAGTAATGACCTCTTAATCAACTGTAATAACCATTTCATCACGTAAGCTCACACTTTCGCTATCTGATACAGTAAGGCCAATGACAACTTGCCCAGTAAAATCAGAAGGAAGGTTTAGTTCAGGTTTTTCTACTTCATTATTATCAAATACTGGTAATGTACTGAATGTTCCCTCTACTCCAACAACTGCCCAATTATATGTAAGAGAATCGCCTTCAGAGTCTATGCTTTCACTCGCTGACAATTGGATTACTTGAGCTGAATCTACGCTCATATCATCTCCTGCATGAGCGATTGGTATGGCATTGTTTCTAGCTCTGACTATCAAATGCTCAACTGAAACAATATCAACCCCATTTTTCAACATCAGCTGAAAAACAAATTTCCCTTCAGCATCTACATCAAATGTTGGAGATAAAGTATCAGCATTCACCAATACCGAACTTGAGTTATATGGAGAGTTAATCAAGCTCCAAGCTACCGTTACATCTTCACTGATACCGACGCTTTTAGTACCATTTAAAGTAATTGTTTCGCCAGTTTTTGCATAAATTTCTTCTTCAGTAAAAGCTTTGGAGATTGCTTTATTTTCATAAACATAAAACCAGCCTACTGAAAACCCATTGCCAGAACTCATCTCGTCTGTTGTCTCAACACGAATATGATAAAAGCCAGGCAACTCTGGAGTCACGGAGAAATTAACACTATTAGGTTTTTCTACGACTAAATCTGAACCAGGAGGTTGGTATCCAATAATCCATTCATAATTAATAAGATCATTTTCAGTATCAATGGACTTTCTAGCATCCAGTTCAACCATGTCACCCAATTTAACATAGTGGATATTATCCGTTATAGCGGTAGGTACTAAGTTTATACTTTCCGAGAATAATGTTACATACATCTCCTTAGTCACACTAGCACCACTCTCATCTGAAGCTGTAACACTTAGTAAGTAGGAGCCTTGAACATCAGCCTTAAACTCTGTTTCAGCTTCATCTACAATTGAGCGAGTAAGAGAAGGACGGCTTCCACCAGGCCCCCTTAGTACACGCCAGCTATAATCTAGCTCCTTACCTTCTGGTGATACTGATTTAGAAAAATCTAATAATATTGGAGTATTTATTTTTCCATAGTAAATAGTTTGGGCGCTTAATGATTGTATATACTCAAAAGGCTCATTAACGATTACCGATACAATTTCAGATTCAGTTGAAGTAAAACCATCATTTACAATTACTTTTGCACTATAGTCACCAGGTACATCAGGTATGAATGTTAAATAGGGTTTATCATAATTAAACCCCAGTAATTCACTTCCATCAGGAACATTCATTATCTCCCATAAATAAGTCAGCTCAACGGTATCAGGGTCAGTTGCTTGGCTATAAATATGCGCTTCACCGCCAAATGGAAAAGGAATATCAATTTCAGCAGTGACTTCAGGTGGCAAATTTAATTCAACCACAATAATAAGTGTGACAGGCAAACTTGCTTCTAAGCCATCGTTCACAACTAACTGTATATGGTACTCACCAGTGACATCAGCAACAAAAGCAGTGTCTGTAGTGGCCGTAAGAACTGAGCTTTCGACAGTACTTCCTTCAGGCATTGATATAAATGACCAAGTATATGTAAGAGAATCTCCATCATCATCTGAACTACTAGATGCTGAAAACTGTAATTCTTGACCTTGATACCCTGTTTCATCTCCAGTAATAACTGCAACAGGTAGTGTATTTGGCTTATAAACTGTTACTGTTAGCAAATCTGAGTTGCTGCTGTCTGTTCCATCATTCACAATTAATGAAAATTCATATGTACCAGCTACATTTAAAGCAAAAGACTGACTAACATTAGTCGTCAAATCAATTATCGTATTTTCAGGAGATGATACTAAAGCCCATTGATATGTAAGAGTATCGCCATCTGGGTCCGAACTTGCGCTTGCATCTAGAGTAATATTAGTTGCTATAGCGACAGAAAAATCATCTCCCGCAATGGCTACTGGTGCATTATTTTTGGGTTGTGTTGGTGTCGTATTATCTAAAGGAACTTCAACATCTGAAGATTCCCCTCCACCACCACAGGCACTTAAAAAAGTTATACCTAAAGTGGTTACGACAACTTTAATTAACGTATTCATGAAATCCCTATTTATTAATAATAATATTGTTCTTGGCTATTTAGATTTATCGTGACCTAAATTTAGTCAGGCTTATATACAAACCTAGCTAAAGTATTTAACCTAGGGAATTAGCTTGAAAAGTTGTGACACAAGTATGCGCCAACGTGAATCACTCTATCAATCAATAACTTAACATTAATCCGTAATATCTTAACTTTGCTATTTAAAATATTTATCCAAACTCAAAATTACAAAGCTAGAGCTAATCAGATACAGAATAAATGGATTTACTGTCGGAGGATTTAGATCTGGCGTTCATAAACACAGCCTAACCAAAAAAGAAATTTAACTAAAAATGAATCAACAGGCTTTTGTTGACTCACTTTCAAAACACACTAGATTAAAATTTATAGACTATGAAGAATAACGGCTACTAACATAAATTTTTAAATGCCCCCTCAATAGCTTGCCGTACCTGAGACACATTAGTATGAGCATAAACCAAGGTATGTTTTAACGATGTATGGCAAAGCGCTTTTGAAACAACGCTTACATCTGCCCCCGATTGAATTTGCCAGGTTGCAAATGTACGTCTTAGATCATGTGGTCTAGGTCGAATATTGGGGTTTTCATGGTACAAACCCGCTAATGTAATCGCTTCCTTCCACACTAAGTCTCCGCCAGTAATGTACCCGTACTTTGATGTAACGCCAGCAGGGAATACGAATCGACTTTGAGAGCCTCCTTTACGCCGATTAAGTAAGATATCCATCGCCATCCGATGCAGCGGGATTTCATAATGTTGATTCGTTTTGGTACGTGTTGATGGGATCAGCCAGGTTGCTGAGCTTAGATTTAAATCGCTCCACTCCATTTGCTTCACGTTCGATAACCTTGCGCCAGTGAAAAGTGCCAATCGATAGATATCAGCTAAATCTTGATTTGAAACCACTTTTAAAGCACTAAATAAACGGCCAGCCTCTTCATGGGTTAAATAACGATTTCGACTGACTCCAGGCATCTTCTTGATACGATCAAATGGGTTTATTTGGATATTTAATCTATCTTCATAATCGATGACATAATTGAACGCGGCTTTCAGTACGCTCAATGACTTGTTATGAGTGCAGTAGCCTTTAACTTCTAGCCCTTTAAAAAATGAGCGAGCAAACTTTTTGCTTAAATCATTGATGAAATAGGCACCCAATTCCGGTTGAACATGTTTTCGATAAGCAATGTCCAAAGCATGAGTTCGCCCAGCTATCGCTTTTCTAAAGCTCAGTTCATTCTCTTTATAGAGTAGGAATACATCATCAACAGTTACATACTGTTGTGGCATTGTTTGCACTTCAACTTCATATGCCGTCAAAGGCTCTTTTAATTCAGACAACATATTATTAGCTAAAATCCGCGCCATACTGACACTAATGCTTCCAGCCTCTCCTAACTTCCTCTTTACATCTTTACCTCTTCGTTTTGTTCTGAAGTAAAAGCTTTTTTTCCCTGTTGGACGAACAAAAAGCTTCAAGTGCGTATCACGCTTATCAACAAAAACTTGCAGGGTGTTTTTAATCGGTAAACGTTCGATATTAATATCGGTAAATAACTTAGTAATTTCTGGCATGTTCCACCTTTGTTCCACTAACAACAAAAATAAAAAGGTGGAACTGGGTGGGCTGGAGTAGCGAAAAACCTGATTCGAGTGTGGCCCAAAGCCTATAAAGCTATTAAAAACAGGCCTTTAGAGGATGGAAGGAGCCACCAAATTATGATGAGCCGCTTGGATTTATTCAAGCGGCTTTTTCATGTTTAAAATTTTAACTTTAGCGAAATACCAACAAATATCAACATCATCATTCCACGTAGATAGCGGCTGAAAACTCACAAATGATGTAAGTCACTAAATAGTTCTAGCAGCTTTATCATGACTTTAATTCCACTGCTAGCCTAAAGACATCAAACTAACATTCCATTGATTGCAAATAACACTCAAAGCGTTTTTATATTTGGCTGCCTTACTGAAATTTAACAAAAACACATACCCCAAATGATAACTTCACAAAAAATTGATCTAAAACACAGTTTATTTGTATTATTATATTAAATTAAACCTACTACTGTTACATCGCTGTTTGCCATGACATTTTGGCTCAAGGTTTTCGTTAAAAGGAATAAAAATGAAAAAAATAAAACTGTTACCCTTAGCGCTTATTGTTAGTAGTTTACTGGGTGGTTGTGCATCAAGCTCCGAAACGCCAACACCTTCAAATATCGAGATGAAACCAGCAACAGGTGAGCAAGTAGCGCCTGCTGATTATGTAAAATTTTCATCAATATTAAGTGCCTCAAAACTGCAAATATCAACACCAAACGCAAAACCCGGCAGTAAATATGAATTAGCTCAAGACAGCAATTTTAGCGGTATCGTTAATGAGCACTTTTATGTAGATAAAGGCTCTGAAGCCCTGGTCATGAATATGGAAGGTTATAAGTTACGTAACGAACTACGCGTCTTAGAAAACTTCAAATCTGATGAAAGCCAAACTTTTTATCGTCTATCTGCTGATTTAATGCCTATCAATCCACGAGAAGCCGTAGAAAACAGCCCTTCGAAAAATGATGCGATGACCTTCTTACAGGTACACAACAAAGGTACTTTTGACGATGGCAAGCATGGTGTGGGTTATATCCCTCACCCATTACTGCGTGTCGTTTACGAAGCCGACCGAAAAGGCATAAAAGATCATTACTGGGCTATCATCAAAAATAACAATGTGAATTGTGGTAAAGACAGTGGAAACCGCGATACGCCTGTTTGTAAAAATTCGTATGTGAGAATGAATTTAGGGAAGTTTACCCCTGATGTGCCAACGCATTTTGACATCATTGTTGGCGATCAAAAGCTGGTCATTAAAGTTGATGGTGTCACTAAAGTGAAGCATGACATTAGCTACTGGAAAGACATGCTAAGCTACTTCAAAGCTGGGGTTTATAACCAGTTCGAAAACGGTAAAAGCGAAGCTCATTTCTACAATTTAGAATACGCCAAAGACACAAAACAAGCGCAATAAGCTCTCTTTAATTGCTGAGTAATACACCGCATTACAAACCAATGTAAACCGTTCTTATAAACACACGGATTACATTGGTTTTTCCATCTTACCTTGCCATTGAAATAGCTCTAACGGCCCTTAAACAGGTACTTAGTTCTTACTTTCACGTTCCTGTTGAGCGATTTCCAAATAATTTTGCGCCGCAGTAATGGCTTTAACAGCCCGAGAGTTAAACTCTCGATGATAGAGAATATAAACCACCAGCAAGCTGGCTATTATCAGTAAGATGGGGTTCCAAAACCAACAAAGCGCTGCCATGGAAAAGTAATAACTTCGTAAGCCATAATTGTAAGAGTGAGCGGCCTGATCGCCCACCGTGGCCATTTGGCGCGAATACTTTGCCAAGTTTTTATTGCTTCGTGTGCGATCAATGGGCGCTGCGCCAATCATCACATTTAAAAAGCCATATTGACGCATTGACCAAGTAAATTGAAAAAAGGCTAATACAAAAATACTTGCCAGCATAGCCAACTTCACCTGCACTAAGGCATGATTAGGTTCAGCGGCAAAGGGAATAGAGCTGATCACTTCTTCAAGGCGCTCAACTTGAGCAAATAAGGTCAATACACCCGCCAACACCAGTAAGGTGGTTGAGGCAAAAAAAGCGATATTACGTTCTAAGTTTGCCAACAATGCTGCCTCACCCACACGGATCTCCTTGGTCATCACTTCGGCCATCCAATAGATACGATGCTGATGCAAACAGCGCGCGATACAGTTCGTTGTTTTGGCCTTTTTACGGGCAAAAAAAGTGTAACCCACCCAGCATGAGAAGAAACACGCTAAAGCGATAAAATCGATAAAAGAGAAAAGCATAAGACTCAAGCTATTATGGAATTAATGGTTAATTATGCAACACATTACTCTTGCCTTAAATAGCCTTCATGTTATTAACCGCTAAATAATCAAGTTTAATAACAGCTAGGCAGTTATCAGCTTGATTGAAGCGTATATTTACGACCAAGGCAGCCTTTAAACCGCTAAGCAAATATATTTCATTTCAAGATACTCATCGATACCATGATGGGAGCCTTCGCGGCCAAGCCCTGAAGACTTCACTCCGCCAAAGGGGGCGACTTCATTCGAAATTAACCCGGTATTAACCCCGACCATACCGTACTCAAGGGCTTCTGATACTTGATATACGGTAGAGATATCTTTGGCGTAAAAGTAAGCCGCTAAACCAAACTCGGTATCGTTGGCTTGTTTGATCACTTGTTCAACTGAATCAAATTCAAAAATCGCCGCTAACGGCCCAAAGGTTTCTTCTTTGGCCACTTTCATCGACTGCTTTAGATTAACCAATACTGTCGGCTTAAAAAAGTTAGCGCCTAAAGCATCGCCCTTACCACCCAATACAATTTGACCGCCTTGTTGTAGCGCATCATCAATATGAGCTTGCACCTTTGCTACTGCGCCTTGGTTTATTAGTGGTCCAATAGTGACGCCATCTTCTAAGCCGTTACCCACTTTGAGCTGCGCTGCTGCTTGGGTAAACTTTGCCACAAATTGCTGATATAAGCCTTTTTGAACATAGATACGATTAGCGCAAACACAGGTTTGTCCGGCATTACGATATTTGGCTTGAATAGCCCCTTCAACTGCCGCGTCAATATCAGCATCATCAAAGACAATAAACGGTGCATTACCACCAAGCTCAAGGGATAGCTTTTTAATACTTGGCGCGCATTGCTGCATCAGCTTTACGCCTACAGCGGTTGAGCCAGTAAAGGACAACTTTCTCACTATGGGGTTAGCACAAAGCTCTGCACCGATGGCGATGGCATCGCCGCTGATCACGTTAAATACCCCAGCGGGAACGCCGGCTCGACTTGCAAGCTCAGCTAAGGCTAAGGCGCTAAAGGGGGTTTGCGGCGCAGGTTTAAGCACCATAGTGCAACCCGCTGCTAATGCAGGTGCAGCTTTACGGGTTATCATCGCAAGCGGGAAATTCCACGGCGTAATAGCAGCGGTAACGCCTACTGCCTGCTTAATCACCATAATACGTTTATCAGCTTGATGGGCTGGAATGGTCTCACCATAAACCCGTTTGGCCTCTTCAGCGAACCATTGCACAAAGGAGGCGGCATAAGCGACTTCAGCTTTGGCTTCGGCTAATGGCTTACCTTGCTCTAAGGTCATAATCAGCGCTAAATCATCGCTATGGGCTAATATCAGCTCAAACCAAGTCATTAATATTATTTGGCGCTGTTTAGCTGTGAGTGCTTGCCATGCTGCTAAGGCACTATTGGCGCTTTCAATGGCTTGCTGGGTTTCAGTCTGGCCCATTCTTGGCACTGTACCTAGCTCTTTATTGGTGGCAGGATTAATAATCGTGTCGCAATGAGTCGATATGGCATCACGCCATTGCCCATTGATATAACATTGATGACGTAACAAACTGGGGTCTTGTAAATGCACAATCGTATCCTTTAGCAGCAAAATAGCAGACACTACTATCTTAGCTAAGTTTGCGAAGGTTAACGAGCTAACGATTTAGCAACTGGCTGACAACCAAGCTGTGCCCCCATTTCGCCCTTTATAATCGCCGCTTAAATGCCCTGTAAATGTGAGCTAGATTACAAAGCGTTAAAAATAATTGCATTCCTCAACTAGCAGAGTATTTTAATCAGTAAGACATTGAAAATTTTGATTTAACCTACTGAGTCATTTCAATTAATATTCAAGGCACTCAGGCTGTAAATACAAGGATATTGTTATGGTAGATACACTATTTAAAATATTATTTGTGCTGTTATTTCTGGTTATCGCTTACAAGCTCATTTTTTCAGGCAGCAGAGGATTGAAAGTCTTTGAAATGCATTTTAAAAACGGCAAACTCGATAAGCACTCGGGGAAAATCCCTGAAGCATTTCTGCGGGAATGTAAAAATATAGCCAAACACGAAAAGCTCACTTGTACTGTCAGAGCTGAAAAACTGAACGGGGTAAGATTACATGTCTCTGCCAATGTCGGTGACAAAATCACCCAACGGATCAGAAACGTTTTTCCATTTGAGTATTATGATAAGAAGCAACAGGACAATTCAAAGCTAAAGGGTTAAGGAAGCCAGAGGCTTTAGCGGTCAATATAAGTTGTATTAGTTGACCGCTACTGTAATGCCTTCAATCTGCCTTCAGCCATTGATATTTGAGTTACTCTTTGCTGATGACTAACGTAACCTGAGCAACGGTAACCCCAAATTTGATGATATCGCTTTTGTTTATAATGGTGCTTTCATCCACTAAAAACATCCAGTCATCAAAATGCACCTCATATTCTGAGTCATCAACCTCTAAAATCATGTCATAAGCCCAGCGCAGCGCACTGCCTCTGGCTTCACCGGTCGCAGTGCCTAAAATATCATTCGCCGTACCTTCATATTGGCCATTACCTAAATCGGTTATATGCCAAATTCGGGTTTGCTTTTCGCCATCATCATAAATAAACCACTCGTTAATAACCCCTTTATTACCTTGCCAACTGGCTTCCATAGTGACGGTAAATTTTCGGGTCACTGTGCCAGAGAAGTCTTGTACGATACCCGCCGCAGTTAACTTGCCGTCAAAAAAGCTACGTAAATTAAGTTCCGGAGTGGTTTTATCATAATCTTCAATAGATGCTGATGAACACGCTGTCAATAACACTAACGAAATGACCAGCAAAGATGACTTCTTAGCCATAGCGTAAGCGCATTGCAACTGTCGCCACGTCCTGTTTAATGCCGTTAACGCTAAACTTGCTTTAATCATTTCTTAACTCCAATTAACTGCTGACGTAATTTAGGTCTACTGGTATTTTCTGATAACCAAATGCCAAGAAATGCGTCTGCAAACCCCGGTTCTAAGATCATCGCCAAAGGCTGTTCGTTATAAAAAAACTGGCCTTTATTTTGCTCGTGCATCATAAAGCTTAGAGTGTCACCTTGCTTAACATCAGGCCATATACCTTCTAGATGAGCCTGCAGTTGAGGGATGCGACTTTGCTCGATACCAATGTGCTGCCACTGCTCTACGGTAGCTTCAATTAAATCTTCTGCATCAATATCTCTATGGTATTGGATTTCAAGTTTCAGTGGATATTGCTGATTTTTGTATTCACCATCTACTGACATTAGCTTGGCGCTGTAAACCGAAAACCACAATAAATCCAGATCGGCTTGGCCTACCAGTTTAAAATCTGTCGTGGCTAATGCTGTCGAAGCTGGTGTCGTTGGCACTGACGAAGATTGCACTGATGAAATTAGTTCTGCTGCGGGAGTTGGCTCAGTATTTAACTCTTGTGCGTTAGCCAATACGTTTGTACTCATAACAGCTAAGATACAGGCACTAAAAAAAAACCTAACTAAGCTCAAAACAACTAAGTGAAAAATTGCACGTGTATTTACACCAAGCGCATTAGGAACTGCTAACGAGCTTATCCGAGAATAACTATTCATCATATTGTGTTCCTCTATTGAGCCAATATAATCAGCCAACCACAGCCAGATAATTGCACCGCCGTTAGGTACACAAAGCTGGGTTAATTAAATAAGCTGGGCAATTTGTTTCACTTCGTGTTTGTGGCGAATGAACTTGGCAATGTGAAAAAATAACGGCATCAACAAGGCCCAAATAATGGCTAAAATTGCAGTGGTAAACAAATCGCCGTGAGGGAAATCGACCGCGCCAAAGTTGGCTCCAGCAAGGTAACTTAAACTACCAAATACGCCACCAACTAACACTTGAACAATAATGGGTAAGCCGCTAAAAATGCTTAAACTGTAATTAAGTGAAATCGCAAAATAACACCACAGCAGTAATAACCATATAGGCACAACCGTAAAATCAAAAAGCCCCGTTAAGGTAAGCGTTAAGTCAACTAGTACCCCGATAATGGTGCAACTGAGCATCACTTTGATATCTAAAACCCGTTGACGGCTGACGATAAAGTGCCAAATCAACAATAATCCTGGGATATATAGCAGCTGATTGCCAGCTAATACCCCTGCCCACCAGATAATCTGAAAGGCAATAACATTGATGATGATATTATGATTAACCCAGAGCATATACGTTATGCGCCACTGGCTAATGCAGTACGATATTGCGGCCTTACTGCCACTAAATGAACTGTGCTGGTAGTTCTTTCTAAAAATCCACCTTCACAATAACTCAGGTAAAACTTCCACATTCTGATAAAGTCTTCGCCATAGCCCATCTCTTTGATTCGGTCTTGGGCTTTATCAAATTTTTCATGCCAATGGTTTAAGGTTTGAGCGTAATCTTTACCCATATCATTGATGGACCACACCACCATGTCAGTTTTATTGGCAATGTGCTTATTCATTTCACTGATAGACGGTAAACAACCACCAGGGAAAATATAGCGCTGGATAAAGTCGACACTTTTACGGTAACTGTCATAGCGCTGATCAGCGATGGTAATGGCTTGAATTAACATGCGCCCATTTGGCTTAAGTAAACTTTCTAACTTCTTAAAGAAGCCCGGTAAATATTCATGACCTACCGCTTCAATCATTTCAATGGACACCACGCGGTCATACTCACCGGTCAAAATACGGTAATCGTCTTTTAACAAAGTTATTTTGTCAGTTAAGCCTTCTTGCTCTACCCGCTCTAGTGCGTAATCATATTGGGCATCAGAGATAGTTGTCGTGGTCACGGTGACATCAAAGTGCTTGGCCGCATATATCGCCAACGCCCCCCAACCAGTACCGACCTCAAGAACGGTTTGCCCCGCTTGTAAATCAAGACGCTCACAAATGGTTTGCAGCTTATGCTGCTGGGCTTGTTCTAAACTGGCATCGTGGTGCGGGTATAGCGCGCTTGAATAGAGCATTTCTTTATCTAGAAACTGCTCATACATCGGGTTGCCTAAATCATAATGCGCCAGAATATTGCGCTTTGAACCCGTTGATGAATTGCGGTTAAACAAATGACCGATACGATTAATACCAACACTAAACCATGAAAAGTAACGCTCAATTTTATCCAGTAATGAGAGGTTTCGGGCAAAAAGCTGCACCACTTTAGTTAAATCAGGGCTCGACCAATGACCTTGAATGTAGGCTTCCCCAGCGCCAATTGAACCACCCCAAATGATCTGCTTGTAAAAACTGGGGTGAGACACCTGCATAGTGGCATGCAAGTCAGAATCGACATTACCAAAGCTTAAGCTTTGCTCTGAGCTGCCAATTGCAGAGTTATCAGAACTAACAATGGTAAGATGGCCATCTGACAAGTGGGCTAATGCCTTAAGCAAAATCTTCTTCGCAAAGCTGTCAGAAATAGTCTCTTGCACTAAGCTGGTGTTGGTTGCCGCATTTTCCATAACTCTCTCCGCTGACTACTTTTTATATGCAATTTTTTGTGCGCTATTAGTATTTTAGCTGTAAATTTTATTTTTACTCATAAACAACAGGTTAGATTTCAATACACTAAAACTCTCGCTAGGCAAAAATTATTTGTTATGAGTTGAACATTACTAAACCAATACGCATCATTTCATGATTTGGTTTAATTTAAGTTTGTGGATGAGAGATAAAAGGGATCCGTTTAATAAATAACTTCAGCGCTTGCCAATAAATTCCAAACATAATTTTCAATGTCATTAGCGGAAAACTGAGCAACATACTGCGAATATTTTTGGCGGTAAAATCCTTTTTATTGAGCAACAAACTGGCATCGAACAGCTTATTGTCGGCATCATCCCTGTTTTGTATGGTCACATTTAAGCGCTTGCTTGGCGCGATGACCTTCCAAAAATAATGCATCTCAAGATCCATAAATGGCGAAACATGAAACACTTTATCTGTGGTGGTGGTTTTAGTGAGATTGACTAAGTAACAATGGCGCTGATCCCATGGCGTATTACTTACCTCCGCCAGCATATAAACCGCTTCGTCACCTTGATAGCAAAAATAGAAGTTAACCGGGCTAAAATAAAAACCAAAATGCCTCACTTGGCCAGCAAACACGACTCTGTCACACTGCGTCTGAGCCCCAAGCTTTGCTATCGTCCATAACACCCGCTGTTTCAGCGCTTGCGGCGGGCTCATTTTATCTATCAATGCTGCATCAACAGGGGAGCAATTAAACTGGCTTTCAAGGGCATTTAAATAATCATCAGGATTAAATCGTAGTACTGAGCGCTCAACTGCGCTAAATAAACGGCTAACCTTAGATAGCTGCGCCACTTCATCTAAGTCTATTGCCAGTAAGGCAATCTGATAACTGAAGCTGTGCAGCTTCGGCGTAAAGCGCCGGTGAATAATATCGCCACTGTATATTCCACTGGTGAATTCACTCATAGGCTAATGCCAAAATCATTGCACACATCAAGTGCACTGTGGACACCATCTTCATGAAAACCGTTATACCAATAGGCGCCAGCAAAATGAGTATGGTTAACGCCGCAAATACGTTTACGTTCGCCTTGGGCTTTCATACTCGACTCATTAAACACTGGATGGGCATAATTGAATTTTCTGAGAATTTTAGACTCATCAATTAAATCTGTTTGATTTAAAGTCACACAAAACGTCGGCGCATCTTTGGGTAAGCGCTGCAAAATGTTCATGTTATAAGTCACGCTGGCAGGTCTGTCAGCAATTTCAGCTGCATCCTTGCCTTCTAGGCGGTAATTCCAACTGGCCCATGCCGCTTTGCGTTTTGGCAGTAGATTAGTATCTGTATGCAAAACTACTTCATTATTTTGATATGCCATCGCCCCAAGTACTTGTTTTTCATCCTCAGTTGCATCGGTAAGCATCGCCAACGCTTGGTCGCTATGGCAAGCTAGAATGACTTCATCAAAGCGTTGAACTTCGCCATCATTAATACGTAAGTTAACCCCATCGTCGCTGCGTTCAATGGAGGTCACTGCAGAGTTTAAAAACAATCGCTGTTTGAAAGGAGCAATAAGCGCAGGAATATAGCTTCGAGAGCCACCTTTTAATACGTACCATTGTGGGCGGTCACTAATATTAAGTAAGCCATGGTTATGGAAAAATTGAATAAAAAATCGCAATGAGAATTTGCGCATATCATTGATACTGGCAGACCAAATTGCAGCGCCCATTGGCAAGATATAATGTTCGCTGAAAAAGTCAGAGAAACCTTCAGCATCTAAAAATTCCCCTAAGCTATTACTCGGGTAATTCTTAGCTTCAAAAATGGCCTTACATTGATTATTAAACCGTACTATCTCTGCTAAAAACTTATAAAAATCAGGTTTTAATAAATTACGTCTTTGGGCAAACATGCTCCACAAGGTGTGGCCATTGTATTCCAATCCCGTTTGCACATTACGTACACTAAAGCTCATTTCAGTGGGTAATGATTCAACGTCTATTTTTGCCATTAGCTTTTGAAATCGTGGATAAGTTCTATCATTAAATACAATAAAGCCACTGTCGATAGCATAGGGCTTACCGCCTACTTCAACATCAATGGTCGCGGTATGGCCGCCTATATAATCATTAGCTTCAAATACGCTAACTTGATGAAGTTCACTGAGCAAATGCCCACAGGTCAGCCCTGATATACCCGAACCCACAATTGCTATTTTTTTCATATTATTCCTTCAACTCATTATTATTATTTTTGCTATGACTACAGTTAATGGCATTTCAATTATTGTTAATTTTTCAAGCAGGCTTAACTTATTTTCGGCGCTAAAATTTTATTAATCAGTGCCGATGGTAAACATGATAAGCCCTTAAGCAATAAGGTAAATCGCTTCGGAAAATGAATTTCATCCTTAGCTTTTTTTAATTCTGTAAATATTGTTATTGCCGCTTTTTCAGCAGTAATTTGCATGGGCATAGCAAAGTCATTTTTATCGGTCAAAGGCGTTTTAACAAAGCCTGGGCAAATAACACTGACTCCAATACCAAATGCTTTTAAATCAAGGCGAAGACTGCTAGCGAGGTAATTTACCGCCGCTTTTGAGGCGCCATAAGCTTCCGCTTTTGGGAAAGGCAGGTATGTCGCACTTGAGCTCATTAATGCCACTCTGCCGTTAATGGCCACTAGCGGTAAAAAATGCTCTAAACAATAACCCATCGAGATGACATTAGTTTGAATCACTCGCTCAAATAAAGCGCCATCAAAACGCAGCGGATTTTCAATGTATTCACAACTACCCGCATTAAGAATAACCAGCTGTAATTTCGCGTTAGATGCGGCTAATTTATCTGATAATGTTTGCGCTGCGGTTTGAATTTGCGCTTTATCGTTAATATCAAAAGCAAGCGGCACAACGCCACTTATGGCATTTAAACGCTGCTCATTACGGCCACAAGCAAATACCATGTAGCCTTTTTCAACATAAAGCATCGCTAGTGCTAAACCGATACCAGAACTGGCCCCGGTGATTAACACTGCAGGTCTTGCTACTGATTGATGAAGGTTTCCCTGATGAGAGTTAGCTTGTTCCATTATGCTGACGCCTTGTTTTTGATGAACTTAATCAACCGACCTACTAACGGGAGTTGTTCATACAGCATACTGCCAAGATCAAAATAATCGCGATGGGCTGTAATTTTATCGCTAAATTTAAGCTGGCTCATTCCTTCAACAGTGATGAGTTGGCCGTTGTTTAATTTAGAGTGACGATAGTGCATTGCCCAGAAAACGGCGGCCTGCTGATGGCTACAGCTCACCTCTTTAATATCAAATTCAATATGGTCAACGTTGGCATATAGGTTAGCAAAGTACAGGCTAAGGTTTTCAATACCTTCAACTTTGTGTAATGGATCTTGAAAGATAATCTCATCGCTATACACCTGATTAAGCAAGTGTAAGCTGTCTTTATTTAGCTGCTGGTACATGCTAATAAAGTCATCAATGATTTGTGGTCTGGCAAGATCATTACTGCTGGCTGGCTCAGTTAAATGACTCACGGTATTGGCAGTACTTGGCATTATGTCTCCTTTACCACCTCAAATAACGATTAGCTGATTAACTAATAGCAATCTAGGTGACGCTTAGCTAAACCTTGCAAACTTTGGTAATCAAATCGAGCTGTCATATTGCGACTGCAAGATTAATAGTAAGCTTAGTTGCACGTTTTGTCCTATGTTTAACCGATAAATAACTTAAATAATCATTGATTTTCAATAAGTAAATAATGCTACTTAATCGGATTGTTAATGATTAATACGCAACGATAGTCGCTGCAGATCACAATAAAAAAGGCGCTTAGTTTTCACTAAGCGCCTTTAATAAACACAATAATCAGCTTTGGCGATATCAGTCTCTATCGCTATTTTAAGCTAATAAATTTAGCTCACTGGTAACCTCTTGCAGCAATTGGGTCCCAGTTTTTCTCAACTTCTTCTTTGATGAATTTTTGCTTCTCTTCGCTTAACTTAACTTCATCAATTCCAACCGCAGCATGAGCAGATTCTTTACTGCTAATGTCAGGGTATTGCACCTCGGTAACCTTAAGCAATCTAAGGACTCCCGCAATAGACTCACGCGCAGCGGTTGCTTGCTCAATAGCTTTAGTTAATAACTCACGACCTTCATCTGGGTTATGGGCATATAAACCATGTGAAGCCATGGCAAAATCCCAGCGCCACTGTCCGTGACGAATCCCCATGATGCCTTCATTCATTTGATGCCAATTTGCACCAGCATCCCAAGCGGCTTTAGCTTCGTAATGCGCCTTAACCAATAGGCCCTCAACCTTACGTGCCATGGCATCAATTTCTTGTTTATCACTGTTAAGCTTTGCGGTGATGTCATCTTTACTTTGATGACAGCCTTTACAGGTTTGATCAAAATACGGTAATGCTTTATCAACCTTATGGCTGGTAAATGTCTCACCTTGTTCATTTTCTTCCGCAGGCATATGACAAGTAATACAGGTTACGTTATGTTCAGCATGCTTACTTCGGCTCCAATGCTCAAATTCTGGATGACGCGCTTTGAGTATTGGCGTTTTAGAAATAGGGTGAATCCACTCGAAAAAACGGCGGGTATCATAGTACTTCTCAATATCATCAGCTGTACTACCGAAGATCCAAGGCATGTTTACTACGTTACTTTTTTCAGGCTGGAAATAATAAGTCACGTGGCACTGGCCACAAACTTGTGCACCCTGCATAGAAACTGATTGTTCCGCAAATGGCAGACCCACTTTATTCATCGCATTCTGAGCATGAGGCCTTGGTAGGGCTAATTTTTCAGAACCGTTTTCATGGCAATCACTACAATAAACCACGCTTTTAATTTCAGTACCTAAATCGGTAAAGTTTTTTGCTGAATAACCTTCAAAGCCTAACTCATTAATTAGTCTTGGTGCATCAGGGGTTTTACAGGTCCAACAACTGGCAGAGGTGCCTTTCTCGCCTTCTTTTGGTGGCACACCAGTACGTAATGTTTGGGTAACATCAGCGACAGCAAATTGATGCCCCCTTGGGCTGTGATATTCTTTGGCAAATGATGAACCAGCCCATAAGATGATGTTAGCTGGATACTGGGCTAACATATCTTCACGTTCAGACTGCTCTTCAGTTGCCGCCCATGACTCATAATGTTCAGGAAATTTAGTTTCAAAAATATCCTTGGCTTGTGACGCCACCGCGCAGCCAAAAAAACTCAGGCTTAATAATACCGATACTGCTTTTACTGCCTTTGATTTAACGACTAAATCTCGGGCAACTAGGGATAAACGTTTGTTCACTGTGCTTCCTTAATATTACAAACTGACATAACTGACTAGTATAAATTCTATAGTTTTAACGACTTAAATTGCTTAAAACGGTGACTTCACTTTTAGCTGACCCAGCTTAGCCAGGCCTGCCATCAATACGAGGTCGAGTAAGTATTGGGCTGTAATGCAGCACAAATAACCCAAATGCCATAAACCAAAAACCACCAGCTAACCACAACCACATCTGGGTTTGAGCGGGTAAAAGCAAAGGCATAATGGCACGAAATATTGCAGCTATGGGTAAACAGGCAAACGCCAGTGCCATACTTGGCCCTTGATAAATATTTCTACTGGTGTGGCCCAGTGACACTCTTGAAATCATGGCTAAACATAAAGATGCAACACAACCAATAGCAAATAAGTGCAACATGCTTCGATAAGCATAGTCATCATTGATAAACCAACCTAACCCCAGTAGCGATAGTGGCAGTGACAAATAAGACACATGTAATGACCACAACATCGGCTCAGACAGGGTTTTGTGGGGTAACCAACGGCTAAATCGAACTAAATGCAGCGTACCTGCTAGCAATAACAACACTTGCTCAACAGCAACTGGGAATAACTTAAATATAGCTTGAACAGCCAAAAGTACCATTAATATCAGCAAGCCCTTTTCTACAACAAAAATTGGCTGAGCTTTAGTAGCCTTTAAACGCATGGCGGTAAAAAACGGAATAACCCGTCCACCAACTATGGTAATCAGTAGCGCCAGCCAAAATATCATTCCCTGCCAAATTTGATTAGCTAAAATAAAATTGCGTTCGTTTAATGCGTAATAACTCACAAGATTAACAATCAGCGCTACCATGAGCATGATTGAAAAACCAATGTTCTGCCATTGCTTTACCCGATAAACGCATCGCCACATGGTAAATGCAGCAATGCCTAAAAAGACACTATCAAAAAATGCCGGTAAAATTAACGGGATATCCATCGGCAATAACAGCAGTAACCTAGCAAGTAGCCAACTGATAAAAGTAATCGCCAGAGGGATGCCTTTAAGGCTAGGTTGATTGGTCCAAGTTTGCACTGCCGTGAGTAAAAAACCACAGACAATAGCTAAAATAAAACCAAATAACATTTCATGGGGGTGCCACCATAAAGGTAATACGTTCGCCCAAAAGTTACTATTAAACAGACTATATTGCGGGGTAAACCAGCCCATTAACCATAATGGAATATACAGCATGGCAATCACTGCGCCACCCAAGAAAAAAGGCCTAAAAGCTAAACGCCAAATAGCAGCGGTTTTTTCCGTTTCTGCTGGGTCGTCAATATTGAGCATAGTAATCAAGCCTTTTTGTGGACGCACTTAACATGCATTTTAAATGTATGTTTATGATATGTTGTTCTGCAGCAAGCAGCAATCTTTAAAGTCATCGATGTTAAAAACCGATTTAAAATTGTGATCCCACGCAAAAAAGATTGCTCTCGATGACCAACAAACTTACCTGATTTAAATTTAGCTTAAGAAACGATTAACAGTCGAAATTGCTCTAACATTTAATCAGTGCATTGAGATGGTGTAAATGAATATTATAAAACAGTGACTTATGAAGGGATATTATCTGGGAGTGATATGACAAATTTCAGCGAGTCCTGTTTGAAACAGGACCCAACTTGAAAAGTTTAACGGGGTTAAATTTACTCGTTTGCAAAATAAAAACCAACAGCGGTCTTCATTGAGCGAGTTATCGCTTTAGCGAACTAAGCACTTCAATCGCCCTTTTGCGTGCCATACTGTGCTCGACAATGGGAGTCGGATAATCTGACATTGTCGGCACTGCAAACAAGTCATCACCGTTTGTGAAGCTAGGTTGGTGAATTTGCTTTAAACTTGTCGCGGCCAACTCTGGAATATAATGCTTGATAAAACTGGCATCGGGGTCAAATTTACTACTTTGATTCATCGGATTAAAAACCCGAAAATAAGGCTGGGCGTCACAGCCCGTACCAGCAGACCATTGCCAACCGCCATTGTTGGCAGCCAAGTCACCATCGATAAGGTGCTGTCGAAAATAGCGCTCGCCCCAACGCCAATCCACCAACAAATGCTTAGTTAAAAAGCTCGCCACCACCATGCGCAAACGATTATGCATCCAACCGGTTTGATTTAACTGCCTCATTGCGGCATCAACAATGGGAAAGCCGGTTACGCCGTCACACCAAGCTTTGAACTCTTGGGGATGATTACGCCAATTTACTTTGCTGCCATTTTCATTAAAGTTTTTGCCTTTAGACAAATCAGGAAATGCCACTAACAGGTGCCGATAAAACTCACGCCAAGCCAACTCATTCACCCAGGTTTTAGCAGGACTAGTATCATCCACTAATGCATCTGGAAAACGGTTCAATACTGAGGCGAGACATTGGTTAGCACTAATCACCCCGATGGCTAAATAAGGCGATAAACGGCTGGTACTGTCTAAGGCAGGAAAGTCTCTTTCTGGTAAATAATCCTGTAAATTATTAGCGCAGAAACGGTCTAAAATGCCTTTAGCGGCAGCCTCGCCTGCAAGCCAATGCTGACTAGAGACTTTGAGGTAATCAAATGCAATTGTCTTTGGAGCCTTAAGCGCAGGCCCCATAGCCGCTGGCACTGCCACAGGGGCAATTCGCCTAGATGACACTATCTCACGCCAGGTTTTAGAAAAAGGGGTAAACACCTTGTACATCTTGCCTGCAAGATTAGTGACCTCCCCTGCAGCAACAATGCAATCTTGAGCGATAAACTGGATAGGTACACCAATATCAATAAGCTGTTGATCGCGTTTACGTTCATTAAACTCGGGTTCCTGGGTGGCAAATACCTGATCTATTTGATTATCGATTAGGTATTGCGGCATCCAGTCCATAACATCGTCGAACCAAGGTAAGGTTATCACCTCCAACTCAACCCCTAATGCAGCTAGACTTTGGGCTAAAAGGTTGACATGGCGCTCAATAAAATCCACTTGAATCGGCGCGACATCATGACTTTTCCACTGCTCAGTACTGGCAATAAAAATCGCTTTAACTTGACCATTTGTTTGACGAGCCAGCTCAAAAGCTTCAACAACACTATGGTTATCAGCAAGACGCAAGTCTTGCCTAAACCAAATTAAGCTATTCATTAATACAACCTCTTAGCTAAAGTCTTATCTGGTTTACGCCAACCGCAGGGTTAATACGACCACGTTTATTACAACTTAGTAAGCGTAGCGTAACCTGAGTTCTTCTGGATGCGGATTTAAATACACCTGCCCTTCAATATAAGGGGTTGGGTGTTCGCGTAAATAATGGTTAATTAAGGTTATTGGCACCAATAAGGGTAATAGTCCTTCGCGGTATTTCATTATCGATTCGGTAAGCTCTTCTTTTTGATCTTTAGACAGATGTTTTTTGAAATAGCCCTGAATGTGCTGCAAGGTACTGGTATGGTTTTTTCGCGTCGCTTTGATCTTTAACGCCGTCATAAAGCCTTCAAAATAGGTTTGTGCTGTGGCCTCAAGATCATCAATCTGCGCTAAGATTGGCCCTAAATCACGATACCATTGTGGGCTGTGAGCCATTAATAGGTATTTATAACGGGCATGAAACTGCATGAGTTTGTGCTTAGTCCAGCCTTCAGCTTGCAAGCAATGCCACTCATGGTAAGCATAGACGCGGGTAATAAAGTTCTCTTTTATCAAAGGATCATGTAGCCGACCTTCTTCTTCCACGGGTAAATGGGGATAGGTCTCCATTAATTTTCTGGCATAAACTCCCACACCAGATTTAGTGCCATTATTGGTACCGTATTTATACTCAATCACCCGCTCCATACCGCAGGTTGGCGATTTAGCGCAGAGAATATAGCCACCAATAAAGTTGAGTTCCTTAACCCGCTTTTCACTAAACTCAGCAAGTTTGTCGGTAACATCGATACTACCATCTGCACTTTTAACAAAAATTTTATCACCATCAATTTCTTGGCGAATACTTTTGCGTGGCGCGCCCATACCTATGGCCATTTCAGGGCATACGCTGATGTAATCAAAAAATGGCGCGAGATCTTTATTGCAATAATTTGAGTTTTTATGGCCGCCATCAAATCTTACTTTTTGCCCTAACAGGCAACTACTGATACCTATCTGAATTCTCTCAGGTTTAAAGATTTCTTTATTCACTATACAACTCCTTGTGGCTTACATTTGTTTACGTGCCATGTAATTAGTTAGATCATCTTTTTATTGATAGTAGCCCTGAGTTGGATATAAGCAATCACTCTTTTGCAGTTAATTTTCAGTAGGTTCAAATCAGGGTCAAGAATGTCAAAGCAAACATCAACCCATTGTTCAATCCCATAAAAAAGGCTAAACAATTGCTGCTTAGCCCTTCTCATCATATTTTCGGTTAAATTAAAAACCGCGCTTTAAGACGAATGCTGTTGACCGAATTTCTCTAGGCCCCAAACTAGGCTAATACCCACTATTAAACAAATTACCGCAGCCACTAATTGAGCAGGCTCGCCCGTCATTTGCTCAAATTGCATTGGCGATAAGTTTTGTTCAGTGAGTGCCACCAGCTCACCACTGGAATTTTCACGCCAAGTGAGGACTTCTTTCCATGGCCAAATTTTGCCTAAAGTGCCAAGCATGAGTCCGGTTAAAAACATCAATGTATGGTCATGAAACTTACGCAACATGGCTGAAAGCACATGACTAAAGCTCAGTAAGCCCACAACACAACCACAGGCAAAACAAGCCAGCATTAAAATATCAAAGCCTTTGGCTGCAGCTAATACGGCTGGATACATACCTAATAGCAACAGAATAAAACTACCTGAAATACCCGGTAAAATCATCGCGCAAATGGCAATGCAGCCAGATATAAAGAAGGTAAAATAACTCACTTCAAGCTCAATGGGATTAAGCACTGTGATAGCCCAAGCAAAGGCGACACCTAAGATAAATAATGCCACTTGGAGCAAGTTAATTCCTTTCACTTGCTTAAGCATATGAACAACAGAAAATAAAATCAGCCCGAAAAAGAACGACCATACCGGTATCGGATGATTAGTTAACAACCAAGAAATGAGTTTTGCCAGCGTGAAGATACTGGTTAGGATCCCGCCAAACACACAAACCAAAAAAGGGCCATTAATGTGCATGAAAGCCGCTTTAAAACCTTGCTGCTTAATAATGCCAAAAAGTGAAGGATTAATTTTACGAATCGCATCTAATAACGGGTCTAAAATGCCCGTAATAAAAGCAATTGTGCCGCCAGAAACGCCAGGTACAACATCGGCTGCGCCCATCGCCATGCCTTTGAAGTAATTTAATAAATGATGCAAAACCAATCCTTATTAATAAAATGAACACACCTTAGAGGTGAGAAATACAAGCTTAAATACCTGATAAAACCTTATCTTAAAGCCAGCCGATAAACATCTTATGTTGGACGTTTATAAACTGAAAGTCATGTGACTTGGTTAGCAGTAACAGCATATAAAACAAATTATACCTGCACTAAGCTCAGTGAAGGAATATATCTTTTATCAATATCATTCGCTTATGTGCAAGCCGTTACAAGGATGTTAAACTCAAGCCCCAAAAACTCATCTGACCAGATAAAAATAAAACCAGATGGCTGAAAACAACATTAATCCTACGTTTAGAATCATTAAAGGACTGCTATGAGTCACGATAAACCCAATCACGTATTAGCCTTGTATCACAAAGTCACTAAATACCCTTTCGGTAATAAAATATTCTCAATGATGGTATCAAGAACAGCGCCCTACTTTGCTACCGTGCGCCCTCTCGTGACCGCATTAAGAGTGAACCACTGTGCTGTTTTAGTTAAAAAACGTCGCGCGGTACACAACCACATAAAAACCGTGCACGTTATTGCTATTTGTAATGGTTTAGAGATGGCCATGGGCGTGATGGCAGAAGCGTCTATTCCAAAGCATTTACGCTGGATCCCAAAAGGCATGTCGGTTGATTACACCGCCAAAGCGGGCACAGATATTTTATGTGTCGCCGAAGTCACCCCTGAGCAATGGCAAGTGGGCGATATGTTAGTACCGGTTAATGCCTATGATACTGAAGGCAAAGTGGTTGTTCGTGGCAGTATCAAATTATGGATTTCAGAAAAACCCGCTAAGTAGTCTCAGCTAACAGTCTGTATCAATTTTAACCGCAGGCTGTTAGTCTTTTATTACAATAATTAATCAACAAAGATATGAACTCGAAATGGATCCTTCAACTCATATTAATCGCCCTAATGCATTAACCTCAGATACACTTCAACAGCCACCACCAGCGTCATTAACCATTAATGAAAGTCACGGTAATCGCAATGCCAATATGGATGCCCTCAGAGGCATCGCCATTATTGGTATTTTGTTCATGAACATTTTTTTTATGAACAATAGCTTTTATGGCTATGCGCAGCATTACCCTCAAATTCAATCAGACATCATTTTAGAAGTCTTTAGTAATTTCTTCCTTGAAGGGCGCTTTATTTCGCTGCTATCTATCCTATTTGGCGCTGGATTATATATTCAATATAAGCGCTACGAGGCGGCTAGTTTAGTGGCCTACCCATTATTAAAACGGCGCATAATATGGCTTGCAGTATTTGGTTTACTCCATGGCATTTTTATTTGGGGCGGCGATATATTACTCAGTTATGCCTTTAGTGCATTTTTAGCCCTGAATTACCTCAACGGCGATATCACCCAGTTAAAAAAACGGGCTAATCAATTTATTGTTGGCTCGCTGCTCGTTATGGCCTTGCTGAGCTTGTTAGTAGAGCCAGAGTATTATTATCGCGGCTCTGAATTCCACCTTCAGCAGCTGCAAGCATGGTCTGCAAATTATAGTGACATAGTGTTATTACAACTTAACCAAGTCGGTTACATGTTACTGATTATACCGTTAACCTTAATGTGGTTTTTAGGGGGGCTAATGATGTGGGGAATGGCACTTTATCAACAAGGGGCATTTGAACATGGATTAGAGCGGACAACCTTAATCAAGTGCGCTATTGCGGCCATTATATTATCAAGCCTAGATAGCCTGTTAAGCTTCAGTTCAAGCGCTATTTCAGTTGAATTTTCAGCAATAGTGATGATGCTAAGCGCGATTCCTATGGCGTTGATTTACTTACACCTTATAGTAATAGTCTGTCAAAATTCCACTCAAGTGCTCGCGCCTTTTCAAGCTGTGGGAAAGCTGGCTTTTAGTTGTTATATTTTACAATCCATCATAGGTGTCAGCCTATTTCGTTATCTTATGCCTGAGCTTAACGCCAGCCTTGATAGAGTTGACTATATCTTAATTGCACTTGGCTTAAGTGGGCTGCAATTGCTGTTAGCGCCGCTTTATTTGCGCTATTTTAGCCAAGGTCCGCTAGAGTCACTTTGGCGTAAGCTGGTTTCAAAAAAATGACTGGGTTAAAAACTAGCTGTTAAGCTGATATTTAAAATGAAAGTTGATACTTTGGAATAAAAGGATTCATGACACTGATGAAAATATTTGCACTAATCAGCTTATGCTTGATGGCACTCTTTAGTTATAGCATTTGGCCATTTTTGGCAATTTATGTTGCCGCGATAAACCTGTTAAGCTTTTTGATTACATGGCTTGATAAACGCGCAGCAGCAAAACAAACATGGCGAACACAAGAGCGCACTTTACACCTTTTTGCGTTACTTAGTGGCTGGCCTGCAGGGCTTTTGGCTCAACAAACATTTAGGCACAAAACCCAGAAAACACCTTTTAAGTGGATTTACCTCTGCAGCATAGTTATCAATATATTGGCTTTGGCGGGCTTGGCTTACCTGCAATATCAAGGGCTTTAACTGTGCTAAAACTTATGTGGTATGTTTCTAAACCGCTAACTAAGCTCTTTGGGTTAAAAATCATGATTTAGCCGTTAAAAAAACGCCGCTGCACTTTACCCACTGCACTTGGGTGAGTACCATTCATTTATTGCTAGCAACCATAAGAAGAAGTTATGAAAATCATTTTGTCCGTTTGTGTGATCGCAGGGATCATCTTTTACTTTTACACGCAATCAAACAATGAAAAAGCCTCGAAAGAGAACATCATTAAAGGCAATGCTTTCTTATTAGAAAATGAAAAAAATCCAGATGTCGTTACCACCTTGTCAGGGCTACAATATGAAATAATGCATAAAGGTGATGCAACTGAGCATCCAAAAGCGACTGACACAGTGACCGTTCATTATCACGGCACACTTATCGACGGTACGGTATTTGATAGTTCGGTTGAACGTGGTGAAAGTATCGACTTCCCACTAAATCGGGTTATTCCTGGCTGGACTGAAGGGGTGCAATTAATGTCAGTGGGCGATAAGTTCCGCTTTTTTGTTCCTAGCAGCTTAGCTTATGGCAATCGCTCGGCAGGTAAAATCCAAGGCGGTTCAGTACTCATTTTTGAAGTTGAGCTATTAGCAATAAACTAAGAATGAAATCAGCTAAAAATCTACTCTGACTAAAGATCACAATTTAAGTGGCTAAGTTTAGACAACTAAGTTTTAGCGACTAAGTTTAAGCCTCTAGGTTTAAGGTTTAAGCGCCAGAAAATAAAAATCCCTTATAGCCAAGCTACAAGGGATTTTTTATTGGTTCATCTATATTGTTTATCGCAACTCACTAAATAGTGATGTCGATATCTAGCTTAGCCCAAATGGATCATCAATTGATTTAGCCGGCTGGGTGAACCACACAGCGCCAGATTCAGTCATATAAAAATGATCTTCGTGTCTAACGCCAAACTCACCTGGTACACATAACATCGGCTCGTTACTAAAGCACATTCCTGCTGCTAGCTGGGTGTGATCGTTTAGCACTAAATAGGGCCATTCATGAATATCTAAGCCAATTCCGTGTCCGGTGCGATGGGGTAAGCCTGGCACATCATAACCTGGGCCAAAACCTGCATTAACGATTACTTCTCGAGCCGCTTTATCAACACTTGCACACGTTGCGCCAATAGTCGCAGCAGCAAACGCCGCCAGTTGCGCTTGTTGCTCTAAATTCCATAATTCACGTTGGCGCTCACTTGGCTCACCAAATACATAAGTGCGGGTAATATCTGAGTTATAGCTGCCTAGCTGACAACCGGTATCAATCAATACCGTGTCGTTTAAATCCAGTGTTTTAGGCGACTTAACCCCATGGGGGTAAGCGGTATCTTCGCCAAACAATACAATGCAAAAATATGAACCTGCTGGCGCGCCAACCTTGATGTGGGCTTGATGGATAAAATCTTCCACTTCTTTGGTGCTAATGCCTTCACGTAAGATACTGGCGGCAGCAATATGAACCGCTAAGGTCATGTCCTTAGCTCGTTGCAACAAGGCCAGCTCCGCTGGCGATTTAATCATTCTACAACCGGCAGTGATGCTTTTGGCATTCACATAATTGAGTTGATCATTGGCGCTGCGAATACCATCAAAAATAAAGAAAGCGCTGGCTTCATCAATGCCCACCTTGCCAGCATTAATGCCTTTATTTGCTAGCATGTCGGCAAATAACTGAAAAGGGCTTTCATCTTCTTGCCAGGTATTCACCTTGCCCTTGACGGCCATATAACCTTGTAAGGTATCAAGCTCAAATGCAGGGGCAATATATTCAAGCTCACCGCAGGCAGGAATAATCGCCCCAACCATACGCTCGCTAGCATACCAGCGAGTACCGGTAAAATAGTACAGGTTAGTGCCAGCATTAATGTAGATGGCTTCAATGCCTTGTTGCTGCATTAATTGCTGTGCTTGGCTAATTCGCTGTTCAAACTCTCCTACCCCAATAGCAGCCACATCATGGGTCATATCTGACAAACTCGCTAATGCTTGTTGTGGGGTTTGGGTTCCGACTCCGACTGTCATAGTACGCTCCGATAATTAATGCTAGATAAGCAAATTTTATTCTATTAGTGATCCGATAATCCGCATAGTGTAAACTTCAACCACAAAATGTATACAATATAAATTATCAATTGTATTTCAACATTACACTCGCTGCGGTTACCCTGCAGATGATGACTATCGTCAGCGCTTTGTTTGAAAATAAACCGCCGTTGCGATAATCGCTTTACCTTAATAAGACTGAATCAATCAGCCACCTCCAATGGAGCAACCATGCCAGATACGATCACTCAGCGCCTTGACGCCATTCGCCAAACCATGTCGCAACAAAATCTCGATGCTTTTATTATTCCCCGAGCAGATGAATACCTCGGTGAATATGTCCCTGAGCGCAATGAAAGGCTGCATTGGGCTACTGGTTTTACCGGCTCGGCGGGCATGGCTATTATTTTAAAAGACACGGCCGCTATTTTTGTTGACGGTCGTTACACAGTGCAAGTGGCACTGCAAGTTGATGCGCAGTTGTTTAGTTATGAAAGCCTAACGGATACGCCGCAAATTCAATGGCTGATTGATAAGTTAGCTCAAGGTAAACGTGTTGGCATAGATAGCCGATTACATACCTTAGCTTGGTATCAACAAGCACAGCATCAATTAACAAAAGCTGATATTAGCTTAGTGTCAGTTGCTGAAAACCCAATTGATATCCATTGGCAGCAACGCCCAATGCTACCAACAGAGCCCATTACCTTATTTAGCCATGAGGGCGCAGGCCGTAATAGCCTTGATAAACGTCAACAAATTGGTGACATCATTGCCAAGCAAGGCGCCGATATGGCATTAATTGCCGCTTTAGACTCATTCTGTTGGTTACTTAATATTCGTGGCAACGATGTGCCAAGATTACCCGTCACCTTAGGCTGCGCGTTACTGAGTGCCAACGGTGATATGACCTTATTTGCTGATAGCAACAAACTGCCCCAAGGCTTTGCTGAGCATGTGGGCGCTGGCGTTGAATTTAAAGATGAATCATTATTAGCTGAAGCGCTTAAGCAACTTAACGGTGTAAAACTGCTGGCAGACCCTAATACCAGCAATGCTTGGACCCAGCTAACCGCAGAGCAAGCGGGCGCCATATTAGTTGCGGGCTCAGATCCTGTCGCGCTGCCAAAAGCACAAAAGAATGCCGCCGAGCTTAGTGGTATGCGAGCATGTCATATCCGTGATGGTGCAGCAGTAAGCCGTTTTCTTGCTTGGCTTGATATGGAAGTTGCCGCCAACCGTCTTTATGATGAAGCCCAGCTTGCCGATAAACTGGAATCATTCAGATTAATTGACCCACTGTATCGTGAGCCAAGCTTTGATACCATTTCAGCCACCGGTGCTAACGCCGCTATGTGTCATTACAATCATAATGACGCCACGCCAAGTCAAATGACCATGAACAGCATTTACTTGGTAGATTCTGGGGCGCAATACCTTGATGGCACCACAGATGTCACCCGTACTATAGCCATTGGTGACGTCAGCGCTGAGCAACAAAAAATGGTCACCTTAGTATTAAAAGGTCATATTGCCCTTGATCAAGCCAAATTCCCTAAAGGCACATCAGGCCAGCAGTTAGATGGCTTTGCTCGTCAGTACTTGTGGCAACATGGTTTTGATTATGACCATGGCACAGGCCATGGCGTAGGACATTTTTTAAGTGTTCATGAAGGCCCGCAGCGCATTGGTAAAAACGTGAATGGCGTGCCATTATTGCCAGGTATGGTGTTATCCAATGAGCCGGGGTATTACCGCGCTAATGAATTTGGTATTCGCATTGAAAACCTAGTGGCTGTGCTCCCATCACCAAGCCTAGTTAATGCTGAGCGTGAAATGCTGGAGTTTGATGCCTTAACACTAATCCCTATTGATAAGCGTTTAATTGATAAATCCTTACTCACTCAAGCTGAAATTGATTGGTTAAATCGCTACCATCAAAAAGTGTTTACCACCTTATCAACTATGCTCACAGGTGATGACCTTGCATGGTTAACTGAGGTAACGACTGAGCTTTAATATAACTCAGTCATTATCCCCATACTTGCCCAATTTTAAGCCATTTAAATTGGGCATTTTTGTTTTCAGAGCCCGTTTCTAATTGCCATAACGTCGCCATAATCATGCCCTAAAAACTGACCACAAAACTTAGTTAAGAATTAATCAAAAAACTTTGTTATACTCCGCCGCCGCTGATCCATTAGCGAACTTTAAAACCCATGTTAAAATGACATGCTAAGTCGTTTTGGTACTAGCACGATGAACTATACTCAGGCAGGTTGAAAACTAATATTTTTAGTTAACTAGCCACTGAACTGTTGAATGACGTGATAATGATAGGAACAAGATACCAATGAAATTTGAATCTTTTAGCTTCGCCCCAGAAATATTAAGTGCGATCGCTGATTGCGGGTATAAAACTATGACACCCGTTCAACAACAAGCTATTCCAGCAATTCGTCGTGGCCAAGATGTACTTGCCAGCGCCCAAACCGGTACTGGTAAAACAGCCGCATTTGCATTACCTATGCTGCAAAAAATGGTTGAAAACCCACGTGAGTTACAGCATTCAAATACCCGCGCGTTAATCTTAACCCCGACGCGCGAGCTAGCTGCTCAGGTTGCTGACAATATTGCTGATTACAGCAAGAACATCAACATGGAAGTACTGACCATTTATGGCGGCGTAAAGCTGACTAGCCAAGCGCAAAAGCTTAAACGTGGTGCTGACATTATTGTAGCAACCCCAGGGCGTTTACTTGAGCATTTAAACGCATGTAACTTAAGCCTTTCAAATGTTGAGTTTTTAGTCCTTGATGAAGCTGACCGTATGCTGGATATGGGCTTTAGCACCGACATTCAAAAAATTCTTCAAGCCGTGAATAAGCAGCGTCAAAACTTATTATTCTCAGCCACCTTCTCAACCTCAGTTAAGAAGCTTGCTAACGAAATGCTTGAAAAGCCAGTGGTCATTACTGCTGACAAACAAAACACCACCGCAGATACCGTAAGCCAAGTGGTTTATCCCGTTGAGCAGCGCCGTAAGCGTGAATTACTATCTGAATTGATTGGCACTAAAAACTGGCAACAGGTGTTAGTCTTCACTGCAACCCGTGATGCTGCAGATAAGCTAGTGAAAGAACTTAACCTTGATGGTATTCCGTCAGCTGTGGTTCATGGCGAAAAAGCCCAGGGCAGTCGACGCCGTGCATTACGTGAATTTGTTGAAGGTAAAGTACGTGTGCTAGTTGCAACCGAAGTTGCCGCTCGTGGATTGGATATTCAAGATTTAGGCTATGTTGTTAACTATGACTTACCATTTCTTGCTGAAGATTATGTGCACCGTATCGGCCGCACCGGACGTGCAGGTAAATCAGGTACCGCAATTTCATTTGTGAGCCGCGAAGAAGAGCGCACCTTACATGATATTGAAAAATTAATCGGTCAACCAATTCGCCGAATTACTGCGCCAGGTTATGAAGTTGGCAGCCGTGAATTACTGTTAAAGCAAATTCAAAAGCGTCGTAGCTTTGCGAAGAAACAACAACGTGCTGATAGCGCGGGTGAGCAAGTTGTCGGTGAGCGTAACATGCAAGGTCGCCGCGTAACGGTAGGTAAATCAACCAGTACCGTTAAGTACAAAAAACTGAAGTAATCATCCCTTTATTATTTCAATATTAAGGCGCTATTAGCGCCTTTTTTTATGCCTAAAAACCAATAAGTAACTCATTATTCGCTTTAAGTAAGTTCGATGAAATAAAAACTGTGGTGATCAGGTCTAATCATTGTCGCCGTAACAGCGAATATTATAACCAGTATAACTCGGCGATAAGAAGTGCCAATTAGGGCGCTCACTAAGATCATCACTTTAATTGAATATGGATTTCAGCATGTTAAAAAAACTTATATTAGTCGTCGCAATGGCCTTATTTAGCTTACCTTCAATGGCTAAACCTATTGCTAGCGATGAATACCACGTCATGCCATTAATGAATGGACAACAAATCCCGAACCTTGACCTTAAAGATGTTGCCGGCAATAAGGTTAACCTACTAGCATTAACCGCAGCTAAGCCCACTATCTTCTTTTTCTATCGTGGCGGTTGGTGCCCATTTTGTAATGTTCAAATGGGCCAACTTAAAGCTATTGAGCCTAAATTAATTGAAATGGGTTTTCAGTTAGTGGGGATTTCACCTGACTCACCCGCTAAACTTAAAGCCTCAATGAATGACAATAAACTGGATTACCTATTGCTATCAGATGAAAATATGACCGCATCCCAAGCCTTTGGTATTGCCTTTTATACCAGTGAAAAAGTCACTAGTATGTACCGCGCCAAGCTCAGTGTTGAAAATACTCTTTGGACCACACCTGCAGGTGAGCAGCGCTTAGTCTTACCAGTGCCTGCAGTTTATCTGGCAGATAAAACCGGCTTGGTACACTTTCAATACATAAATCCAAATTATAAAGTGCGCCCCGCACCTGAGCTTATCTTAACCGCGGCTAAATTACTGCAAGGGCAATAATTTGCAGCAGCAATAACTCGCCTTTGCTACAATAGCCTCGCCGCACTTCCCATTTTTCTGCGGCGGAGTTATTTATGCAAAATACAACACAAGCACCAACATACAACCAAGCGATTTTGGCCCTAGCTGAAGCAGGGATTAAAGCCTTGCAAGAGTCTGCATTAAAGCAAAAAGCCAAGCGAACCCCAGCCCAAGAAAGTCATTTTCTGTGTGCATGGATGGTGGAGTCATTACGGGATAAGCGCTTTCCTAAAATGGTTGCAGATGATCTCAATAGCTGGATCCGTATGGCTCGCAGCCAAGGCGCTGGCGCCATGTTACCGCAGCTACTGCAACGTATCGCAACTCAATACCAACAAGTGCTCACCACCACCTTATCTGAAAAAGGCGCAATCGATGCGCTTATCGAGCATTTAGATAGCAACGAATGGTTTGTTATTACTGATACTGCGTTTTCAGACTCAGGTGCCAAAAAGCTCAAACTGGCGGGTAATGGTCAATCGAGTATGGTGATTTGTGAACATCAGCTGTCGCACTATTTTGATGTAGATAGACTCATTAAGCCTTTAGCTATCTATGTGCGTGGTGATGAGCAATATTTTGCCGAGCAAGCGCTCAATAAAGGGCTATTGGTTAGCCAAGGTAATAAAAAAACCAGTCTTATCAAACATCATAAAACCTATTTGGTATACCCAAACAACCAGTTATCAGAGTTATGTTTATTAGTAGAGTCGCTGGCTTAACTCGCTAATTAACTGCTGTAACGAAAAGCGCTAACTTAATGTCGGCGCTTTTTTTTGTTTCTGGTTGGGTTTCTTAAAGAATTTTAAGATGATGTTTAGCCAAACATTTTAGAAAAGGTTTTAGAAAAGGTTTTAGAAAAGGTTTTAGAAACGGCTTTAGAATGGGTTAAGACTATAGCCTTGCTCCGCCAAAATAGCATGGGCCGTCATTGCTGATAATGCCATTTCAACTCCAGGCAATAATGCTTGATTACTAAGGTTGTAATACGCTGCGCTTTGACCACAAATATAGACCTTCACCCCATATTCAGTTAATTGCTGTACCAAAGCTTTATTGGCATTTTCGATGGGCGCAGCTAAGCCGTGTTGCTGGCGATAATAGCCATCATCAGCTAAGTCCCCAACGGCGCTGCCATGTACGACCATAGCTAAATTAATATCTTTAGATTTAACCCCTGCAGCCTCATGCATATTAATAAATCTAGCAAGGGTATTTAAACTGCGATTAACCTCACCAACCTTAGCCGCTTTGCTCATATCAAAAGCGATATTAAATTGCATGCCTTTTGGCAAGGCCAGTTGGCTGTCAATTGTCGCGATTTCGCCATAGCCTTTTATCACAGTTCCAGCTTTAAAGGCCTCTTTTCCTGCCATAGCAGCACTAGAGGTTACCAATAGTAAGCTAACCATCAGCAATTTGAGACTTGATATTTTGTGCATCTTTTATCCTTATTGATTGCATTATGACAAAGCTATCTTGAAACGCTGCATTTAGCTATAATAGCCCTCAAATTTTTACCCCTGTAAATAAATTGCTCAGGGGTATCAATCTCAAAAGCTGCGTAATCAAGTATCAATGCTTAACCGCCAGCTTATCTTAGTCGTATGTGTTGCTTAGCAAGCTAATGTTAAGCCGCCAAACTCAGGAGTTTCCATGGCTCGCCAAGTCATTTATACCTTTAAAGGTAAAACCAAAACAATCGCATTCAGTTACGATATACATCATGACCTATACGAAGCTGCGGCTGAAGCTGAAGGTATTGATTTAACCAACTTCTTGGCTATGGAACAGCAAATTGCAATGACCTCTAAAAAAGGGGCTAAAGCAGAAAAAGATTACCGTAAAACCGAGTTTGCCCGTTTCGGTTTTAGTAGCATCAAATTTGTTCGTGATGATGACGAGCAAAGCTAACAGTCAAAAACTAACCGCTAAGAGTTAAGAGTTAAGCGCATTTGTATTAGTGGCATCACCAATTATTAGTGACAACAACAATAAAAGGATTTACATGATAAATTCAGACCACGCTAATTTCCCTAGAGCCAGCTTTATCCGCCGCTGTGGCGCCATAATATATGACTCATTATTGGCTGTAGCCGTATATATGGTTGCCGGTGCCATTGGTTTTGGCCTGTTTGTCGGCCTTACCAGCAGCGGCGTTATTTCAATGGATGGTTACGAGCACATTGCAGATGCACTGCATCAAACCCCACTGTATAAAGGTATTTATCAGTTATGGGTCGTACTTTGTGTCGTCGCTTTTTATGCCTTATTTTGGAGCCGCGGCGGTCAAACATTAGGGATGAGAGCATGGCGCTTAAAAGTGCAGCACCCTAATGGACAAAACTTAAGTTTTGTTACTGCGCTTGCCCGCGTGGTGTGGTCACTGGCTGGTATTGGTAACTTATTTATTCTTATCAATCCTGATAAACAGGCCCTACAAGATAAAATGACCCAATCAGAAGTCGTAGTACTGTCGGTTGAAGCGAACCAAATGCGCAATTGGCGCGGCGCTTAAACTAGCGGCACAAACTAATGCCATAAACTAGTGCCATAAACTAGTGCCATAAACTAGTGCCATAAACTAGTGCCATAAACTAGTGCCATAAACTAGTACCATCAAAGAACACGCCGTAATCCTATGGGTTACGGCGTTTTTTATTGGTGCTGTAGAACATCAAGCCGCTAACATGGCGCAGCGATTTGGGCTAAGGCTCAAACTAAAAGCAGAACTAGAGGTAGAGGTAGAGGTAGAGGTAGAGGTAGAGGTAGAGTACAGCAATAAAACCCTGGTTGATGTGGTCAAGTAAATATAAAAAAATCCCAACAACTAACGTCATTGGGATATTTATTATTCCAGACTTGCCAGAAGCAAGCGCCCTATCAGGCAAAGGCTATTTTCTGATGAAATATAACGCGCCAATACTAAAGAGTAGTGGTGGCATACCTGCACCTATATAGGCGGGTAAGCCATAAACAATACTCATAGGGCCAAATATCTCACTACAAATATAAAAGCTAAAGCCAGCGACCACGCCAAGCAAGACTCTTGCGCCCATTGTCACGGTTCTTAAGGGGCCAAATACAAATGACAGTGCCACTAAAATCATCACTGCTACAGTAATTGGCTGCATAATTTTACGCCACAAAGCCAGCTCATAACGACTCGGATCTTGCTGATTAGCTTCAAGGTAATCTAAATAACCCACTAGACCTTGAATGCTTAACGCTTCAGGTTTTACTGACACCACACTTAATTTATCAGGGGTTAAGGTAGAGTTCCAAATTCGCTCTTCTTGGTATTCGAAGCTAATCTTGTTATCAGTAACTATGGTATTTTTAACATCAAATAAGCGCCATACATCATTAGAAAATTTAGCGCTTTGAGCCTGAGTCATGGTGGTTAACTCTAACTGATCATTAAACTTATAAAAGGTCACTTTATTTAAGGTGTTTATGGTTTCAACTTCACCAATATTGACAAATAAGTCACCGTCTCTTGCCCACACGCCTCGATGAGATTTGATCAGGCTACCACCAGAAACTTTGGTTGCTTGTAGCTCTTTGGCCGTTCTTTCTGCAACAGGTGCACCCCACTCGCCTAAGGCCATTACAATGATCATCAATGGAATGGCAGTTTTCATCGCTGAAATCGTAATTTGCAACCGAGACATACCGGACGCCTGCATTACTACTAATTCAGAGTTCGATGCCAACATTCCCATACCAATCAGCGCCCCAAGTAATACTGCAATGGGGAAAAACAACTCAATATCACGGGGGATTAAGTAAATAACATAGATAATCGCATCAAACATAGTGTAAGCACCGCGGCCAACTACACGTAGCTGATCAACCCACTTAATGATGCCCGACAAGCCAGTTAAAATAAGTAAACATAACGCCGATGTGCCAATAATCACTCGGGCAATATAGAGATCGAGTATCTTCATACTGCCACCTTCTTACGTTTAAGTAATTGCAGTAACTTAGCACCACTTGGACGCTCTTTACCCAGTAAGAGTATACCGATAATAAATGCTGAGCCATGGATCCACCACATGCCTAATACTTGTGGGATGACTTCATCCTCAAGCGCTTTACGGCCGGCAACCATTAAGCCGAAATAGCCTAAATAAAGTAAAATCGCTGGGAACATTTTGGCAAACTTACCTTGCCTTACATTCACCCGAGCCAGTGGCACTGCAATTAAGGTCATGAGTGGAATCGCTAAAGGCAGCGCTAAACGCCAATGGAATTCTGCTGCTGCTTCAGGGCCTGGCGTAGCAAGTAACTGATCAACCGGTAAAGCTGAAAGCTTACGACGACGTTCATCCACTTCTTGCTCTTTAATTTCCATCTTATAACCACCAAACTCAATCATTTGATAGTCAAGATTATTCGGGCTACCTTGATAACGGGTACCATTATCAAGTTGTAATTGCTGGCTACCAAACTTATCTTCCACTACGCGGCCATTTTCTGAAACCACAATATTAGTTAAGCCTTTTTCGTCTTCAGGATCAGGTAACTGAGCCACAAACACTTTTTGTAATTCGTTAGATTTAGTGATTTTTTCAACAAACAACACAGCTCGGCCATTAGGGCTAGCTTGAAAGCGGCCTTGGGTAATTGCTGCTAAACCGGCTTCTGACTGTGCCTGTTCTAGCACTTGATTTTGTCTTTCTTCCGCCCATGGACCTACATAAACCGATAAAATACCAGTAAACACTAAATTTGCTACCGCCAAAAGCAAGGTCACACGGGTGACATACCACTCACTGATCCCGACGCCATGAAGCACCACCATTTCATTTTCGGCATACATTCGCCCATGGGCGAGCAATATCCCTAAGAAAAAGCTCAGCGGCAACACCAAAACGGTTAATTGCGGTAAATTTAGCCCCAATAACGTCAGCACTAAAGACGCAGGGAAATCACCATCAGAGGCATCTCCCAGTACTCGCACAAATTGCTGGCTAATAAAAATAGTTAACAGCACCAAAAGTATCGCAAATTGGGCTTTTAAAACTTCAACGATCAAGTATCTAAATACAATCACAGGTAGGATCCACAGTCTAAAACTTGTCTTTTTGCTGGTATCAGAGTAACTTCACTATTAAATGTCTGCTTTTAGCAGTTATTGATAGTTTTCTGACCAGCGCGTGAGCTTCTTTAAGTGTAATTCATTTAGCTGATATAGCAGAAAATTACCAAGGATTTATTTCCTTAAAGGTTTGTAAATATGGCCTAACAGGCCGAATTAAAACATTATCTAATAAATATAAAAATTTGTCTTTAATAATCTAGGAGTGCTCATGGAGTTTAGCGTAAAGAGCGGCAGCCCCGAGAAACAACGTTCAGCTTGTATCGTTGTCGGTGTATACGAACCACGTCGTTTGTCAGGTATCGCAGAGCAGTTGGATAAAATCAGTGAAGGTTACATCAGTAACTTGCTTCGACGCGGTGATTTAGAAGGCAAACCTGGACAGATGTTATTATTGCATCATGTTCCCAATGTGCTCAGTGAGCGTGTTTTGTTAGTCGGTTGTGGCAAAGAGCGTGAACTTGATGAGCGCCAATACAAACAAATTATCACAAAGACTATCAATACCTTAAATGAAACGGGTTCAATGGAAGCAGTTTGCTTCTTAACTGAATTACACGTTAAAGGCCGCGATACTTATTGGAAAGTACGCCAAGCAGTTGAAACCACTTATAACAGTTTATATAGCTTTGATGCTCTGAAAACCCGTAAAGGCGAAACCCGTCGTCCGTTACGTAAAATGGTATTCAATGTCCCGACTCGTCGCGAGTTAACTCTTGGTGAACGCGCTATCGACCATGGAATGGCAGTATCATCAGGTATGCACTTATGCCGTGATGTTGCCAACATGCCGCCAAACATTTGTAACCCTGCATACTTAGCCTCTCAAGCACGTCAAATTGCTGAAGTTCATGACAGCCTTACGGTTTCAACTGTGGGCGAAGAGCAAATGGCAAAACTCGGTATGCATTCATACCTTGCTGTAGGGCGTGCTAGTGCCAATGAATCTATCATGACAGTAATGGAATATAAGGGCGCAGTTGATGAGACTCAAAAGCCAATCGTCCTTGTTGGTAAAGGCCTTACCTTCGATTCTGGTGGTATTTCATTAAAGCCGGGCGAGGCCATGGATGAGATGAAATACGACATGGGTGGCGCTGCCGGTGTTATTGGCGCCATGAAAGCCTTATGTGAAATGAAGCTGCCAATTAACGTTATCGGTATTCTTGCAGGTTGTGAAAACATGGTTGCGGGTAATGCTTATCGCCCTGGTGACATCTTAACCACTATGTCAGGTCAAACTGTTGAAGTGCTTAATACTGATGCCGAAGGCCGCTTAGTATTATGTGACGTGCTGACTTATGTTGAGCGTTTTGACCCAGAATTAGTGATTGATACTGCCACATTAACTGGTGCTTGTGTCATTGCTCTGGGCAAACATGCTTCAGGTTTATTCTCATCTCATAATCCACTTGCCCATGAAATACTCAATGCCGGTGAGCAATCAGGTGATCGCGCATGGCGCATGCCGATTTGGGATGAGTATCAAGAAATGCTTGAAAGCCCGTTTGCTGATATGACTAACCTAGGTGGTCGTCCAGCAGGGTCAATCACTGCAGCTTGTTTCTTAGCGCGCTTTGCTAAAAAATATAACTGGGCACATCTTGATGTTGCCGGTACAGCTTGGAACAGTGGCGCTAATAAAGGCTCTACAGGTCGTCCAGTACCAATATTAAGCCAGTTCTTATTGAACCGCGCAGGAGTTGAGCAAGGCGAGTAATTGACTTTTGTTGCAACTAGTTTGTTGCTAATAGTTTACTGTAAATAACAGGCAGTAACCTAATAAAAGGCGAAGTAGTTACTTCGCCTTTTTTATCCCTCTTGTTCGAAGGTTTACATATTTTAAAACCGCAAAAACAGCTCCCTTTGAGTAGCAAGCAAACCGATAAGCCTGACAAATAAATGCGAACACAAGGATTGCTAAAATTTCAGCAGATTTCTATTCAATTAAGCAAAATTAACTCTCCTGCACCCTAGCCCCAATCGATGCTTTTAGTGTAAAATTCGCCTTTACTTCATCAAAATTTAAAATAATGTCAAAGACTCTGTTTTACTTAATGCCAGCAATCAATACCCAAGCCAGTGCGCTTGAAAGCGTATACCTTGCAGCATGTCAGATTGCAGAACGGCATTATCGCCAGCAGCAGCTTGTTTATATTCACTGTCAGAATAAGCAACAAGCCTATGCCATTGATGAATTATTATGGCAATTTGAGCCAACAGCATTTGTTCCCCACAATTTGAAAGGGGAAGGACCGATAACAGGTTCACCTGTCGAGATTGGTTTTGATAAATTAGGCGCCAATAAAAGTCGCCAATTACTGATAAACCTTGCAGACCAAGTGCCAGCATTTGCGGTTAACTTTCCGCATATTATCGATTTTGTTGCTAATGATGATGCGCTTAAACAGATTGCCCGTATTCGCTACCGTGAATACAAGCAATTGGGCATTGAGCTTACTACCACTGAGTTCACTGGCGTTTAAGTCAGTTGATTCGTTAACAATACCAACTATTAATTTAGATTGAGAAAACAAAAATCCCATGGAAAAAACATATAATCCGCAGTCAATTGAGCAATCTCTATACCAAAATTGGGAAGAGCAAGGCTACTTCAAACCACATGGCGATGAGTCAAAAGGTAACTATTGCATCATGATCCCGCCACCAAATGTGACGGGTAGTTTGCACATGGGTCATGCATTCCAAGACACCATCATGGATACGTTGACTCGCTACCAGCGCATGAAGGGCAAAAACACCCTTTGGCAAGTGGGTACCGATCACGCAGGCATTGCAACCCAAATGCTGGTTGAGCGTAAAGTCTTTGCAGAAGAAGGTTTAGGTCGTCACGACCTAGGCCGTGATAACTTTATCGAGCGCATCTGGGATTGGAAAAATGAATCAGGTGGCACCATCACCAAACAGCTACGTCGTTTAGGCGCTTCTGTTGATTGGGATCGTGAACGTTTCACAATGGACGAAGGTATGTCTGAAGCCGTACAAGAAGTATTTGTACGCTTATATGATGACGAGTTGATTTATCGTGGTAAACGCTTAGTCAACTGGGATCCAAAACTGCACACTGCTATTTCAGATCTCGAAGTAGAAAACAAAGAAAAGCAAGGTAGCATGTGGCATTTCCGCTACCCGTTAGCTGATGGCGCATTGACAGCCGACGGTAAAGACTACTTAGAAGTTGCCACCACACGTCCTGAAACCATGTTAGGTGACAGCGCCGTTGCGGTTCATCCAGATGATGAGCGTTATCAATCACTTATTGGTAAGTTCATTCTTCTGCCAATCGTTAACCGTCGTATTCCTGTTGTGGCAGATGACTATGTTGACATGGAGTTTGGTACCGGCTGTGTGAAAATCACTCCAGCTCATGACTTTAACGATTATGAAGTCGGTAAGCGTCACGCCCTACCTATGTTCAACATCTTAACCATCAATGCTGACATTCGTAGCGCTGCAGAAGTGGTAAATACTGATGGCACCGCAAACACCGAATTAGATAACAGCTTACCTGAGCGTTATGCCGGTCTTGAGCGCTTTGCTGCACGTAAAGCCATTGTTGAAGAGTTCGACACCTTAGGTTTATTAGGCAAAATTGATCCTCACGGATTAAAAGTGCCATACGGCGACCGCTCTGGCGTGGTTATTGAGCCACTACTTACCGACCAATGGTATGTGTCAGTTGCGCCTATGGCTAAAACAGCCATGGAAGCGGTTGATAACGGCGACATCAAGTTTGTGCCACAGCAATACGAGAACATGTACAACTCTTGGATGCGCGACATTCAAGATTGGTGTATCTCACGTCAACTTTGGTGGGGACATCGTATCCCAGCTTGGTATGACGAAAGTGGCAAAGTCTATGTGGGTCGTGACGAAACTGAAGTTCGCACTAAACATAAGCTAGATGACTCGGTTGTTTTACGTCAAGATAACGATGTATTAGATACCTGGTTCAGCTCAGCGTTATGGACATTCTCAACACTTGGCTGGCCAAAAAATACTGAAGAATTGAAAGCTTTCCACCCAACTGACGTGTTGGTCACTGGTTTTGATATTATCTTCTTCTGGGTGGCGCGCATGATCATGATGACCATGCATTTCATCAAAGATGAAAACGGCAAGCCGCAAGTGCCTTTCAAAACGGTATATGTCACTGGACTTATCCGTGATGAAGCCGGTAATAAGATGTCCAAATCTAAAGGTAACGTATTAGATCCTTTAGACATGATTGACGGTATCGATCTTGAATCACTTGTTGAAAAACGTACCGGCAATATGATGCAGCCCAAAATGGCCGCTAAAATTGAAAAAAGCACTCGTAAAGAATTCAGTGAAGGTATTGAAGCACATGGCACCGATGCACTGCGCTTTACTTTAGCTTCAATGGCATCAACCGGTCGTGACATTAACTGGGACATGAAACGCCTTGATGGTTACCGCAGCTTCTGTAACAAGATCTGGAACGCATCACGTTACGTGTTGATGAACACTGAAGTGCAAACTGAAGATGCAGCAGACGATGCTATCGGCGAAGCATTAGATTGCGGCCAAATCTTGGTTGATGGCAAGCCAGGAGCAATGGAATTGTCGCTAGCTGATCGCTGGATTATCGGTCTGTTTAACGAAACCGTTAAAACCTACGATGAGCACATGGCCAATTACCGTTTCGACTTAGCGGCTAATACTATTTATGAGTTCACCTGGAACCAATTCTGTGACTGGTACCTAGAGCTCACTAAGCCGGTAATGCAAAACGGCACCGATGCACAACTGCGTGGCACACGTCATACGCTGGTTAATGTACTTGAGCAAATGCAGCGCCTAATGCACCCAATGATGCCTTACCTCACTGAAACTATCTGGCAGCGCGTTAAGCCGCTAGCAGGTGTTGAAGGTGATACCTTAATGATTGCGCAATTCCCTGAGTATGACGCAACTAAGGTAGACGCGCAGGCAATGGAAGATCTTGAGTGGGTTAAGCAAGTCATTACTGCTGTGCGTAACATTCGCGCTGAACTAAACATTGCCCCATCTAAGCCACTTAACGCCCTACTTCGCGGCGTGAGTGAGCAAGATAAGGCACGTTTAGAGGCTAATCAAACTTTCTTCAAGACACTAGCTAAGCTTGAGTCTATGACAATTCTTGCTGATGGTGAAACTGCCCCAATGTCGACTACCCAACTTGTCGGTGACATGGAGCTATTAATCCCAATGGCAGGGTTGATTGATGTGGCTAAAGAAGTAGCCCGTATCGACAAGCTACTTGAAAAAGCAGCTGGCGAGTTCAAGCGCATTGAAGGCAAGTTATCTAACCAAGGCTTTGTGGCTAAAGCCCCTGCCGCCGTGATTGAAAAAGAACGCGCTAAGCAAGCTGAATATCAACGTGATATGGATAAGCTTGCAGAGCAAAAAGCAGAACTTGCTAAGCTAGAAGGCTAAGTAACAAAGCTTGGTTTATTTGCCATCTCGCTAAATAAACCCAAACTAAAAAGGCTATCAAGGTATTTGATAGCCTTTTTTAATGGCTAAAATTAACCCAAGCGATGAAAAGTATGATTGTTGAGCAGTTACAATAGATTGTAAAAACTTATCTCCATTAAGTTAATTACAACGCCACAGGCGGCTTATTCAGGCAAATAATACCTAAAAAAATGGTCAAAATGGCTTAGATACTGTATAAGCTTCGCCTCTAGATATTTTTCATCCATTTTAAGAGTCTTGAAGCTTTAGCTTATAATCACTTATCAACCTTAAGTTAGCTTCAAATGCCTTGGTTTACCACCTTGGTTCAAATACTCTACATTTAAAACGATAGGCAGGCACAACACATGTCAGATAAATTCTTTTTCAAAGGCCGTCAAACGCCAAAACCTGCCTATGGCGAAAGTGGTTACAACACCAAACGCCAAGCTAAACCTGGCACTGCAGCGCTTCCTTTACAGTTATCAGTTCAAACTGATAAGCGTAAGCTTGAAGTTGAAGCATTAGTTGCAGAGAGCAAACTAGTCGCAACTATTACTGTTAACAGTGACGTCGCTGAAGATATATTTGAACTTCTGGGTATTTTAAACAAGCCAACGGCAGTCACCGCAGAAGCCAAAATTAACCGTAATGACCCTTGTACTTGTGGTAGCGGTAAGAAATATAAAAAGTGCTGTGGCTAAGTCCTTTAAGTGACATCAGATTAATTAAAGCGAGCGATTAGCTCGCTTTTTTGTATAAAAAATCCCCCTCCGAAACGCAATTATCACATTCCTGCTCAGTAACTTTGGTAAATTTGGTTAATTTAGGTAAAGTGTCTGCCGACCTATTGTTAATAATAATAATCATAAGGGTGATTTATGAGTGAAAGTTCACACTCAGGCAACGACCTAAGAGAAGTGAAACAGCTGGGCATGTGGGCATCTATTGCCAGCTTAAGTTATATATTTTGGATTGTCGGCGGCATGGAGCTGGTGGAACGTATTGCCTACTATGGGGTAAAAGCCAGTGCCGGTTTATATGCTAAAACACCAACCTCGGAAGGCGGGCTGGGTATTAGCCTTAGTGATTACGGTGTCATTATTGCCATTTGGGCATTTATGCAAACCTTCATTCCAGTATTTACTGGCGGCATATCTGATCGCGTAGGCTACAAAGAAACCATCTTTGCCTCAACAGTAATCAAGATCATGGGTTACTTGGTGATGGCTATGTTTCCAAGCTTTTATGGCTTCTTGATTGGTGCAATATTATTGGCCGCAGGGACAGGGATCTTTAAACCCGGTATTCAAGGCACCTTAGTGCTTTCAACCGGACGGCAAAACACCTCAATGGCGTGGGGCATATTCTATCAAGTGGTCAATATTGGTGGCTTCCTTGGGCCTTTAGTGGCTGTACATATGCGTCAGTTATCATGGGATAATGTGTTTTACGCTTGTGCTGCCATCATCTCTTTTAACTTCCTATTTTTACTAGCTTATAAAGAACCAGGTAAAGAAGAGCGACTTGAGCGGGCCCGCAAAGTCAAATCAGGCGAAATTAAACAAGAAGCATTATGGCGTGATGCGCTTCATGAGCTTAAAAAGCCCGTTGTTATCTATTACATGTTGGTATTTGCTGGTTTCTGGTTCTTATTTAATGCCTTATTTGATGTATTACCTATTCATATTGCTGAATGGGTTGATACCAGCGTGATTGTCACCTCTCTATTTGGCCCTGAAGGCACCTCTAACGGCTTTTTCCAGTTTTGGTTAGGCCTTGATAATACTGGTACTAAGGTGATGCCTGAAGGCATGCTCAACCTCAATGCTGGTATGATCATGACCAGTTGTTTCTTGGTTGCTGCACTTACCGCTAAGTATCGTATTACCACTGCCATGTTAGGTGGTTGTTTACTGAGTATTTTGGCATTCGTGCTCATTGGCGCAACCAATGCTGCATGGATGATTGTACTGGCTATTGCAATGTTCTCATTCGGCGAAATGATGATTAGCCCGAAGAAAAATGAGTTTATGGGCAATATTGCCCCTGAAGGTAAAAAAGCCATGTACTTAGGCTTTGTGATGTTACCTCAAGGGATAGGCTGGACTCTGGAAGGCTACTTTGGGCCTAAACTGTATGAGATGTATGCCTCAAAAGAGATTTTCTCACTGCAGCTTCTTGCAGAGCGTGGCATGAGTCAAACAGATGTTGATGCAATCCCCCAAGGCGAAGCATTTTCAACCTTAGTGACTTATACCGGTGAGCCTGCACAGCAGCTAACAACGCTGCTGTATAACACCCACAGTATCGGCAACGCTTGGTATATTATCGCTGCGGTGGGAACAATTTCGGCAGTAGGAATTTATCTTTACGGTAAGTGGTTGTTTAAACTGCAACAGAGCTAAAGTAAATTACACTGGCTTGCCAGCACAGTAGCTAACAACGATGCTAAAAAACTATGGCGTATAACACCCACAGTATCGGCAATGCTTGGTATATTATCGCTGCGGTGGGAACAATTTCGGCAGTAGGAATTTATCTTTACGGTAAGTGGTTGTTTAAACTGCAACAGAGCTAAAGTAAATTACACTGGCTTGCCAGCACAGTAGCTAACAACGATGCTAAAAAACTATGGCGTATAACAGCCACAGTATCGGCAAAGCTGGGGACATCATCGCCGCTGTGGGACGATTTCGCCAGTAGGGATTTATCTTTACGGTAAGTGGTTGTTTAAACTGCAACAGAGCTAAAATAAATTACACTGGCTTGCCAGCACAGTAGCTAACAACGATGCTAAAAAACTATGGAGTATAACAGCCACAGTATCGGCAAAGCCGGGGACATCATCGCCGCTGTGGGACGATTTCGGCAGTAGGGATTTATCTTTACGGTAAGTGGTTGTTTAAACTGCAACAGAGCTAAAATAAATTACGCTGGCTTGCCAGCACAGTAGCTAACAACGATGCTAAAAAACTATGGCATATATATGGCGTATAACAGCCACAGTATCGGCAAAGCTTGGTACATCATCGCCGCTGTGGGACGATTTCGGCAGTAGGGGTTTATCTTTACGGTAAGTGGTTGTTTAAACTGCAACAGAGCTAAAGTAAATTTAAACAAAAAAGCTGACAAGGCTATTCATAGCATTGTCAGCTTTTTTATGGCGCTAATTTAGTATTACGCTGCTTTTAACGACGCTGGTGCTGCAGTGGTTTCAGCTTTACTTGCTGCAAATCTGACTTTTCCAACAGGCAAAATCACCCGGCCATATTCAGCATTCAGCACTTGCGCCATGGCAAAGTAAATGGCGCTTAAGCCACATAAAATACCTTCAAAGCCAGCAATGGTGCCAATTAGCTCGCTGCCGGTAAAATCTCGCGCAGCTAATAGGAAGAATAAAATAGTTAGCAAGCCAAAGACAATTTGCTTGGCTAATGGGTAACGCATAGAGCCAATAAACATAAAGCCAGTAAACATGCCCCAAAGCGCTAGGTACCAACCCATAAAGCTTGCAGGACTTGCCGCAAAACCCATTTTAGGCATGACAAGTAGACCAACTAAGGTTAACCAAAATAGCCCATAAGAAGTAAATGCTGTAGTGCCAAAGGTATCGCCACGTTTAAAGCACATGATGCCGACAATCACTTGGCCAATGCCGCCGTAAAAAATACCCATAGCAAGGATCATTGAATCAATTGGAAAAAAACCAGCATTATGAATATTAAGCAAAATGGTGGTCATACCGAAGCCCATTAAACCAAGTGGCGCTGGGTTTGCGTATGAATTTGTCTGCGGTGTCGACATTGAGTTCCCCTACAGGAAGTAATCAATTAAGTAAGTAGTGACGATAGTGTCGTCACACTAGATTAACTTTGGTTAATCTTAGCGCCGCGCATAATAATGTAACCGCAGGAGGCAATCAAACTAGCAACCAAGGGATCTGAGGAATAAGCACACTAAACAATGCGATTAATTAGTGTTGCTTTTCAGCTTGTTAAATAAAAAAGTGGCATTAACCTCTCAAGTGAACACTTGAAGACTTGCCAGCTCACAAATATTGCCAACTACCGATCTAACTCACAATAAATCAGCATTAAAGCCTGCTTATAAGTAAACTAAAACACGCTAGAACGTTTAAAAATTGCACTGACTCACAAAAATGAATAATAACGCCATTGGGATCAATAAAAGGGTTAATGCAAACACTGAGGATAAAAAAAGGGAGCCCGAAGGCTCCCAGTGGTTTATTTGCTATGAGAAGCAGGGGATCTCATAGCTGATGAAACATCTATTATTGCTAACTAGTGTGCCCCTCCAGCATGCATTATATCAATACCGTAAGTCTTACCTTCAGCATGACAAGTTGCACAAGATTCAACCGGCAGATTAGCAGTTGAAGCTGGATCGCCCTCAACTATCGCACCATTACTCTTGAAGTGAGCCATTGCTGAGGCACTTGAGTGAGCGTGACAAGTACGACATGCTTCAGCGGTTGGGCTAATGAACATTGTTGCACCAGCATCTACTGCAATTGCGCGTTTACCTGAAGTAAGACCACCATCTGCTGCGAATAAACTCACATCATCTTTATGACAAGCTGCACATTCGGTAGCCACTGCTGGGTAACCTTGTGTTTCCATATCAGAATTTAAGTGTATTGCAGGGAAGCCACGGTTATCATCCCAAAGACCTGAATGGAAACGGTGAGCGACAGTGAATAAGTCACGGTTGCTATAGGTTAAGCCTTCAATTGTTTCAAATACTGGGTCGCCATTTTCGTCAACTGCATCTGTTTTATATTCAACAGCCACATGATAAGAGCCACCCCAAGTGTCGTTATGACAACCTACACATTGGTCGAAACGTTCGTTACCGTAATGCTTAGCGATACCTAATGAAGTATGACAAGTATTACATTTAGCTTCATCAGCGGTTACCCGTGTAGGGTCGCTAAAGCGAGATATCGTTGCGCCGCTACCATCAGCATTGGCGAGATTCCAGTAAGCTGGCGCCATAGTGACTGCTACATAACCAACATCATATTGCGCTTCGCCGCTTGAATCTAAACACTCAATAAGCATGCCTTCTGAATCGGCACATACTGAGAAGCGTGGCGTTACAGAAATACTCTTTCCGTCTAGATTAAACTCACCTAATTGAGTCACCATTAACTGACCAGCGGATGCAACAACACCATTTAGATTAACCGAAGCACTACCGTAGTAAGTACCATCAGTGTCTATCCAGCCGGTTTTCATTTCATCGTATTTAGTAAAGTTAGTGAACTCGAAACCATCTTCAACGGCAACACCATCAATAGTGACATCAAATGTAATCACCATTTCATCCATGTCAACTGTTGCGCTTTCAGTGTAACTCACACTATTTAAAGCAATTTCAATTGAATCAGTGGCAATCGCTCTCGCTGCAACATTATGTGCTTGCATTGGGCTTAAGCTACCTGCGCCATGACAACCAGAACAGGCTGCATCACTTTCAGGTACGATACCTCTGTGGTTTTCACCAGTGGCTAAATCTACATCTGTATGACATGACACACATGCTTCTGCGTAGACATTATCATTCCATTGCATACCGTTATCATGACATGCGGTACATTGATTGATTTCTGATGGGAAGCCAATTTCGCCAAACATATCTGCAGCTTCACCTTCTAGATCGTCAATATGATGACCAGCGTGTAATGTGTGAATCATTGCATTCCAATTAGCGTTAAAGCCTTTTTCTGGATCGTCTTCACCGCCAGCATAAGCTGGGTTATGACAGGCTACACAATTTTCAACTTTTTGATAATTATGGTGGGCACCAATGTTAGCTATGCGGATATCGGTAGCTTCATACCCATCCATTTGAGTATGACACTTAATACAAGAGGCGTTAGACACTGAATCTTTTTCAGATACCGCTAGCTCACCCGTTGCAGGAATAAAGTCAACCGGAGTAGAAAGCAATTTATCTGCAATGCCTTCACCTGTGCTGTCTACAACATCATAGCTACGCACCATAACGCGATGTAAGTTATTGGCATCACCATCTGCAAGTACAACCGGTGCATTGCCTTCATGTTCCCAAGTACCTGTGTAAGTGCCTGGGTTTGCTTCATCTTCAACTAAGGTACAAGCTTCAACTTCTGCGCCGCCGCGGGCTTCTGCCATACCTGTTGGCGTACAATACATACTTGAACCAAATTCATTGGTTAGGGTATGGCTTTCCCACAATAGTGGCGCGCCAGTATCAGTGGTATTGGCCGCTTGATTCATCACATAAAGCGCTACTTTGTCTAAGCCACTAAAGGGCACATCTTCGCCTTTAGCTGTTTTGCCTGTTACCGTAAATTTGATAGCAAAATCATCACTTCCTACTACCACGATATCTGCAGGGGCTAAGCTCAACACAAAATCAGCAGCAGATGCTACTGTATCAACAACATTTCCCGCTGGTGCACCTGGTTCTCCTGGCGCGCCGGGTTCTCCAGGGGCGCCATCTTTACCATCATCTCCATCACTACAACCTGTTAGTCCGATAGCAGCGATTAACGCCGCCGCTAGAATCGATTTTTTATATGTTCTCATTATCAGATCCCCTTTATAGGTATTAAATTCTGCTTTGCAGTAACTTTAATATAAAAGATACCCCTTTAGATGTATCAAAAAGGTTTCATATATGTGACTGAAATTTAAAGATTTAGATCTTGCAATTTTACAAATCGAAGTTGGCAATTTCGATATATGAAATTTGTATAGGTTATTGAGTTTTATACTGATAATGATTGTTATTAACGAAACAGATTTGCGCTAAAAGAATGGTGGAAATAAGCATAAAAAATGCACAGTTCAAGGTGAATGACTCGACAGCCATAGCGCTTCTCTAGCCCATTAAAATGATATTCAGCGGCAGATCCCCCTGCACAGGGAAATGGGGAAATGGCTAAATAGCACATAAGCGATTTAGGCAGCGATTAACTTAAGCACTGAATTAATAATAATCTTTCTGCTGTCATCACAATAGCGGCGGTATGAGGAGGTTCTTTCAATAAGGTGGTATTGCGGCGCGGCGCCATGGCCAAGTAATTTTTCTCTTTCTGTCTCAGGTAAAGTTTCGATACGTAATTCATCAAAGTGATTTAACACTGCAGCTTCTGATGTGGCCATAAAGCTGAAACTTCGCATGGTCAACAAGTGACAAAACCACTCTTCAATGGAACTAACTCGACTAATATTAAGCGGCTCAATCCCTGATTGACGGCAGTAAATTTGGAAGAAATCTAATTTATCATTAAACCCCTTGGTATCGAGCAGCAAAAAAGGATAGTTAGCTATGTCATCTAAACTTATAGCATCATAGCCCCAAATAGGATGATTCTTTCTAGCCACAATCGAAGTGGAATCACTGTGACCGAGGCTTTCAGATAATAAATCGCTGGCGCTGGCTGGGCCAAGGTTAATCCCTAAATCAATGTCACCTTGGTGGATCAACTCTTCAGAATGCTCATTCCATATATGCATTCTGACTTTACCTAACTTATCCATTATGTCGTCGCTGCCAAGCGCCATTGAAAGTGAAGTCATAATGATGGGAGTTACCGCAATATTGAGCACGGTTGATGAATTAGTACAGTTACCTTCATGTACGATGCGTTCAATATTTGAGGCTGACTCGCAAAAACTACATATGGGCTGATAAAGGTGCTCTGCTAGCGCGGTAGGTCTTAACCCTTGTTGACGTCGATAAAATAACTCATCATCAAAGGTTAACCGTAACGCCGTTAAACAACGGCTTATTTTAGGAGCTGAAACGTTTAATTCTTTCGCTGCAAGGTTAGCAAAGCCTGTTTCATAAATAGTTTTAAAGACCAACAAACAGAACACGTCTAATTCGCTGATTTTCTTAAGCGCTTTGAAATCCATGCAATTACCTAGTAATAACCTTGTTAATATTAGGCTTAATCTAACATAGTTGTAACAAGCAAAACTTGATCAAGCCCAACCTTATAGAATTAATTTAAGTTTTTTTAAGGTTTTATAAGATTTACTTAAGATTGATTTCAGTTTGAGTGAGCGAGCGAAACTCCCCGACTAACAATTGCTTATCCAAGTTAATATTGCCCACCGACTCACGATGTAAACCAATCACCGGATTCCTGAATCGGCCAAACATACGCTTAATTTGATGGTACTTACCCTCTTGTAACGTCACCCGTGCTTGATACTCTGAGATGATTTCAAGTTGCGCCGGTAAAGTGGTGATATCTTCAAAACCAAAATACATCCCTTGATTAAAAGCGCTGATATATGAGTCATCAATGGGATTTTCTAACGTCACCAAATACTGTTTGTTTACTTTGGTTTCAGGCGACATCAAAGCTTGCGACCATTGGCTGTCATTGGTAATTAACAGTAAGCCAGTAGAATTTAAATCAAGCCTACCAGCAATATGCATCATTTCAATATTGACGCCAGTTAATAGCGACAAGGCCGTGGGATGAATATCATCTTTTGTCGCGCTCACCACACCCACAGGCTTGTGTAACATATAGTATTGTTTTTGCTGGTTCTGAATAAAGTCACCATCAAGCATAATAGCGGTAAACTCATTAATTTGATGGTCCATCTCTTTACAAGTCTCACCATCAACATTGACCCGCCCAGCCAGTAAAATTAGCCTTACCGCCTTTTTAGGTAGCTGTAATTTTTTAGCTAAAAACTGATCTAAACGACTTCGTTTACTTTGCATTTATAAGCTCAATTTAAGTGATTTATTCTTATTTAACTAGTTAAAAGAATTAACTTATTACTAATCAATTTAGTGGATAGTTTGAGTTGGCAAACTAAATCGCATACCCTATTTGAGAGCGAATCTAAAAGGGAGTGATATGTTTTTGCAGCCAGTCTATCCGATTTTACAGCCAAATATGAGTATTGTAGAGCTAAAACAAGCCATTACTGATTTTGATATTTGGCTAGAGCAACAGATTAGTTGTAGCCCAATTACCGAGATCCTGACATTTCGCGCTCAATTTTTTGATAAACTTCTCAGTCATATTTGGCAAAAGTTTACTTTTGATACAAAAGAAATCTCTCTCAATGCTGTCGGTGGCTACGGCAGGCAAACTCTACACCCTTTTTCTGATATCGATATTTGTATTATTCATGACCACAACTTATCCACCGATGATGCCAATGAACTCAGTGATTTTCTGACTCAATTATGGGACTTGGGTTTAGATTTAGGCCATGCAGTAAGGCGCCTAGATGATACTTTTGTCGCCTGTAAAGAAGATGTCACCATCGCCACCACTTTACTTGAAATTCGCAATATTTGTGGCCATGAAAACCATCAACACCAAGTTATCAGCAAACTCTATGGCGAAAGTATTTGGAGTAGCGCAGCCTTTTTTGAAGCCAAGTTTAATGAGCAACAAGTCAGGCATCATAAAGCCCAAGGCACCGCCTTTAATATTGAGCCCAATTTAAAAAATAGCCCTGGCGGCATGCGTGATATTCAAACGATTACTTGGATAGCTCGCAAACATTTCTCCATTGACGATCTTAAAGATCTTCGTCGTCTTAATTTTTTAACTGCTGATGAATACGCAGAACTAATGGAGTGCCAAAACTTTATTTGGCGAGTGCGATTCTCATTGCATCAAGCGTCAAACCGCTCTGAAAATAGACTTTTATTGCAACATCAAGCTGAAGTCGCTCGCCTACTGGGATTTGGTGACAGCGGTAATATCACCATTGAAAAAATGATGCGCCAATTGTTTAGAGCAATGAAGCGTATTCGTGAATTAAACCTGATGTTGATGGCTTATTTCCAACGCGAGATATCGCCACTGAAACACAATAATTGTATCGATATCAATGAAAATTTTGAGATCTTAAATGGCCAAATAAATGCAAAAAATCAAGATGTGTTTATTGATAGACCGCAGATCATGTGGATGTTTTATTATATTGCCGAATACTATCAACAAGTAAAAGGCATTACCCCTGAGACCTTAAGGTTGATCAGGCAAGTACGTCGTCGTTTAATGGGTGATTTACAAGACTTTCATGTCTGCCGTGAACTGTTTGTCAAACTATTCAAGCACCCACAAGGCATGGGGCTGGCAATTACCTTAATGCATCAACATGGCATCCTTACCTCATATTTACCCCAATGGCGTGAAGTGGTTGGCCAGATGCAGTTTGATTTATTTCATGCTTATACTGTGGATGAACACACTCATAAACTGCTAAAAAACTTATATGCACTAACCCATGATGACATTAGTCACGATCACAAATTGGCCGCTGATATCTATGCTCGGTTCCAAGCCAAAGAAACCATTTTATTTGCCGCACTATTTCATGATCTTGCTAAAGGACGTGGTGGTGATCACAGTGAACTCGGCGCAGTAGATGCCAAATTATTTGCCAAATTCCATGGTTTAAAAAACTCACAGCAGCAATTAATTAGCTGGTTAGTGGAACAACATCTATTAATGTCCATCACCTCCCAGCGTATGGATATTCAAGATCCTGATGTCATTACTGCTTTTGCAAAATCCGTGGGCAGCCTCACTAAACTTGATGCTTTATATTGTTTAACGGTGGCCGATATTCAAGCCACCAATGATGATCTATGGAATGATTGGAAAGCCAGTTTATTAACCGACCTCTACTTTGCCACCCGTAAAGCCCTCAGGAATGGTCTTGAAAATGTATTGCAACTGCGCAGCGTGGTTAGGGAGCACAAACAAGAAGCCCTTAATATCATCAATGCCGATTCACAATTAACAGATGAACACCAAATACAGGCTCAATCTGCTGCTATTCAAAAACTATGGAAAAACCTGCCGTTATCCTTTTTCGGTAATGCAGAATCCAGTGAAATAGCAAAATACACCCTAGGAATACTTTCGCATCAGCAACAAGCTCAAGCAGATTCTGAATCGTTAATTATTGTTGATGATAGTAATGTCAAAGGCTGTAGTGATGTTTTTGTGTATACCAAAGACAGAGCAGGCTTGTTTATTTCTCTGTTTAATACCCTATCAACCTTGAAGATATCAGTGAAGCAAGCACAGATTTCACAAACTAAAGACGGTTACGTGGTTGAAGCTTTTAAAGTACTCGACTTTGACGGTAAACCGATTTTCAGTGCTCAGCGCCGCAAACAAGTCACCAGCAAGCTACGTCAAGTGATAGACAATAATGTAATGCCGCCGAAAAAGCGCCCTTTAAGACACACCCAAAGTTTTGATAACAAACCCACCATTGAATTTATTCACTCTAAAAAAGCTAACCGCACCTTAGTGCATATTTTAGCGCTAGAAACCCATGAGTTTATGGGGCAAATAGCCAGTGCATTCAGAGCACTAGAGCTTACAATTCATTCTGCAGCCATCAGCACAGTCGGTGAGCGAGCTGATAACGTGTTTACCCTTTCCAACCAATACGGTGCACAGCTTTCAGAAGAAGAACAAACCGATTTACAGGAAAAATTAGTGAAATCGATCACTTCAACCTTATAATTATCTCAATTAATGTTGTCAATGAGCGATACATGTCTACCAGCGAAACAAAAACAACAGCTTATAGCTATAGTGTTGAATATATTTTAGATCGATCTCATTTTGAAGAAACCTTCGATGAGTCAGTTGTCATTAATACCAGTCCAAAGCGTTACTTAAAATCTGTGGCATTTTTAGTCGCTGGATTTTTAATGACCATCACCGAGTTAAGCCCCTATGTTGCTTACTTCTTTATTGGTTTAGGGGCAGTTGAAGCACTGCAAGTTAGGTTTAATCGCGCTTGGTGGTTAATGAGGCAACTAATAAGTAAGTCAGCGAATAACCCAGTAAATTTAACCATTGACGATAACGGTATTCATACAAAGTCGACTTATATTGATCATCATTTAGCTTGGGATGATGTTTATCGCATTGCAGAAACAAGCCAAGGTTTTTTACTCACAACCCAATTAACCAAGCATTATGTTTCTAAGCGCTGCTTAGATGACACTTGCAGTGATTTTATTCGCAAAAAAATGAACTAAGCATCTGTTTACATAACGTGTTAACACTTAGAGGAACAATTATGACTAAACCATCATTAAGTTTAAGTATTGTCGTAAGCCTTGTTATCTGCAGTTTTTTCAGCACAGATACCAATGCCAATGGAATACCAGCCCCTGAGGATACCGTAAAATCATTAACGGCGGCCTGTGAAAATATGGCCGCTGAAGAACAAATTGAAGCCATCGAAAAACAGCAATTTATTACCGACTGCATCAATGCTCAGTTAATTGAAATGGGCTATCAAAGGCAAGCACCGCTAGAGATTGAACAATCAAATACTGAACCAGTTGAGCAAGAATTAAATTAACGCCGTGACGCCTTTGGTTAAAAACGGCTTAATGTAAATTAATCACACCAGTATCAGTTTGTATCATTAAGGTAAAATCAGTGTAGCTAAATAATGAACAATGTTAACATTATGTTTATTGAAGTTTTATTGATTAGGTAGCAGCCTTAGATGTATCGATTATTGCTCATACTTACCATTGTTATTGCTGGTATCAAGCCAGCGCAAGCTGAAGACACCTGTCAAATTGATGGCGACTGCATTGTGGTTGGTCAATGGGATGTCAGTCTAGCTTTGGGCTGGGGCAATAAAACCAACCCAGTAAGTACCTATAAAGATATACCTATCTATGTCATACCCTCCGTCGCCTATTATGGTGAAAGCTGGTTTTTTGACAACTTCAATTTTGGCTACACCCTGGTAGAGCAAGAAAGTTTTACCCTTAATCTCGCGAGCAGTTATAGCGATGAACGTGCTTTCTTTTATCGCTGGGACCCATCAAACATTTTTTTACCCCAAGCCAGTAGCTTTGATGAGACGGTTGAACTCCCTGCAGCGGATCTCACAGAATCTAGAGGTATATCACAACCTGAGGTTTTAAATGAGCTTGAAACCAGACACTTCACTGTATATGGTGGTGTGGAATTTTTTTGGTACGGCAAATTAGGTATATTAAGACTCACCGCAGCCCATGATTTACTTAATGTTCATAATGGACAAGAAGCCAGTGCCAGTTGGTCGTACTCTTTAGCTCTTGATAAATTCCGCTTTGATTTATCATTAGAAGCTGATTGGAAAAGTTCGCAAGTTATTGCTTATTACTATGGTATTAGATCAACTGAAAATCTATACTGGAACACGCAATATCAGCCAGGTTCTGGCTGGAATAAAGCGATTGAGCTAACGACACGTTATAGTCTTTCACAACGCTGGGATTTACTTTTAGCGGCACGTTACACCCGGTTAGCTGATGAAATTATTGACAGTCCAATTATTAATGAAAATTACTCTCGCTCCTACTTCATTGGAGCTGCATATAGGTTCTAATCTTGTTCAGTAAACAAGAATATAACCTCTATCACTTTTTCGGTATATTAATACTGATATTTAGTGCTTTCTGCGTCAAAGCTGATACGCTTGAAACGCAAGCACAGCTTTCGGCTACGCCTCATTTATGCCTCAAAGACGCTCAAAACAAACATTGCGAGATGGATATTGAGCTAAATTGGCAACTGAAAACTGACCAACTCATTTGTATTGAATCTAACTATCAAGCAATGAGTCGCTGGTGTAGTGATTCTACTGATGATCATTCATTGCAATTTTCAGTAAAAACCAATAAAGACATTCACTTTGTCTTGGTGAGTAAAAATAATAATAATGAATTGGCGGACGTAATCCTAAAAGTCACCACAATGTCCGAACCTAAAGTTCGCAGACGTTACCGAAATCCTTGGAGTTTATTTTAATGGCAACCCCCCCATCAACTCATAGAGTTCTGTTGGTAGAAGATGATATTCGTCTTGCCAACTTAATTGTGGACTACCTAAAATCACACGATATGCACGTTGAAGTTGAACGACGTGGCGATACCGTTTTAACACGATTGATTAGTTACAAGCCTGATATCATCCTACTTGATATTATGCTGCCTGGACTTGATGGATTAAGCCTGTGTGAAAAATTACCTGACTACTTCTCAGGCCCTATATTGTTAATGAGTGCGCTTGGCTCTCCAGAAGACCAAATCAAAGGCCTAGAATTAGGCGCTGATGATTATGTTGTCAAACCTGTCGACCCAAGCTTGTTAGTGGCACGTATAAACAACCTATTACGCCGTCAGGCACAACCGCCAAAACCAGAATCTCATTGTTTAAGCTTTGGTAAGTTAAGCATCGACCCGCATACCCAAGCGATTCGCTTAGGCAATACCGAGGTTGATTTAACTAGCCATGAGTTTGAATTATTGTGGTTACTGGCGTCACAAGCGGGGCAAGTATTAAGTCGACAATACATCTACCAATACTTACTCAATATCGATTTTGATGGTAAAGACAGAAAAATTGATGTGCGCATATCTCGCTTACGTAAAAAGCTTGGAGATAGTATCGAAACACCATTCAGAATAAAAACTGTTTGGGGACAAGGTTATTTATTCGCGCCTGAAGCGTGGAATAACTAATTAGGTCATAGAAGACTTTGAAAAGACTCTTCATCAGCCTATACCTATTACTTAGCTTAAGCTTTTTAGGTATAGGCTGGACATTAGATAGCCTCTGGCAACAGCAAGTCGATGAATACGAGAACATTGACTCGCCATTAATCGCCTTTGCATTATTATTGTCTTTGCAACCTAAAGAGCAGCGCTTAGCGCAGCTTAAAATCATTCAAAAGCAACACCCCTACCCGTTAGCTTTATTTGAAAAAGATGAAATTGCTTTAAGTGGCAATGTCGAATTCTTGGCCAATGAAATAGTCACCACCACCACTGATAGCAGCCACGAATTGCAATTTATTGCCGTGGGTGATCAAGTGTTAATGGCAGGCCCAGTAGATATCGATCCCCGCGGGTTGCTGCGTAATATTTTTACGATATTCTTTTATTTGATGCTGGCCTTTGTCGCCTTAATTTGGGTATGGCCATTATCCAAAGATCTCAAAACCCTTAAAAAAGCCACGCAAAACTTTGGTGAAGCCAAATGGGATACCCGTATTGAGCTCAATCCCGGCTCTCAAGTCGCACCGTTAGCCAACACCTTTAATGACATGGCGCGGCATATCAGTGATTTAATTGAAAACCAAAAACACCTCTCTAATGCCGTATCACACGAAATCAGAACCCCGCTAGCACGGTTAAAGTTTGCTTTAGCCTTACTACCACAATATTGTTTGCCCAATAGTGATGAGCAACGACGCCAGCAATTTCTTGATGACATGCAAATTGATATCAAAGAAATGGAAACCTTACTGCAAGAGCTATTGACCTATGCCAGCTTAGAAGTGCAACAAGAGCCCACATTAGAGCGCTGCGGCTTAGTGTCCATTACAGAAGAGCTGATCACGCGTTTAACCCCATTAAGCGATAAACCGATTAAATTTAAGCATATGTATAGTGAGTTATATGTGATGGCAGAACCACTGCTGATTGAGCGTGCGATTCAAAATCTTGTTACTAACTCCCAACGCTACACCCATAATGAAATTGTTGTGTCTTTGTCTGAAGATGACCAACACCTGCTCCTAACAGTATCTAATGATGGTCCCGCGATCCCTGAAGAAGATCATGAAAGATTATTTGAGCCTTTTTATCGCAGTAAGTCACAGCACCAAGGCAATAAAGGCCATGGTTTAGGCTTAGCCATTATCAAACGCATCATGTTGCGCCACAAAGGCGATGTCACATTAACCAGTGATGATGACAACACTTGTTTCACTTTAATGTGGCCAAAAAGTAAACGCGAACTAGCTGCAGAAAGCGCACATTAATCTCAATGGTTAGCTTAACGCTGAAGCTGACGATAGAAATAATGGAGATTGGCCGTTAGCGGCGCAGGCTGTAATAGACCCACCACATCAAACTCAATAATATTAATTACAGCTAAAGCCTACCTAAAACCACAAGGTTGCAATCACTAATCTAAGCTAAAATCAGCCAAATCAATGTTGTCATCATCAGTTTGTTCATCAAAGTCAAATTGTGGATTAGCCTGAGCTTGCTGCTGTTTTATCGCTATTTGATGGGCTTTAAATTTGGCATATTGTCGGCGGCGCTTTCGCTGCTGGCATAAGCGAATAATATTATGCTTTTGTGCATCAGAAAAATGCAGCCAGTTAAAACGCTCATCTCGATTTCTCAAACAGCCATTACAATATCCGCGCGCATCAGTTTGACACACACCTATGCAAGGACTTGGGACGGAAAAAAAACTTAACTGTTCCATATTTAACTGACGTTTCTCTCCGACAAAATTGAAGTTTTATGCTTCTAACTTAGCATTAATTAACCAAAAAGCCATGTTCAGCGCTGGTTATTTGACCGACGAATTCTGTGTAAGATTGGTTTACTGCAGGCTTTTGATTTAAGCTGATTATTAATTCGCTCAAGAAAACATCCTATAACAAACAGATTCATTGATTAACCGGAGCCACTTATGCTATTTCGTGCGTTATTTACAATGTTACTTCTACTAGGATTAAGCGCCTGCCAAAGCACCACAGGAAAGTCAGACTTTGATACCAAATATGACTTTAGTCAGTTAAAACGATTTCATTTTATTGAAGTGTCAAATCAAGGGGATCAACTTAGCGCCGAGCGGATCAGAGCCAGTATACGTGCCAATTTATTAGCCAAAAACTTTATCGAGCAAGTAGAAAATGACTTAGCCGTGAGTGGTGAAGCCACTGGTAATGACATAACTGGTGACTTTGGCGTCAGCTACGCCTTTTTAACCAAGGACAAACCAAAAAGCTCAGGGCTTTCTATTGGTCTAGGTACTGGTACTAGTGGCAGTAATGGTGGTATTGGGATTGGTACTAGCATGGGAATCCCCATCGGCAGTGACAGCGCTAAAATCCAAGTGATTCAAATTGATATTATAGATTTAAAAGATAACCGACTCATCTGGCGCGGCACTGATGAATATGACTTTGAATCTGGTGGTAATGAAAAAGTCACTGAAACGACCAAAACCATTAATACCATTCTGGCTCAGTTCCCGCCTCAGGCTGCTGTAAAATAACAATTAATCTTATTCTTTATAAGTTGCTAAAATAAAAAGTCCGCAATCGCGGACTTTTTTATAAAAGAATAATCACATTATCACTAATGCCCTTCAGCAAACAGATAATTGAGCCAACCTTGCATCCGCAATAACACTTTACGAATAATCGAAACATGAGTGAAATGCTCGGTATAAATTGCCGCTTGCCCAGCTACACCTGCAGGCAAGCTGGTGCGTAGTTCATCGTCAGCTAACTCGATTAATACTAACACCCGGCCACGCTTAAATAACTCATTTGAAGAGCGCAGCGCACCGCCAAATTGCAGCTCACCTTCTGACATTGCAGGTAATACCTTAACGACTTTACCTTTATGTACTTGGCCAGGCATAGCATCAAGGATAATTTCCGCTTCATCACCTTCTTTTAAGCGCAGTAATGAATTTTGCCAAAATGCACCAGCAAAGTAGCGGTCTTCATCAGGTATAAATGTCATAGTGGGTCGCAGCGGAATAGGCACAGCCATCACCCCCGGACGCAACGCCATTTGAGTGACTATGCCATCAACTGGTGCTTTCACTTCGGTTTGTTCTAAATTAAAGATAGCGGCATCAAGTTCGGCTTTAACCACAGCTACATCAGTATTTACCCCGTCGATGTTTGACTCAAATGCCAGTCTAAAACGGATTTCTTCCGCTAACGCCGATTTAAAAGCAGCTTCTGCTGCTAAATATGATTGGCGTTTATTATCTAACTCAATTTCAGAAAATGGCGAGTTTCTACCACCTTTACGGCGACCTTCATCATAACGCTCAAAGGCAGATTTGGTTCTGTCACGATTAGCCTCTGCTTGCGCTGCGCGGGCAATCGCACTATCCCATGAGGCTTTTAATTGTGGCACGGCTTGCAGTGCATCTTCCAGTGCCGCTTCTTTTTGTTTAACGACAGCAATGAAAGGGGTTGGGTCGATTCTAAATAGCACTTCACCTTTTTTGACAGGAACATTGGGCTTAACATTGACTTCAACCACTAAGCCTTTTACTGCAGGATTGATTGGGATCGAAACGAAATATTCACGGGCAAACTTAGTATAAGGATGGTTATAGTTCATCAGTACTAATAAAGTACCAATTAATACTATTCCGCCTAACACCGCCGTTGGCACAGTCCATTTGTTGAGTGGGATTTTAAAAATTTTGAATATCGCCACACATAAAGCGGTATAGGTTAATATCAGTAACAGATCCATCGCTACGCTCCTTGTTCTGGCTGCGGTTGAGGTTTAACAGCATCGGTGACACTTGCTTGTTCCGATGGCGACTCAATAGAGATTAAACGCTCATTTAGGTCATTAACCTTATCTAACAATTCTTTCACTTCACCTTCCAACATAAGCTCTCGCTTCTTACCATCACTAAAGCCCCAGCCTCTATCTTCGCGGTATAAGGTTGCCCAAATCCATAAGAATGGCCAAATAGCGTGTAGGGTAAATAAACTGACCCAACCAGCGATATGCAAAGCATCCTGCTGTGGGTGATTACGCTTTTTAGCAATTTCATAGGGGATATCATGAATCGCGATAACACCGTAAAAAATAACTAATGCTACAAAAAACAGCAGTCCTAGAGCAAAATAATCCAAAAACATATGACACTCCTATCACAATCAAAGCAAAAGAAATAACAACCAAAATCAACAAACTGGCAACCTCAAGATAACACAAGGCAATAGCTAAAATAACCAATTAAAGTGCTTTATTCGCTATAAAAATAAGAGTTTTCACGTGATCTTTTACACACTTATCGGTTTAGCTAATCAATCAAATACGAATAAAAGGTAAACTGCCTCGGCTATTTTTTCCCCCTACAAGGTTAAATAATGAATAACAATGTCCCTTTCACCTTTGGTACCGCTGAAACTGACGGTGCAGTTAAAGCCATGCTGCTAGGTTGTGGTGAGCTTGGTAAAGAAGTCGCTATCGAATTACAACGCTTTGGCATCGAAGTTATTGGCGTAGATCGCTACCCTAATGCTCCAGCCATGCAAATTGCACATCGTTTTCATGTGGTAAACATGTTGGACGAAAAAGCATTACGAGACGTTATTGAATTAGAACAACCGCATCTAGTGATCCCAGAAATTGAAGCTATCGCTACTCAAACCCTAGTTGAGTTAGAAAAAGGCGGCATCAATATCATTCCAACAGCTAAAGCGACTCAGTTAACCATGGATAGAGAAGGCATTCGCCGCCTAGCCGCTGAAACCTTAGGTATTCCAACATCGCCTTATTTCTTTTGCGATACATTCGCTGAGTTTACTGCCGCAATTGAGCAAATTGGTCAGCCCTGTGTGGTTAAACCTGTAATGAGTTCATCAGGTAAAGGTCAAAGCGTGATAAAAACCAATGCGCAAATTGAACAAGCTTGGCAATACGCTCAAGAAGGTGGCCGCGCGGGTGGTGGGCGAGTGATTGTGGAAGGCTTTATTGATTTTGATTATGAAATCACCTTGCTGACCATTAGTGCTGTCAATGGCATTCATTATTGTGATGCCATTGGCCACAGACAAGAAGACGGTGATTACCGTGAGTCTTGGCAGCCTCAAGCAATGTCAGCAGCTGCACTTACCAAAGCGCAGCAAATTGGTGAGCAAGTAGTAACCGCGTTAGGCGGCTATGGTTTATTCGGTGTTGAGCTGTTTATCAAAGGTGATGATGTTTACTTTTCAGAAGTATCACCAAGACCCCATGATACTGGTTTAGTCACGCTTATCAGCCAAGATTTATCTGAGTTTGCTTTGCATGTTCGGGCTATTTTAGGCCTGCCTATTACCGAAATTAAGCAACATGGCGCAAGTGCCTCTGCGGTTATTCTGGCTGAAGGAAAGTCTGAAAATATTCGCTATCAAGGCGTTGCTGAAGCATTAGTGCAAACGGATACCCAAATTAAGCTGTTTGGTAAACCTGATATTGATGGTAGACGCCGTCTGGGTGTTGCCTTAGCCCGTGATAACAATATTGATAATGCCATAACGAAAGCCATAGCATCGGCGGCAAAAGTTAAGGTTATATTTTAGCTTTACACTATGATAACTCGCCTATTACCACGTCATAATTACGCTTTGTGACCTAGGTTAATGATTGCTCGCTGTAGACATAAACGCCTAACCTCAAGCACATAAAGTACTAAGGTTAGGCTTTTTATTGGATAAATTCGATGTGGTATTAACATCACCTTGAAGGGCTTATGAAGCAGTTAGCTGCTTTTTCTTTTAGGCAGTGCTCTACCTTGCAAATGAAATAACACTAAAATTAACATCCTTAATAAGGATTTAAGTTTACCACCTTGCTCGAAACGCCCCGCTATCATCAACTTTTGCAAAACAAATATTTTACCGTAAACATTGGCAACCAGCTCATCAGAGCTTTTACCGATATATTTATCAAACTCAGGGTAATCAATAATGGCCTTGGCCAATAAGCTATTAGCAGTTAAACGATTAAAGTCATAACCTTGTATCATTGATTGCTTAAACACATCGACATCAATTCCTGCCACGATTTGATCAGCACTAAGACCCTGTTTTAGCCCTACAGCGATAAAATTGATATTGGCTTCAATTTCAAATAACAGCGCGCGTTGCTGGCCTTTATGCTTCTCAACCCGCGCATGCTCTTTTTCAAATACATCGTAAAGCGCTTTCCATAAACTCATATTGCACAAATATCCTTATTTGTTTTTCTGGCTAAGTAACCTGATTACATGGGCTGTTTTTTAAAAATTGCGCCACATTATCCACGGCAATATTTAACAGATTTTGCCTTGCCTCTGTTGTTGCCCAAGCGATGTGAGGGGTAATAATGGTATTTTTAGCCGCTAATAACGGGTTATCAGCCATTGGCGGCTCGCTTGAAAGCACATCAAGTGCAGCGCTAAGGCGGTTGTCATTTAACGCATCTGCCAATGCTACTTCATCCACTAAACCGCCTCGAGCGGTATTAACCAATAAAGCGTTAGGCTTAAACAACTCAAGACTTTGAGCATTGATCATTTTATCAGTGGCTTGATTAAGCGGACAATGCAACGACACGATATCTGACTGGCTTAATAACTTATTGAGCGTCTGCCATTGAACACCTGCAGGTAAATCCGTTTTGGGTGTCGATGTGTTAATTAACACATTCATATTAAATGCCAGCGCTAACCTTGCCACTTGTTGACCAATATCACCATAGCCAACAACCCCCATAGTTTTGCCTTTAAGTGATACTAAAGATGAAAGCGTAAAACAAAAGTCTCTTGATTGACTCCACTGACCTTTTTTTACTGCTTTATCATGTAAATCCACCTGCTGGGTATGTTGCAGTATTAAAGCAAATACCATTTGCGCCACAGCATCAGGGCCATAAGCAGGCACATTGGTTACAACTATCTGCTGCGCGCTAGCCGCTGCGATATCAACCACATTGGTACCTGTTGCCGTCACACCTATGTATTTAAGCTGTGGACATTGGCTTATCACCTCAGCATTGATTACCGCTTTATTGGTTAAAATTATATCGGCATCTTTGCTACGGGAGATAATATCTGCCGCCATAGTGTGTTCATAAACGCTAAGCTCACCCAGCGCAGCTAACGATGACCAATCTAAATCACCCGGATTTAATGTATGGCCATCAAGTACAACAATTTTCATGTTCGGTCACCTAATTAAAATTTAACCTCTAAACCAATATTGCCCTGCCCTTGCCACATGATATCGGCAGAAATATTCCACACACATTCATTGGGGCCGCAGAAAAAGCTATTGTTTGAGTTAACGAATGTAGCGTAGCCTCTTACATCGGCAAATAAGGCCACTTGAGAGGTAATGTCATAGGCTACGCCGCCGCCAAATCCCATTGAAAAACGGGTTTCAGTTGAAAAGTCATTGCTCGGTCGCATGTGCGTGACACCGGCAGTGACGGTAACGTAAGGTTTAACGCGGCCATTGGGGAAAAATAAACTTCCACCGACATGGAAATAATCAACATCAAGATCAGTAAAGACATCCGCACTAAAAGCATTGCTTCTCAAATCAGTTTTTTGCGTGCTATACAGAAAGTAGATATTACCTGGGTCTTTGGTCGTGACTCCTGCCATAAAGCCATAATGCTCAGATTCGGTTATTTTTAGCTTATCTGTTTGCTGACTATTCAGATCGCCAATGTCAAATTCTGTACTGCCAAAACTATAACCGCCAAAAGGAGCAACAAACACCTCAGCTTGAACAGAGGTTGCTAACAACGCCAAACTTACTAGACTCACAGTCGCTTTATATTGCATAGAAAACTCCCTTTAACATCACTTCTTAATGATGATTATTGTGTTTACCACCCCTGCGCTTATTTCATTCCTCGAGATGTTTTAACTGTTTCATAAGCAGATTGAATGTCTTGAGCTTTACTTTTTGCCAGCTCCATCATTTCTTCTGGCAAACCTTTAGCGACCAGTTTATCTGGATGATGCTCATTCATGAGTTTTCGATAAGCACGTTTGATTTCTTGGTCGCTGGAAGACTCCTGCTTACCCAATAGTGAATAAGCGTCTTCAAGCTGCATGTGGCTGCCATTAGCCGTTTGATGATGGTGAAACTCTGCCTGCCAACGATTAAGTAGCGCATCCAAATGAGCTTGGCCTAACCCTAACTCTTTGGCTATGGTTGATAAAATCTGCTTTTCTTTGCTATGTAATTCGCCATCAGACAGTGCGGTTTGAATTTGAATTTCAAGAAACATTTGTAATATTTCACGGCGACCTTGGGTCATCACTCGAAATTCGCGCAGGGTTTTGACTAAGTCGAAATTGGCATCGCGTCCATTTCTAAATGCTGTTTGCGCATCACGTCTTGCATCGCCAGTTAACTTCATTTGATCCATCAGCATAGTGGCAATACGAATATCCACATCCGTCACATGGCCAGAAGCTTTGGCAACATGGCCCATAACTGTAAAGGTTGTATTAAAAAACTCAGCTTGACGCTGATGCCCCTTACGCAGCATCTCGGCAAAACCACTGCGTTTATCGTACATATGCCCAAGCCAAAGCCCTAATAGGGCGCCGAAACCTTTACCAAACATGTAGCCGATAATAAAACCGAAAACCTTACCCCAAATACGCATTCATCTTCCTGTTGTTAATTTGTCTTACTGCTGAGCTCATCACTGTCTATGTCGACTGGTTATTTATGGCACATGTCGTCATGTGCTTACTGCGGCTTGCTTACAATTTACGTTTCTGCCGATATGGTGCCTGTTGCCAAGTAGTTTGTTAACAAGTCTAACCGCTCAATGGTACCTACATCACACCAGTAAGTACTGGTACGACTACCGATAATCTTTTTATCAGCCATTTTGTGACGTAATAATGGCCCTAAGGCTTGCTTACCAGCGCCAATGTCAGCAAACATTTTGGGATGATAAATCCCCATGCCTGAATAGGTTAGCTTATTGGCACCAGCTTGCGCTAATTGCGCTCCAATAATCGCAAAATCACCTTCTGGGTTATGCTGAGGATTATCAACTAACCATAAAAAAGCCTCTAATGCGGGTTCTGCTTTTAATTGCGCCATTGCCTGGGTGATATCAGGCAGTTCATCGATATATATATCGCCATTGATAACCAAAAAAGCTTCGTCACCTAATAGGCTTAGGGCTTGTTTAATACCGCCAGCAGTTTCTAAGGCGTTCTCTTCAGCACTATAGTTAATAGTGAGCCCCCACTGACTGCCATTGCCTAGCGCTTGTACTAATTTATGCCCTAACCAAGCATGGTTGATGACAACTTCTTTGATACCAGCGGCGGCTAACTTTTCTAAATGGTAAACAATTAGCGGTTTACCCGCTGCTGCAACCAAAGGTTTGGGAAGTGAATCTGTAAGCGGTCGTAATCGCTCACCACGACCCGCAGCCAAAATCATGGCTTTCATATTTTAATGTCCATAAGGTTAAGCTTATCTGTGTATATTAACGGTAGCCGCACGAATATCATTGATCTGTCGCATCTGCAGTAAAATGCGTTAGCACCTTTTGTTGCAACCATTGACCAAAGTCTTGTAGCTCTGGGTATAAAGCGGCAATATCAACGATGTAACTAAGGGTAAGTGGAATATCCTTCAAATAACCGGCTTTGCCATCACGCAAATTCAGCCGTACAAAAATGCCGGCGGCTTTTATGTGGCGCTGCATTCCCATTAAATCAAACCAGCGCTGATATTGGCTAAAGCTTACACCATCATCAATTAATCCATGCTGAATACATAAATTAAAATGATCCATTTGAAGCTGATTAACCACAGCATCTGGCCATCTCACATAACAGTCTCGCAGTAATGACACCGCATCATAGGTAACAGGGCCAATCACCGCATCTTGAAAATCAATTAAGGCTAATTGTTGCTGATTTATGAGAATATTGCGGCAATGAAAATCACGGTGCATTCCGACACTAGGCTGCTCAATTGCATTGGCGGTTAACACCCCAAAAGCATTCTCGATAATGCCATGCTCATCTTCACTCAGGGTTAATTGCAAATGCTTCGATAACAGCCACTCGGTAAAAATGGCTAACTCTCGCTGCACAAAAGCGGCATCGTATTGCGGTAAATCCCCCTTAATGGTGGACTTAACCTGTGCCACTTGCGGCAATAACCCTAACGCTTGCTGATAAAAATCAATCACAGATTGGTCATTCAAGCGTGTTATGAGTTGCTCATCGCCTAAATCTGACTGCAATACAAAGCCGTTAATATCATCTTGTGCTATAACTTCAGGTACCTTTAATCCTGATTGTGCGTATGCAGCTGCTAGCTCAATAAAGGGCGCTATAGGTACCAGTTCAATAGGCGAATCAGAGACGATATACGTATTTGCTAAATGCTGAACGCGAAAATAACGACGAAAACTGGCATCACCACAAATGAGTGTTGGGGTGATATCTGTGTTGAAATGTTGACTTAACCACTTACTCAGTAAAATAAATCTTGTATCAGATAAACTCATCTCAATGGCTCTTATGTAAAAATTGCTTTATTATAGCCAACATAACATTTGGAAACAGCTAAAGATAAAATGTTAGCTGTGGCTCTTTTTTCAATTCATTTTGTCTAGACTAAGAATTCATAATCAATTATTAACATGCAGATCCGTTATTTCCTGGCATTAAGCCTGTTACCAAACCTAGTCTTGGCACAAGAGTCTCCTGAAATTGAAGAGGCTCAGCTTCAGTGTGCAGTGCAGGCCCCCGTTTCACCGTCAATAAACGACCGTGATAGCATTAGCAATATTTCAGCTGAAGATATTGTCATTATTTCCGATCGCTCTGAAGCAGCCATGGGCGATAAAGCCCATTTTTCTGGTAATGTCAGTTTCAGCCAAGGTAGTCGCCATATCAGTGCTGACGAAGCCATCTTAGATCAAAAAAATGAACAATTAGATGCTAATGGCAATCTGATTTTCAGTGATGAGCAATTTACCGTAACCGCAGATTCATTAAATGCGCAAATGCTGACCAACAGCGCCACCCTTACTGGGGCTAAGTATTGGCTTAATGGCCAACAAATTAACGGCGATGCTCAGCAATTAAAAATTACCGAACAAAACAATTTAGAGCTCAGTAACACCAATTTCACCACCTGCCCCCCTGGCGATAACTCTTGGCGCCTTGAAGCCAAAGAAATACGCATCGACAGCAGTGAAGAATGGGGTGAGATCTGGGATGCTAAATTACGCATAGCCGATGTACCGATTATGTACATCCCCTATATGACCATTCCGGTTTCAGATAAAAGAAAGTCAGGCTTCTTATTTCCCAGTTTTAGCACCAGTACCACCAATGGCGTTGAAGTCAGTGTGCCTTATTATTGGAATATCGCCCCAGAATACGACTTAACCTTTACCCCAACCTATATGTCAGCCCGTGGGTTTTACAGTAAAACAGAATTTCGATACTTAGCCGGTGAACAACAAAATGGTCAATTCAACTTTGAATTCCTTGCTAATGACGACAAGTTAGATAATAGCCCTGACCGCTATCTGTACCATTGGCGCCATCAAGGCGCAATAAATGACAATTGGCGTGTACAAGCTAACTTTACAGATGTCTCAGACAATAACTATTTCAATGATCTCAGTTCTGATGTTAATCGATCAACGGATAATCAGCTTTCACGTATTGGTGAAATTAGCTACTTTGAACGAGATTGGAACCTCGGCATGCGGGTACAAGACATTAAAGTTCTCGGCGAAGAAGAGAGCCCTTATCAGGTTATGCCTCAGCTGAACTTTAACTATCAGACTAATGATTTTTGGAATGGGTTAGATTTTAAATTCAATTCTGAGCTAACCAATTTTCAACATACAGAAAATGACTATGCCACGGCGACACGTTTTCATATGGAGCCAAGTATAAGCTGGCCGATACAGGGGCCTGCAGGTTCTGTGACCAGTGAAGTTAAATTACTGCAAACCCAATACTGGCAAGACAACAATAACAGCAATGATGAACTGGATGACACGGTTAACCGAACCATTCCTCAAGTGCGAATTCACGGTCAAATTAATTTTGAACGTCAGTTAGCCATGCTTGGCAGTAATTACAAACAAACCTTAGAGCCACAATTTCAATATTTATATGTCGGCTACGAAGACCAATCTAATATTGGGATTTATGATACTGCCCAGTTACAAGAAGATTACTTTGGCTTATTTAGAGACCGCCGCTTTTCTGGTTTAGATAGAATTGCAGACACCAATCAAATAACCTTAGGGGTTACAACGCGCCTCTTTGATGAGTCCAATGTTGAAAAATTTAAATTCAGCATAGGTCAAATTGTGTTTATTGAAGATAGTAAAATAAATAGTTACAACGACATAGAAGCGGACGCATCAACCTCTGTGCTTGCCGCTGAAATCGATGCCAATATGTATCAAGATTGGTTTATTAGTGGTGCTGTGCAATTTGATACTGAAAACGGTGAGAATAAGAAAAGTGAAGTCACCTTAGATTTTAGGCCCAGTAATGACAAATTATTACAGTTTAGCTATCGCTATGTGCCTGATTTGCTTAACACCAACACTAATGACAGAGTGAACATATCTCAAATAGGCATGCGCACCTCATGGCCAATAAGTGATGATTTATATTTTGTCGGTAACTTTTATTACGACTTAAATGAATCAAGAAATATTGAAACCTATACCGGTGTCCAATACGAATCTTGCTGCTGGGCATTGCGCTTAAGTTACCATTACCGCATTAAAACTAATTACGATGATGATTTAAATCCAAGTTTAGATACCCGAGAAGAGTTTGAAAGTGGTGTATACCTTAACTTTATCATTAAAGGCTTAGGTGGTTCTGGCCCCCTAGGTGTCGAAGACATGCTTGATGACGGATTATTTAACTATCGTAAACCACTTTACTTGAGGAATTAGCCATCATTTGTGGTAGATTGCTGAACCTACTGGAAAACAAACAGTCCTAATAAAAGATAACAACACTGTATGTGGTATATATTCCACTGCAATTAAAACTAAAAGTGCCAAGGATTTCGTGGATGAAACACTGTAAGAAAATGATTTTTGCTTTATTTACTTTGGCAATGAGCCAAGTAACCATCGCGGCGCCAGTTCCCCTCGACCGCGTATCAGTACAAATTAATGAGGGTATTATTCTTGAAAGTGAAATCACTCATATGGTGGCGTCGGTAAAAGCCAATGCGCTAAAAGCAGGCCAAGGCTTACCGTCAGATAATGCACTTCGCACTCAAGTTATTGAACGTTTAATTTTGACTCACTTGCAATTACAAATGGCAGAACGTATTGGTCTATCTATTGGTGACCTACAGCTTGATCAAACCATTGAGAATATTGCTAAAGAGCAAAAGCTAACGGTTTCTCAAATGCAACAACAAATTGAAAGCGAAGGCATGAGCTATGCGCAATACCGTGAGCAATTACGTGAAGAAATCACCCTAGGTGAAATCCAACGTATTCAAGTTCAGCGTCGTATTCAAGTCTCACCTCAAGAGATCAGTAACTTAGTTAAAATGATCCAAGAGCAAGGTTTAAAAGATGTCGAGTTCCAAGTTGGACATATCTTAATTGAAGTGCCAAATAACCCAAGCAGTGAACAACTAGAAGCATCGAGCAAACGGGCGAATATCGTATTAGACCGCTTAAATGAAGGTGAAGATTTTCGCCGCACAGCTATCGCATCTTCATCAGGGCCTAAAGCGCTTGAAGGTGGTATCTGGGATTACATGAGCGTGAACGAAATGCCAACCTTGTTTGCTGAGGTAGTAACTGACGCTAAAACTGGTGATGTCATTGGCCCAATTAAAAGTGCCTCAGGTTTCCATATTATTAAAATCATGGACGCTCGCGGCCTGCAAACCAAAGAAATCAATGAAGTAAGATCACGACATATTCTGCTAAAACCATCACCGATCCTTTCAGAAGATCGTGCTAAAGCAATGCTAGAAAGCTTTTTAGCTCAAGTTCGTTCAGGCGAAGCTGATTTTGCAGCACTTGCCCGCCAATACTCTGAAGATCCTGGTTCTGGGGCAAAAGGTGGTGAATTAGGCTGGGCAGAACCGACTGTATATGTACCTGAGTTTGCTCAAACATTATCAAGCTTAGAAATTAATGAGTATAGTGAACCCTTTAGAACAACCCATGGATGGCACATCGTTCAACTTGAAGAAAAACGTAAAACTGATGCTACTGCTCAGTTTAATAGCAATCGTGCTCACCAGTTGATTTATCGTCGTAAGTTCAATGAAGAGCTACAAAACTGGTTAGATGAAATGCGTTCAGAAGCCTATATTGAAGTTTTTGAACCTGAGAGTACTCGAGGTTAAGCTAACTTAATGACAATACGTATTGCGATTACGCCGGGTGAACCGGCGAGTATCGGCCCAGATCTTGTTATTAAACTTGCTCAGCAGCCATGGCCTGCTGAGTTAGTTGTTTGCGCCGACCCAGAATTATTAACTAGCCGAGCAAAAATGCTTGGCTTGCCGCTGACATTAAGACCTTACCAGCCAACGTTACCTGCTAAGGCTCAGGAAGCTGGCACCTTAACCATTGCGCCATTTACTCTTGCTGCAGAAGTTGAATGCGGCAAATTAAATGAGCTTAACAGTGAATATGTGGTCGACACCTTGCGTTATGCGGGTGAGAAAAACATGACCAATGAATTTGAAGCTGTGGTAACGGGCCCTGTTCATAAAGGCATTATTAATCAAGCGGGTATACCTTTTAGCGGCCATACTGAATTTTTTGCATTACAAGCAAATTGCCAAGATGTGGTAATGATGCTGGCAGCGCCAGGTCTGCAGGTGGCGTTAATGACCACCCACATTCCACTGGCTTATGTTGCAAAAGCCATTACACGCGAGCGTTTACATCATATAATACAAATCTTGCACAGTGAGTTAGTGCAAAAGTTTGGCATTACTTCACCTAAAATATTCGTCTGCGGCCTTAATCCGCATGCTGGTGAAGATGGACACTTAGGCCGAGAAGAGATCGATATCATGATCCCTGCCCTGAATGAACTTAGAGAGCAAGGTATTGATATTGTAGGTCCATTACCTGCAGATACTTTATTCCAGCCTAAATACTTACAAGAAGCAGATGTGGTTCTTGCTATGTATCATGACCAAGGACTTCCAGTACTTAAATCTTTAGGTTTTGGAAAATCGGTTAACATTACCTTAGGTCTTCCGTATATCAGAACCTCTGTCGATCATGGCACAGCTTTAGAGCTAGCCGGAACCGGTGAAGCTGATAGTGGTAGTTTTACCTGTGCATTAAATAAAGCCATTGAATTGGCCTCAAAAGTAAGTAGTTAAATTTTAATGAGCAATAAAGTACATTTAGGCCACACGGCCAGAAAACGTTTTGGACAAAACTTTTTAACTGATGAAAGTGTGATCAGTCGGATCGTGGGCGCCATCTCGCCAGATAATGACCATGTTATGGTTGAAATTGGCCCAGGCCTTGGCGCATTAACTGAACCTGTTGCTGAATCAGTTGATTGCTTAACTGTAGTCGAATTAGATAGAGACTTAGTCGAGCGTTTAGAAAACCACCCAGTATTAAAGCATAAGCTTAATATCAATCAGGGTGATGCACTGAACTTCGACTTTAGCCAGTTGCAACAAGACGGCAAAAAGATGAAAGTATTTGGTAATTTACCGTACAACATCTCAACGCCGTTAATGTTTCACTTATTTGAGTTCGCTGAAATAATTGAAACCATGCACTTTATGCTACAAAAAGAAGTGGTTTTGCGCCTTTCTGCAAGTCCAGGCACTAAAGCTTACGGCCGCCTAACTGTGATGGCGCAGTACTACTGTAAAGTGGTACCTGTACTTGAAGTGCCGCCACAAAGCTTTACTCCGGCGCCAAAGGTCGACTCTGCAGTGGTACGTTTGTTGCCATACGATGTAAAACCATTCCCGTGTAAAGATGTCACCGTTTTACGTCATCTATGTACCACAGCCTTTAATATGCGCCGTAAAACACTACGGAATAACTTAAAGCACATGATAACAGATGATGAGTTCAGCGCGCTGAACATTGATTCGACTCTTCGACCGGAGCAAATAACTGTCGAGCAGTATGTGGCACTTGCAAATTTAGTTTGCGATAAAAATCTATAATTCTAAGGGCACTTTTCATTGAAAGTGCCCTTTCGTTTTTAGGAAGTTTAATGTCCTCTGTAGCCCCCAAAATTAAAATAAAAGTTGAGACTAACTATTTAGAAGAGCAGTCATCAGCAGCAGAATCAAAATATTTATTCAGTTATACCATTACCATCATTAATCTGAGCGACATTGCAGTGACACTCAAAGATCGCCACTGGATTATTACTGACTCAAACGGTGAAAAAAGTGAAGTGCAAGGCCCTGGCGTGGTCGGAGAAACACCGACTATCGAGCCTAATACAGCTTACCAATACTCAAGTGGCACAGTATTAGAAACACCCGTTGGCTTTATGGAAGGCTCATACGGCATGAGCAGCGCCCAAGGTGAAGCTTTTAAAGCTGCAATCCCAACATTTAGATTAGCCGTCCCAGGGATTCTACAATAATCCTATGGCACATTATTTTGTTGGCGATATACAAGGCTGTTTTGAAGAATTACAACTGATCCTCGCTAAAGTGGACTTTAACCCTTCAAAGGATGAACTATGGGCTGTCGGCGATTTAGTCGCCAGAGGTAATGGCTCCTTACAAACTTTACGCTATTTAAAATCATTAGAGGCCAGTGCCAAAATATCTTTGGGTAATCACGACCTGCATCTATTAGCCCTTAACGGCAACATTAAAAGACCCAACCCCAAAGATAAGCTTGCTGAATTGCTAAGCGCTGATGATTTACCCGACTTAATTACTTGGATAAGAAAGCAACCCTTGGTGCAGACACTGCCCTCCCACAATATCATCATGAGCCATGCAGGCATTCCACCGCAGTGGGACTTAGCGACCTTACTCACAGAAGCTAATGCGGTGAGCCAAGCATTACAGCAAGATGATTATATCGATTCACTAATTGCAAAAATGTACACCGATGATGCAGAGCGCTGGGACAGTACAGCCATAGGCTTGCCAAGACTGCGATATTGCATCAATGCCCTAACGCGAATGCGCTATTTGTTTGCTGATGGCAGTTTAGACTTTAAATGTAAATCCCCCATTCAAGACAAACCACCACAACTCACGCCTTGGTTCGAATTCAACTCCCCGTTAAAACAAAGCCACACTTTGGTATTTGGTCATTGGGCGGCGTTAATGGGCGTGGTTAACCAACCTAATATGCAAGCACTGGATACAGGATGTTGCTGGGGAGAGCATTTAACCCTATGGCATTTAGAAACCAACGAAAAAATACAACAGCACAAAATAAAATCATAAATAAATAATTAAACTTTCCAGTAACAAAGCCGATACAGTTATTGGATCTCCAATGATCATACAGCCCTGAGTGATCAAAGAGATAAATTCGGGATAAAATAATAACAGCCGGAGTATGCTATGAAAATTAATGTTGCCACCAGAGTGATTGGCGGTTTTACCGTTGTGACTCTCCTTTTGATAGTTTTAGGTGGCGTGTCTTTGCTCACCAACAATAGCATCAAGGGCAGTACTAGCACCTTACAACAAGTTAGTTTGCCTGCCCTTACTGCTACCGGTGAATTAACGCAAAACTTAAGCGCCCAGCAAATTCACATTCTATTCGGTTACTACACTGATCAATCAGCTCAAATTCCAGCAGTCAAAAAAAATATAAACACTGAATCAGTGGAATTTAACAAAAAACTCAATATCTTGACTGGGTTAATTTCTGGTAGACAAGAGTTTTCCAGTAACCTTTCTCAGCTTAAAAACAGCTACCATAATTTTGAAAGAAATAGCGCTTTAATGCTAATAGAGCATGAAAATGCATTATTAAAACATGAACAACTATTACAACTTCGAGATAATTTAGAAGACAGCGCAGATGATGCATCATCGATTTTATTAGACCTGATAGATCTAGAGTTGAGTGAAGATACCACTAAACAAAGTATTGCAGCTGCAGCGGGAGTCGTTGATAGTAATTTCATCAATATTATTACCACCATTTATGATTTAGTTGCCGCTAAAGAAAACGCTAAATATGAAGTAATAGTGAATGAGCTAGAGTACATGCTCAACGATACCCGCACAAAGATTGAGCATATCAACTTACAAGGCCGCGGTATTATTAGCGATAGCACTCTTAATGATTTAAACGTAGAAAGTGATGCTGTATTTGCCCTAGTGACAGGTAATAACTCCATAGTTACCTTGAAAGGCCAGCAACTAAAGCATGATCAAACCGCTGCCGAAATGTTAGCTGCAACCGATAAAGACCGTTTAGACGTTAATGCTAGAATGAACGAGCTAGCTAATAAAATTGAAAACTTCACAGCTAAAATAAGTGACGATGCAATTAAAAATATCGATTCGGCTACTATACAAACAATGCTGGTAGTTATTCTGGCCATTGTGGTGGCAATTATCGTCAGTTACGCCGTAGTGAAACCATTAACTCGCTCATTAGAAAAAGTAAACCAGGCGCTAAATATTCTTGCCTCTGGAGATTTAACTCATAAATTAGATGATACTGGTCACGATGAATTTGCCCTATTGGCTAAAAACTGTAACAGCCTAGTCGATAGCTTAAGTAATTTAATTGTCGGCATTTTAGACCGTTCGAATCAATTAGCTGCTGCAGCAGAAGAAACGTCAGCAATAACCACCCAAACTACATCTGGTATTCAAGAGCAAAAAAATCAAGTGGATCAAGTGGCCACCGCAACTACTGAGCTAAGCTCTAGCGCCCAACAAGTTTCAATGAGCGCCGATCAAGCCCTTGAACAAATTAAGCAAGCCGATCAAGAAACTCAGCATATGCGCACACTTGCTGAAGAAAACAAAGTCACTATTTTGGCATTAGCAGAAGAAGTCGCTAAAGCGGGCGTGGTGATCAATAAGGTCCATACTGATAGCGCATCAATCGGCTCTATTCTTGATGTAATTCGTGGTATTGCAGAGCAAACTAACTTACTGGCATTAAACGCTGCGATTGAAGCTGCCCGCGCGGGTGAGCAAGGCCGTGGTTTTGCTGTTGTCGCCGATGAAGTGCGCAGTCTTGCTTCTAGAACCCAAGAATCGACTAGCGAAATTCAGCAAATGATTGAAGTGTTACAACAAGGTGCACAACAAGCAGTGACGGTCATGGAATTAGGCCGCACACAAGCAACCAGCTGTGTCGATAAAACAGAACAAGCTAACTTGGCCTTAGAAACCATTAGTCAGTCAGTACATAAAGCTTACGACTCTGGTAATCACATTGCCCAAGCCGCTCAAGAGCAAAACTTGGTCAGTCAGCAAGTCTCTGAAATGCTAGAGCACATTGCTGCTATTTCAGAAGAAACCGCCATAGGCGCAGATCAAACAGCACAATCAAGTCAGCAAGTAGCAATGCTGTCTGAAGAGCTACAAAGCTCTGTGAAGGAATTTAAAGTTTAACGACTCACAGTATCTAAATGTAGAAAAGGCTCTTTAGAGCCTTTTTTATTGCCTTTAAAGCCTAATAGCGCCATGACTTAGCAATGATTTGCGGCAATAAAAACCATAAGCAACAAAAAACCGCCCTAAGGCGGTTTTGGCAGTCAAAGCTATCAACTTTATTTATGCATAAGATTATATTTGATAATTCACAATTGCTATCACCAAATTAATCAATGCGCTTTACTCACCACTATTAATGCGATCTTGAACTGCAGCAGTAATAGCACTACCACTATGGCCATTGCTATTAGCCCAATCAAGAATGCTTTTCCCGTCGGCTTCTGGTGAACTTAAATCACCAGCAGGAAGACGTTTAGCGATGTACTCACCCACTTCAAATGAATTTGCATTATAAGCGGTTCTTAATAAGCTTGCGCCATCACAAGAAACACCGGTATAGATATTACGTAATTTAACACGACTTTCTTTGAGTTTTTTACGTAGTCGATTTTTATCATTCGATTTAACGTAATCACAAATACTTGCCACAAGTTGATCGGTATCAGCGACTGCTGGGGTTGAAACTGAAGATGCTGCAATTAGGACGGCGACGGCCACAGGCATTAAACGCATCCGATACTCCTTTGTAGGTATTATTATTTTCAGCTTACCATCAAGGGTAAACCTCTATTCAGGGTAAAACAGCTTGTAATTTAACATTTTTTCACAAAAGTGTTAAAGCTATATTGCAATTGTGCTGCATTAACCTGATTAACCTTATCTTGTAACGTCCAGCTATCATCATCCCACTCGGGGAAAAAAGTATCGCCATCAACAGTTAGCTCAATGAAGGTTAGATATAATATATCGGCCAGCGGTAAAATTTCTTTATAGAGCTGCCCACCACCAATGACAACTAATTCATCACAATCTGTAACAAGTTGTTTAGCTTGCTCAAATGAACTCACACATGAAACGCCTTCAATGTGATAATCTGCTTGGCGGCTGATGACAATATTATGTCTACCTGGAAGCGGTCTACCAATAGATTCAAAGGTTTTACGCCCCATCACCACAGGCTTACCTAAGGTCATCGCCTTAAAATGCTTTAAATCTTCAGGTAAGTGCCAAGGCATTTTATTATCTTTACCAATGACACGATTATTGGCCATGGCGGCTATCATCGCGATGCGCATATAAAAATCCTTATTTGATGCTAAAACGGGGGTTAAATAATAGGTCTGGTTCGATAATACACTAATGAGGGCATTGCTAAGCCGACTGATAATGCCCCAAGAATGAATACGGTTTTCAGGCCATTAAGAATGACTATCGAAGTTAAATCACTGCTGACTTGCTCTTGAACACTCAGTTGTACCAAAGCTATCAAGGTATTGTATGCATAGGTACCCGGTACCATGGGTATGATAGCTGCAACAGCATACATTAGCGGCGGCGCGAGGTGACGCTTAGCAAAGCGTATCGTAATAATACCAACGATGGCTGCAGCTGCAAATGTCGCCCACTCTATGGGCATATCAAAATGCATAAGTAGGCTTCTTGAACTATGCCCTATGGCGCCAGCTACCGCACAAAAAGGTAAGTATCGCTTCGGGACATTAAACAACATCGCAAAGCCTAGCGCTGGTATTGCTGAAAAAAGTCCATCATGCAGCAATTCTAAAATAAGATTCATATAAACAAAATCCCACCCAATGCCATTGAAAGTGTAATCCCAATGACAGTAGCCAGTGTTAAGAGTGTCGCGTGGCCCCAGCGAGATATACCCACATTCATATGGCCTTTAACCATATCTGATATCGCATTAATTAACGGAAAACCGGGCACTAACATCAGCACACTGGCAGCCATTGGGGTTTTAGGGGTTGAGGTTAAATCAGTGATGAAGCCGATTTGGGCAATGATTGTGGTGATAAAAGCGGTAATGGCAAAGATAATGAGTGCATTAAAGTGCTTTTTGACTAATGATAATCGCACTGACATACCAATAGCTGAAGCACAGAATGTAATAAGACACGCGGTAATATCACCACCAAACAAGTGACAAAAACTCGCACAAGATAGCCCAATCATCGGGATCAAATATTTTGCCGGATAACTCTTAGGCTCAATGATCTCTAAGCGGCGTTTAACTTGTTTGGCATTGCACACTCCGCGCTCTGCCAAGAGGCAAATGCGTTGTACTTCGCACACCACCTTCATATTGATGCCATGCTCTCGAATGCGTCGGGTTGTAGTTATACAGCGGCCATGGACTAAACTGGTCAGTACAAGGGAGTTGGAGGAAATTGAAAGTTCAACGCTGGCAAGACCCAGCGCTTTACCTAAGCGCTGACTGATCTCTTCAACAAGATCAGACTCAGCGCCATAGGCTAGAAGTAATTGTGCACTTCGTACAACAAGACGAGTGATATCATTTTGAGTTTCTGCGTACACTTGTCTCTCGACTATTAACGTTGGTAAATGATTTCCACATCGTAGTCATCGTCATCGAAGTCATCATCAAAGTCGTCGTCGTAATTTTCATTTACCGATTCAACGCTAGCTTCATGGTAGTTATCCCATTTAAACTCAACTTCATCATCTGGGCTAGTGCCTTCATCTTCAGGAGGAAGTGAATTGATGAAATCTAATAGTTTTAAGCTAATGTCTTTAGTGTTCGTTCGGTTGAATGCTGACATAGTGTAAATGTCACCCTTCCAATCCATTTCCTTAACAATGCGATCCATTCTTTCTGCAAGTTCATCTTCATGCAATAAATCGATTTTGTTAAAGACTAACCAACGTGGCTTAGCTGCAAGCTTTGGTGAATACTTTTCAAGTTCAGCCACAATTGAACGCGCAGATTCAACCGGATCACTGCCATCAATAGGATCGATATCGATGATGTGTAATAACACACGACAACGTTCCAAATGCTTCAAGAAACGAATACCAAGACCAGCACCATCTGAGGCACCTTCAATCAAGCCAGGAATATCGGCGATAACGAAGTTTTGCCCAGGTCGTGGACTTACCACACCAAGGTTTGGTACTAGTGTCGTAAACGGATAATCAGCAACTTTTGGTGTTGCACGAGATACCGCACGAATAAAGGTTGATTTACCTGCATTTGGTAAGCCCAATAGGCCGACATCAGCAAGTAACAATAATTCCAGTTTTAAGAAACGTACTTCACCAGGCGTACCTAATGTTTTCTGTCTCGGCGCACGGTTGGTACTGCTTTTAAAGCGCGTATTACCTAAACCGTGGAAACCACCTTTAGCCACAAGTAACTTTTGGCCATGGGTAGTCAAATCACCTAATAATTCTTCAGTATCGAAATCAACAGCACGCGTACCCACAGGTACTTTAAGCATTAAATCTTCACCGCCATGACCGGTACAATCACGGCCACGTCCATTTTTACCACGCTCAGCAATATGCGAGCTGACAAAACGGAAATCAATAAGCGTGTTCATGTTTTCATCTGCGACTAAAAATACACTACCACCATCACCGCCGTCACCACCATCAGGGCCGCCGTCTGGCACATATTTTTCACGTCTGAAGCTAACGCAGCCACTGCCACCGTCACCCGCTTCAACTCTGATTTTAGCCTCATCAATAAACTTCATACATACTCCTGACACCACTTAATGTGTCAATTATAACCTCAAAAGATTGAGATGTGCAGGGAAGCGTAGAAGATACAATCACCATAAATCGCTTACTGCAAAATAAATAATCAACGATGCAAAACATCGCAAATACCGCACGTAAATTTAATCCACTAATTTTTAATAAACTAAAGTCTAGCTAACTAAATCAACAATGAAGTAAAAAAACACAAAAGCCCCGCCAGAAGGCGGGGCTTTCAAAGACTGATTAGAGTCTAGATTAAGCTTCGATGCTAATAAACTTACGGTTATTAGGACCTTTTACTTGAAACTTAACTTTACCGTCTGTTAATGCAAACAAAGTATGGTCACGACCAATACCTACGTTTACACCAGCGTGGAATTTAGTACCACGTTGACGAACGATGATGTTACCAGCTACAACTGATTCACCACCAAAACGCTTAACACCAAGACGTTTACTTTCCGAATCGCGGCCGTTACGAGTAGAACCGCCAGCTTTTTTATGTGCCATGAGTTAGACTCCTAAATTATGCGCTGATCGCTGTGATTTTAACTTCAGTGAACCATTGACGATGGCCCATTTTCTTTTCGTGATGCTTACGACGATTGAACTTTTGAATAGTTACTTTCTCACCGCGACCGTGGCTAACCACTTCAGCAACAACTTTACCAGTTGCAACTAGAGGTGCACCAACGTGAACGTTCTCACCATCAGCAACCAATAATACTTGATCAAACTCTACAGTTTCACCAGTAGCAACTTCAATTTTTTCTAAACGAACTGTATGACCTTCAGCAACACGATGTTGCTTTCCGCCACTTTGAAAAACAGCGTACATAGCTATTTCACTCCAAATGGACTAACACTCCGGTTCATTGTTATGTTGATACCGGGTGCTAAAAACTTTTAATGACAATGGGCGCGGATTCTACGGCAAGATTTGCATTCTGGCAAGCGTTAAATTTGAATCAATAAAAAAAGCTCGGCTTAACTCCCACTATCTAAGAACAAAAGCTGCCTAAAGCATGAAAATTCGGTAAAATTTGTTAATATACAATTTGAACCTTATATAGTGGGCAATATAATTTTGTCCGGTAGCCTAATAACTAGAGACCATTATGGATTTAAACGCCATTCGTCAACTAGCTGATAACGACATGCAAGCCGTAAATCAGTTAATTTACAAACAACTTGAGTCTGATGTTGCATTAATAAACCAACTCGGTTTTTACATTATCAATGGCGGTGGTAAACGACTACGTCCATTGCTTTCAGTTTTAGCCGCTCGTGCTATCGACTATAAAGGTGAAGAACACCTAAAGTTAGCTGCCATTATAGAGTTTATTCATACGGCATCACTACTACATGATGATGTTGTTGATGAATCAACCTTACGACGTGGCCGTAAAACCGCTAATGCCCTTTTTGGCAATAGCGCTAGCGTGCTTGTTGGTGACTTCTTATACACTCGCTCATTCCAGATGATGACTGAGTTAGATAGCATGAAAGTACTGCGCGTACTGGCTGACACCACTAACATTCTTGCCGAAGGCGAGGTTTTACAATTAATGAATTGTAATGACCCTGAAACCACCGAAGAGAATTATATGCGAGTGATTTACTGCAAAACAGCTAAATTATTCGAAGCCGCGACCTTACTCACAGGTGTTATTGCAGATGTGAGCAAAGAGCAACAACACGCATTAGGTGAATACGGTAAATTTTTAGGTACCGCATTCCAACTAACCGATGACTTGCTTGATTACACTGCAGATGCTGATGAGCTAGGTAAAAATATTGGTGACGACTTAGCCGAAGGGAAACCTACCTTACCGCTAATCTATGCCATGGCACACGGTAATGATGAAGCTAAAGCGCTGATCAAAGACGCAATTGAAAATGGAGATGGCACCAAAGCTATCGACGAAATCGTCGCAGCCTTAAAAGATTCAGGTGCATTAGAGTACACCAAACAAAAAGCCGATGAAGAAGCGGATAAAGCCATTGCGGCATTAGCGCCAATTGCTGATAGCGAATACAAAACCGCGCTTATCTCATTAGCTAAGATTTCAGTTCAGCGTAATAACTAAAAACCACTAAACTAAGCTGTTACTGAATATTAAAATGCACTTGATTGCTATCAAGTGCATTTTTTATTGCTAAGACCTACACTTGCCAATCAATTGGCGCACTATTTTTTGCCACTAATAATTGATTAATAATTGAAAAATGTTTGCAGCCAAAGAACCCACGATAAGCCGATAACGGCGACGGGTGCGGCCCTGAAAGAATATGATGCTGAGGTGAGGTTATCCAGCGGCCTTTTTTTATCGCGTGAGCGCCCCACAGCACAAATATAATAGGTTCAATTTGTTGATTAAGGCATTGCATTACTTGGTCAGTAAAATGCTCCCAGCCCGCTTTTGAGTGCGAATGAGCCTTACTTTCTTCAACGGTTAATACCGTATTAAGCAATAACACCCCTTGTTTAGCCCAAGCCGTTAGGTTGCCATGTTCGGGAATGATAAAACCACTGATATCTTGCTTAAGCTCTTTGTAGATATTTACCAAAGAAGGCGGCGTTTTCACTCCAGCTTGTACCGAAAAACATAAACCGTGAGCTTGCCCTGCCCCATGATAAGGATCTTGCCCTAATACAACCACTTTTACCTGCTTCAATGGCGTTAGATCAAAAGCTGCAAAGGTCTCATTTTCTGGAGGGTATATCACCTTGCCTTGCTGGCGCTCTGTCGCTAAAAAATTCATTAATTCAATATAATAGCCTTGCTGTTGTTGCTCATTAAACAGCTGCTGCCAATTCGCATATTTCATCTCATACCTACCTATAACCCCTAAACCAATCTACAATTATTTAACAACACATTACTAAAGATGCCTAAATGCAAATTGAAAAGCTCAAAATAACTCAAACTGGGTTTACGCTTATTGAACTGGTTGTCGTCATTATTATACTGGCTATTTTAGCCGTCATCGCTTTGCCTAAGTTTATCAACCTTCAACAAGATGCGCATGTGGCAAATGTAAAAGCCACTGGCGGCAGCTTCGCAACCGGTATCAGCCTCGCGCATATAAAATGGGCTGCGTTAGGCTATTCAGGCCCTGCTGATAATCTGCCAATATTTGAAAATGCCGGTACTGATGGCCAATTAGATATTAATGAGTGGGGATATCCAGCACAAAACTGGCCTCCGTTTGAGCCATCACCAAGGCTAAACAACGTCGCTGATTGTATATCGGTATGGGAAACCGTACTACAAGATGCCCCCAGTGTTTCCACCACTGCCGATGAAAACGTATCAGATTACCAAGCCACCTATATAAATCCTGATCAATGTCGCTATTTTTATAACTCTCTAACGACTTTATCTATTTACTATGACTCTCGAAATGGTCAAGTGATCACTGACTCTGACCCAGACAGTTAAAATGACGTTATTGCTTAATAATTGGATCGAATCCGCAAGCTCAATGGTTTTTTACCTGAATTTAAGTTTTAAAGTGGGTAAACTAATTGCAATTAAACCAGTACTAAAAAGTGGAAAATATGTCAGAAGAAAAAACTGAAACAACAATGTACCAAATTGCTGATCAATTTATCGCGCTAGCAAACCAACTTAGCCAGCAAGAAAACGATATTGGCAAAGTCGGTACTGCCCTTCGCTTTGCTGCAGCACGTTACAATGCATTTGAAGCTGCAATTAAGTCTTCAAATTTAGAAGCTGAAAAAGATAATGCCTTAGAGTGGTTTTCTGAGGAGTTCAAAGGAATGTTAAGTGAAAACTTAAATGACCATATAAAGAACCCACCAGGAAGCCAGCAGGCATCAGAAGAGGCCGTTGTAGAGAAAGACGATTCAGTACAAGTATTTAAGAACTAACAACTGCTTTAACCAAAAAAAGCCATCGCAAGATGGCTTTTTTGTTCTCTCTATCTGTAATAAATACTATTTAAAATAGATTTATCAACACCCGAACTGCCAGCAAGATAAGTACCACACCCGATAACTTATCAATCAATGCCGCTTTGTTTCGTAACCGATTTAAGATCGGCCCATGGGATAACACCACGGCAATAAGGGTGTACCAAAGCCCATCAACAACCAAGGGCGTTAGCACAATAACGGTTTGACCTGCCATGGTTTCAGCTGCAAGCACAAACTGACTAAATAATGCTAAAAAGAATAATAAAATCTTTGGGTTAAATAATGATATCGCTAAACCGTCTCTTGCAGCCTCAAGTAAAGATGCTGGCACTCCTGCTTGTAGCTTTTGCTCCATACCACCTTTAGAGTTTAGTGCTTGAAACCCCATCCAGGCCAAATAAAGCGCCCCCAGAATCGCAATACCGTTAAACACAATTGGCGACTTTTCTAGCACCACTGCAAGCCCTAATAAGGTCACCAAAGCATAAACACCAATACCTATTGAATGTGCCCAGGCACAAACAACACCATGTAATCGCCCACCAGATAAAGTATGTTTTAACACCATAGCTAAACTAGGACCTGGAGACATGGCTCCTAAACAACAGATAGCCAATAGACCTAACCACGTACTAAACGCCATTTTATTTCCCAAATCATTAATGAGTGAATATTCTTACAATTAAATACAGATGATTATATTCATTTAATTATCTGCAGTTTAATAAAGGCGTAACGTTACCATGAATGACCACTGACAACATGGGTTTAACCTCAAATTAAGTAAAACTTGATATAGTCGCCTATATCTTCTGCATAATTAACTGAGAACACATCCTATGGCCTTATTGCTGCCAATATTACTTGGATTACTATTAACCGGTATCGGTTTACTGATTATCCTAAAAATAAAAGGGAATAATATTCCTACTGCGATCATCGTGTTACTTAGTTTTATGACCTTATGTTTTGGCGGGGTGTATGCTTTTTTACAAAAAGATGAAGATTACATTGCTTATAAACGCTTGCAGTGGCAAACGCTTAACCCAAGCCAAATAGCGCCTTTAGTTGAGCAAGGCTATACTGTATTTGTGGATGTATACGCGGACTGGTGCTTGCCTTGTCGAACCAACCAAGCCAATGTCACCCATAGAGAAAAAGTCGTTAATGTACTTACTGCAGATAATATCATTTTAATGCAAGGCAATTGGACTGAACCTAATGCACTTATCGAAACCTATGTAACCAATGAAGGCGGCATGGGTACGCCATTCAATAAAGTTTACGGCCCTAAGTACCCACAAGGGGTTAAGCTGCCAACAGTGCTCACCATTGAATCATTGTTTGATACTTTAGATGCGGTTAACTGATTCGATTAGTGTTTAGCAAGTTCAACTCAATAAATTTATCGCAAAAAAAAGACTGCAGATGCAGTCTTTCTTGTTCAAGTTAAACGCTTAAAAGCTGTAAGTTAACTTACCGTAGTAGAAGCCACCGTTATAATCGAATGGACCACTTTCATAGTAAACTGCACCTAGAGCACCTAAAGTACCGTCTTTAAGCTTTTGAGCTTCTTGGTCGAAGATATTATTCGCACCCACTGAAATAGTTAATGCATCAACTACCGTATAACTCACTTCAAGGTCAACAGTGAAAGCAGAATCTGCCGTTTCAGAACCCCAATCAGACGTATCATCAGCATGGGTTGCATAGTATTCACCAAAGTAATTACCACGTAACGATACGTTTAAATCGTCCCAGGTTTGATTCCACGTTAAGGTCGCACGATGAGCAGGAATACCATCTTCTAAACGACGCACTTTACCTTCGTCAGTAGTATCTGGATCAAACTTATCAACGTTTGTATCCGTCCAGCCATAGGCAAGACTGAACATTGAGTCACCAGACATCAGCTCTGTTTCATACGAACCCACAATATCAATACCTTGAGTTGTAGTATCAAAGTCATTGGTATAATAAGTAACCGCCGAAATTAACTCAGGAAACTCTACTCCCGCCGCTCTTAACGCATCATAATCATCCGCTTGTACTTCAATTTGACTTGACTGCGCCAGACGACCTGTCACTTCAATATTGTAGTAATCAACCGTTAAGAAAAAGTCTTCATACTCAAATACCGTACCTAACGCATAGCTGATGGATTCTTCCGGTTCTAAAACTTCACCACCATAAAATGCCGCTAATGGATCCGTTGGTGGAGCAATAAATGTCTGGATCAAATCACCGTTTACAATCGAGGTTTGAGTGTTAACCACATTCTCTTGACCGACTGTTGGCGCTCTAAACCCAGTGCTGTGTGAGCCACGAATTGACAAGTAATCATTCACTGAGTATTGGGTTGAAATCTTATAATTTAAGGTATCGCCGAAAGTAGAAAAGTCCTCATAACGCAGCGCTAAACCCAATAACCAATCATCAGTTAAATACGCTTCAACATCGGCATAAATACCAATATTGGTTCGAGAGTTTTTACCCGCAGCTTCAGGACCAAAACCTTTAAAGCCATGGGAACCAATATTGAAACCTTGATCTGCGTATGGGCCAGCTAACCAAGAAGCTTCTTCACCTTGAGTAATTTCAAATGACTCTTCACGCCACTCAAAACCCGTTGCAAAGCTAATATCTTCAATTGAGCCAATGGTGAAATAACGCGAGAAGTCGAGGTTGACTGTGGTTTCAACTTGCTCGTAAGCACCGGTATCAAAATCAGTTTGAGTATCTTCAGGGTTAGCCGCTAAACCTAAAGAAGGGTTAAGCGAGTTCCTTAAGCTAAAACTTGCTTTGTTGGCACCGGTACCTGCACTGGCATCATAAGCCCACTCACCAAATTCGCCTTCAAAACCTAAGAAGAAAGACATATCTTCAATGGTCCCAGCAAATTGAGGGGTATAACCACCTGGGCGCACTTGGTTCATTGAGAAACAGTTAGGATCTGCAACCATTGCTGCATATTCAGGGGTATCAAGTACATTAGGTACATTTGCAGGCACAACATCACATGTTGATGGATCGCCATTTACTGCCCCCACTAGCAAGGTTTCGCCGCCATCAAGGGAGTAAACATTGCCACGGTTATGGGGGTTACGGTAATAGAAGCCACCCACAGCATCTCTTGACGATACGTTACCAAATGCATAAAGGCTGTGCTTGTCATTAAAGTCAAAGCCAAGATTCGCAAATACAGTGTAATCATCTTTAATTTCTGGGTTACCCCATATTTGGGCAGGATCATTAACGAATGTGTTTCCTCCCGCAATTAAACCCGCAGCATCAGGGCGCTGTACACTGCGACTGGTTGCATCAGCAGTTTTGTATTGCGCACTAATATTAACGAAGCCAGCATCTGTTAACGGCAATCCGATGTTGCCATCCACGGTTGTCGTTGCACCATCGCCTTCATAATATTCACCGTGAGAAACAGAGACAGAGCCACCTTCAGCGCTATCTTTTAATTGGAAGTTCATTACACCTGCAATGGCATCAGAACCATATTGCGCCGCGGCGCCATCACGCAGCACTTCAACTTGCTTTAACGCAATACTTGGAATCACCGAAATGTCAGGCCCTTGAGCACCATCATTTATGCCACCTCCTTGGAATGCAATGACAGAAGCACGATGACGTCGCTTACCATTAACAAGGATTAAAGTACTGTCTGAAGGCAATCCACGTAAATTGACTGGGCGTACAAGGGTTGCAGCATCACTAATCGGCTGAGCGCGCGAGTTAAATGATGGTACTGAGGTGACCAACATATCAATCATGTCGGTAGAGCCATTCTTCCTTAAATCATCAGCGCTAATGATATCGATAGGTACAGGGGACTCACCCACTGAACGAGGTGCAGCGCGGCTACCTACAACAGCAATTTTTTCTACATTGTCTGCAACTTCTTCCGCAGCTGCGACTTGAGTAGACATGACTGAACCAGTCAATGCTACTGTAATTGCGAGGCTTAATGAGCTAAAGCCAAACTTGGTTGTTTTCTTTAGATTGGTCATCATGTGGTCTCTTTATTTATTATATTTTTGCTTGTGACTCATTTTTATTCATAAACATATGATTAAAAATCGTCTCTCCCAAAATGAAATACATCATCTCAGTTACATTTCTATAACAAATGCAAGCTAATTGCGAACAATTTCGATTACCTCTCAAAACAATCTACGCATTTCGAGGTAATAACAGAGTAAAAGACTAAAACACTAACTAAATGAATAGCAAGGCAGTTGATAACGCTGACTTTATACTTACAAACCAATTAACCATGAGGCTCAAGAACACCTTTCTAGTTCAAAAAACCATCAAAACTGAACGAATAGATAATGCTAACCATCAGCCATTATAGAGCAAAAACTCCATTCTTTTTAATACTATAATTTTACAAAGCTATAGAATGTTGTTGACCTGTTAACTAAAACCACTCTAATCTAAACGCCTGTTTGAAATGCAGCAAAAAAACAACAAAGGGGATAAGCATGGGGTATGACGCAGATAAAGAACTCAATCTACAGCAATATGATTCATTGGTAGATTTGATCGAACAAACTTGCCAACGTTATGGGGATAATGTGGCTTATGCTTGTTTGGGGAAACAAACCACCTTTAAAGAACTCGAACTTGCTTCACGTCAGTTTGCCGCCTACATGCAAAACCATAGTCAGCTAAAACCTGGGGATCGCATCGCGATTCAGTTGCCAAATATCACTCAATTTGTGATTGCCGCATACGGTGCAATTCGTGCGGGGCTAATCATAGTCAACACTAACCCGCTGTATACTGAACGTGAGCTAATCCATCAGTTTAATGATTCCGGCGCAAAAGCCTTGGTGGTGTTATCTGACTTATTACCCACATTAAATAATGTAGTTGCGAAAACTGATATTGAATTAGTCATCAGCACCCATGCACTGGATTTAATTAATCCTCAGCCTCAAGCCGACACCCCTTTTGCAAAAGTCGAATTTAACCACATGCTCGCCTTAGGTGAACAATCAAGCTTTAGTCCTTACAAACCTCAGCAAGAAGATCTAGCCGCGCTGCAATACACTGGCGGCACCACGGGCTTATCAAAAGGTGCCATGCTAAGTCATCGCAATATGTTGGCTAACTCAGGCCAAGTAAAATCGCGTATTGCCAGCACTATGACTGAAGGCAAGGACATTTTTGTCGCGCCGTTACCGATTTATCATATCTATGCCTTTATGGTGAATTTAGTCCTGTATTTTGAATCTGGCAGCTGCTCAGTGCTAATCCCTAACCCACGCGATATTGCAGGCTTAATAAAGACTATGGCCAGTTATCCGTTTACTGGCTTTGCAGGGCTTAATACTTTATTTGTTGGCCTATGCCACCAACCAGAATTTCAAGCATTGGATTTTAGTAAGTTAACCATTACGCTCTCTGGCGGCACAGCACTGACAAGTGCTGCGGCAAATATTTGGCAAAAAACTACTGGCAGTATGATATCTGAGGGTTATGGCTTATCAGAAACCGCCCCGGTAGTGAGCTTAAATGCGCCGGGTTACCAAAAGTTAGGCACTATTGGTAAACCTGTATTGGCCACCGAGGTTAAAATATTAGATATAAACGATGAAGAAGTGCCATTAGGTGAAGCTGGCGAACTTGCAGTTAAAGGCCCACAAGTGATGCAAGGCTATTGGCAAAAGCCTGAAGAAACCGCCAAAGTCATGACCCGTAACGGTTATTTTAAAACCGGCGATATTGCAGTCGCTACTAAAGATGGTTTTCACAAAATAGTCGATCGCAAAAAAGACATGATTATCGTTTCAGGTTTTAATGTTTATCCCAATGAAGTGGAAGATATTTTATCCCAAAACGAATTAGTGCTTGAGTGCGCGGTAGTCGGTGTCGAAGATGAAAAATCCGGTGAAGCAGTTAAAGCAGTGATCGTTTTAAAAGATCCCTCAATTGATGAAGCGCAAACCAAACAGCAAATTTCAGATTATTGCCGCAGCCAATTAACAGCCTATAAAATTCCACGCATTATTGAGTTTACCGAGCAACTGCCGAAAAGCACTGTGGGTAAAATCTTACGCCGCGAGTTAAGAAAGTAGCAGTCCACGGTATATGATTTAAAAGAAATATCATTCGTAACAACATCAAAAATGCCTTCACAATTGAAGGCATTTTTTTATCGCTGGCTAAACTGAAAATAGTCAGCGCTAAGCAGATTCTTGCCCTATGTCAATGTCAGCGAGTAATTGCAAGCTGGCAAACGCGTTATAAATTTCACTTGTATGCATTAGCTCTTGGTGTGTGCCCACAGCAACGACTTGGCCTTTTTCTAACACCACAATTCTGTCGGCATTAATCACTGTGGCTAATCGATGGGCAATGATCAAGGTGGTTCTGCCCTGCATCAGATTATCTAAACCTTGCTTTACATACACTTCACTCACCGCATCTAGGGCACTGGTGGCTTCATCTAATAATAGAATAGGTCTGTCTGCCAATATGGCTCTGGCAATGGCAATGCGCTGTTTTTGACCACCTGAGAGCTTAACGCCTCTCTCACCTAAATAGGTATGATAGCCGTCAGGTAACTCATTAATAAATTCATCAGCTTTAGCTGTTTTACAAGCGTTAATAACCTCATCTTCGCTGGCATCAACCCGGCCATAGCGAACATTTTCAAGTACGTTAGTGGCGAAAATAACTGAGTCTTGTGGCACTAATGCATACTGCTCGCGTAATTGGTTTAAGCTCAACTGCGAGATATCAAATCCATCTAACTTAACAGCGCCTGAGCGAGGTTGATAAAAACGTAGCAGCAATTCAAATAAGGTACTTTTACCGGCGCCGCTTTCTCCTACCAACGCAACTCTTTCACCCGCCTTAATCTGTAAATCAATGCCTTTAATGACATCATCGGCAACACTAGGGTAAGCAAAACGTAACTGCTCTAGACTCAGTTGGCCTTTAACCTCATCAGGTAGCATCTGAGGCGTTGTAACTTGTGGTAAATCAATAGGAGTGTTCACTAACTCAACTAATCGCTCTGCAGCGCCTGAGGCGCGCTGAATTTCACTGAACACTTCACTAATGGTGGCCACTGCACCTGCTGCCATTACCGCATAAAACATAAAGGCGGATAATTCACCAGCGGTAATATTTTGCGCCATCACATCTTGCGCCCCAACCCACAGCACCAAGGCAATAGCGGCAATACTTAAAAACATTACTGAAGATATTAAAATAGAGCGATAGAGAATACGGCTTTTAGCCGCGGTCATCACAGCTTCAACTTGCTCATTGAACACGTAGCGATCTTTACTTTCATGGCCGTAGGCTTGCACGGTATGAATTTCATGGAGGGTTTCATCGATATACGCCCCCAGATCGCCCACTTTATCTTGGCTGGTACGTGAATACTGACGCACTTTTTTACCAAGAAAAATAACCGGAACAAACACCATAGGCACAGCCAGTAACACTAAGCCCGTTAACTTAATACTGGTCAGCGCCATCATCACTATAGCGCCGAGCACGGTAACACTTGAGCGAAACGCCATCGACAAACTACTGCCCACCACACTTTGCAATAACGTGCTGTCAGCGGTAAAGCGTGAAATCACTTCACCAGTGCGCTGCTCGGCAAAAAATGCCGGCGATAATGACAATAAATGGTTATATATTTTCAAGCGAATATCAGCGATAACCCGCTCACCTAGCCAAGTCATTAAGTAAAAGCGACAAAAGACCGCCGTGCCACTTACTGCGGTTATCACTAATATAAACAAGACGATTTCATTGAGCCGGCCAGCGTTATCAGCCACAAAGCCTTCATCGACCATCATCTTCACTCCTTGGCCTAATGATAACCAAGCAAATGAGCCGATAAATAAAAAGATAATTGCCGCTACCACTCTCATTCGATAAGGCTTCAGAAATGTCATAATCCACGGCAATACTGGAAATGCTTGTTTAGACGATGGCTTTTGTTCAAGTGGCTGTGAAGGCGAGTCAGTAGTCAAAATAGATACCAATAAAAACTAAGTAGCCAAATAGTACCAATAAACAATCAAGCAGATGAAGATAAATATAGCATTGACAATACTGAGCCAATTATTGAACTCAGCATTGTTGCAAAATGGTGCAGGGTTTTACTATTGCTTGCAGTAAAACAAAACAGTAGATTAGCTCAAGCTGTTACTGTCGATGGTTTTCAGTGAGCGTAAAAATATCCCTAAGCCGCCAACACTCAGCACTAAGATAACAATTAATTCGAACGCGCTCATTTGGGTAAAGCGAAAATTAATTGAGCTAATCACGCCGAAGATAAGCGCAACCAGTGAGCCAAAGGTTAGGATCCAGCCAAAAATATTTTTGGCATTGTAAAACATCAAACCTACTCCAAACATAAATGGGATCATGATCATGCCACTGGTCAGGTTCATACCGCCCATTCTGTATAGACTATGCCCCATACCAAATGAACTGGTGATTTTAATGGCATTCAGTAGCATATAAAAACCACCGCACATCATAATCAAACCAATAAAAAATGACCCAATTCCACCTGACGTTCCACCTGCACCTTTCATACAATTCCTTTGTAAATGTTAATGTTATTAGCGCGTTGAGCTTAATCTATTGCCTATGTAATCTAGCATCAGTCACCTTGGCGCTGCAAACCTTATCAGCCTATGTCGAACAAATACGCCACAGGGCAATTTGGGTGTAAGGCGTCATCATTTTAGATATGGCGATTAAACGGGGCGATTAACTGCAGATAAGCCCTGAGTTCCTCTCGCACAATAAACGCTTATCTGCGATAATTATCGGCTATTTTGATGATGTTGATGACAGGTAATTATAATGACGGCAAACCAATTCTCATGTGAAGGAATTGAGTTAACACTTTTTCGCTATCCAAAGCAGCAAGAGTCCAACCTGCAAGCTTGGGATGCCGCCGATGAACACCTGATAAAACATATTATTGAGTCAAGCCAGATTCAGTCAAACACGAGCCCAGTTAATACCGCCATCATTAATGATAATTTTGGGGCGCTGCAATGCGGCCTTGTTGCGATTGAGCCAAGCTGGCCTTTATTTGTGGAAACCGACGCGAAAACCAGTTTACTGGGGGCTGAGTTAAACTTAGCAGCCAATCAACTGCCATCAGATAATATCCAGCGTTTTCATAGCCGTGAGCTATTACCTGACACCTTGCAGCTAGTGTTAATGAAGCTGCCAAAAAACCTCAGTTATTTTGCTCATCAATTGCAGCGCTTATCTCAGGTTTTACCAAAAGGTACTCAGGTACTCATTGGCGCTAAAGCAAAAACCATCAATAAAGCGATTTTAGCCGTCATTGAGAAAAATTTAGGCGCTGCTAATGCTAGCTTAACTTGGAAGAAAACCCGCGTAATCACTTGTATTGCTGACGGTAATAAACGCCAACTTCCACAAGCTGTCAACTGGCCTGTTGATGAGTTATCACTTAACATCAGTAACTTAAGCAATGTATTTGCCGCTAACAAGCTCGATATTGGTGCTCGTATCATGCTAGATAACTTGCCAGAAGGTGAGTTTAATACCGTTATAGATCTTGGTTGTGGTAATGGTATTTTAGGCCTGCGAGCCGGACAACTTTACCCGCAAGCAACTATCCACTTTGTAGACGACTCAGAAATGGCCGTTGCATCGAGTCGTCACAATTGGCAAGCAAATGGCTTTGGGGCTGAAAAAGCGCAGTTTCATTGGGATGATTGTTTAACCCACTTAGATGCTGAAATGGTGGCTGATTTGGTGTTGTGTAACCCTCCTTTTCACCAGGGGGAAGCAATAACCGATCACATTGCATGGCAGATGTTTGTTGATGCCCGTAAACGTTTAGCCCCTGGCGGCATGTTACAAGTCGTGGGCAATCGGCATTTGGCTTACCATGTAAAATTGAAGCGTTTATTTAAAAACTGCAACACTGTGGCGTCAAATGGTAAGTTTGTTATTTTACAAGCAATTAAGTAAACCCTGCCAGACTCAACCTTTGTTCAAGCTTCGATTAAGCCTTTAACTTAAAGGCTTAATCGCGCTAACAGTTAAACGACTCATTCTGGCTAATCAGTGCAGTTAATCTGTGCCGCTAATCTGTGTTAGTCATATCAGGCCCTAGTTTCAATACTTCTCCCCCACAGATACTTTACTCGGCCGAGTCAAAACAGTTAACCGCCAAGACGAGCATTACCACTTAAGTTGTTACTCATGTAAGTTTATTACCAGCTGTAACAATCGAGCTTACCATAACGGCTAATGATCGAAGACTGGCTATAAAATAAAGCGCCTAATAAATCGATATTGATATGACACCCTATAGCAAATTATAACGCTATTAACTAACCCGAGACGCTATTATTCAAGCTAATAAGCTGCCACCAGCCCCTAAATAAAAGCTTAGATAAGGCAATTGAATTGGTAATAACACCAGAAAAAATTGGTATACCAATAGACCGGCTAAATGATCTTCGTAACCAACGCCAAAAATACAAACAAATATCATTCTCAGAAAATTTGTTACAATTTAGTAATAAAAAAACTTTTAAGATAGCAAGGTAATTACATGCTTTTTAAGCACCTATCATCACTTTTTCACTGTAAATCAATAAAAGCTTATCCCGAAGGTTTAATATAATGTCCAATAAACTGACAATCCTTGTTAATTGATAAGGTAAAATATCACCAAGGTTAGACTCTAGACCAACTCGGCTTAAGTCATTAAATTAGTGATTTGAATTAGCGATTTGAATTAGCGATAAGAGTAAAAAAGACAACCTTTAACCGCAGCCCTTGCTTTGGCCGCTGATTTTGTACAAAAAAACAAACAGAATTCTCTACAACCATAAAAAAAGGACGCTTAGCGTCCTTTAAAGTGTGTATTGATGGTTAACTTAATCTGTTAACCAAGTTATCAATTGAATATAAATCACGCTTCTCACTGTTTTTACGTTTCACTTCTTCAAGTGATTTAGCCTCAACAGTATCAAACAATACATTAATCAAGCGATTAAAGTGTTTGTGCATAGCCAAGCGCGCCTCTGAAGCATCTGCTGCGGCGAGAGCCTCATAAATGGCAGTATGTTCATCTAAGGTCTTCTGGTTGTCTTTGCTACAAACGCTATCATAGTCGTCAATAATTTTTGGACTTGATGCCCGCAATGCCCACAAGCTTTCAAACATTTTTATTAATGCACCGTTACGAGTGGAGTTAGCAATGATGTTATGAAACATTTGATCTGCTTCTTCTACATAAGACTTATTTTCCATCATAACCAACGTCTTATTTAACTCTACCAATTCTTCTTCGGTAATAGTATTTGCAGCAAGTGCCGCTATCTCACCTTCAACAAGTGCTCTAGCCTGGGTTAATTCAAAGGCGTTGATTTTGTTTTTTAGCTGGGACTGATTGACTGATTGTAAGACGTAAACACCCGAACCCGTTTTAACTTCAATTTTCTCTCGCACTTCCAGTGCAATAATCGCCTCACGAATGGTTGGACGGCTAACATCAAACTTTTCAGCTAGCTCCCTTTCTGGAGGTAAACGACTACCAGGTACATATTCGCCGCGAGTAATAGACGCTTCAATCTCTTCTACGATGCGCCAAAACATACGTCTATTTTTCATGTTTGGTCCTTCAATATTTTAAAAAATAACAATTTGCATAACCTACATCATATCGATTTAGTCATTCAACGCAAAGCCTATTTATCACTTTAGAGTGCAATTCAGCAATCATACAAGCAGTAATCATTGTTACCTTAATGTTATTGGTAATAACAAAAAAGTAAAGCCAATTTAATATTGGTAACACGAAATGGTTGACACGCACCATGACCATTGGTTAGTTTCTATGCAGCGAAAGGTTGTATTTAAAGATCATGTTTAAAGGATTGTGTTCGCATTTAAATACAATATTTTATCTGGGGAGATAAACGTGAAACTTAATAAAATAAGCGACGCATTAAGGTTAAGTAAGCTTAACTGGCAGCCAAAATATTGTGCCTGATGCAAATCTATTTGGTTTCTCACCACAAGTGGCATCTGCGTCAGTGTATTGGGAAGGTGATTGGGCAGCATTGCCAGTGCTTTATAAGTACCGTGAGTCCTATTTCCAACCTAATAACTTGCCGTTTCCAGATTGTTCAAACCGTTATGTGCAAGACTCTGATTACTTATCGGTATCACTTAAAGCGCTAAACCTGCTAGACGAGCCACAAATCATGACTCGTGGTAATGACACCACAGTTTCTGACTACTCTCGTTCAGGGCCTAAGTACTTCCTTGGCGCGAAAGTTAAGTTTTAATCCGCATTAGAAACTTAGCATTGCCACTCCTACCCCACTATTGAGCTAGGAGTTTATTTACGATTAAAACAACACTAAAACTCAGTATAAAAATAACAATGAGCGTACTAATGCAATATCAATATTTACCTAGCAAGGATAAAAACTTAAAACATATTGCTCTTATGCTGTGTCTATCGGCATTAAGCCCTTTCTTATCGCTCAATGCAGCCACTTACACAGTGAAGACGCCTGTGGAATATAACCAAACAATAAAAAATATTGTCGCAGGTGATGAAATCATCTTGGCTGACGGTATTTGGCAAGACTTTGAAATCAACTTTACAGGTCAAGGCACAAAAGCGGCCCCCATCACACTGTCAGCGCAAACCAAAGGCAAAGTCATATTATCAGGCCAATCTAATTTGCGTTTATCTGGCCAGTATTTACATGTAAGCGGCTTAGTATTTAAAAATGGCTACAGTCCAAGCCGTGAAGTGATTGCCTTTAGAAGCAGTGATGATGATTTTGCTCATCATTCGCGAGTATCTGAAGTGGTCATCGACAACTTCAATAAGCCAGAGCGATTTGATTCTGATCAGTGGGTGGCGCTGTATGGTAAAAATAACCGCTTCGACCACAATCATTTAGTGGGTAAGCGTAATAAAGGCGTGACCTTAACGGTGCGATTAAAATCGCCGTTAAGTCAGCAAAATAATCATCAGATTGATCATAACTACTTTGGTCCTCGGCCAACCTTGGGATCCAATGGCGGTGAAACAATCCGCATTGGCACTAGCCATCATTCCATGTCGGCATCGCAAACTGTCATCGAAAATAACTACTTTGACCGCTGTGATGGCGAAGTAGAAATCATCTCCGTTAAGTCCGGCAACAACACCATTCGTAACAACACCTTTTTTGCATCCCGCGGCACCTTAACCCTACGTCATGGTAATGCTAACCAAATAAGCAGCAATGTATTTTTAGGTAATGGCGTAGAGCACACTGGCGGCGTTCGGGTGATCAATCGCGATCAAATCGTCACCAACAACTACTTTGAAGGCTTAACGGGTTATCGCTTTGGCAGTGGCTTCACCATTATGAATGGCGTACCTAACTCGCCTTTAAATCGTTATCACCAAGTGGTTAATGCCAATATTAATCACAACAGTTTTATTGATGTAAACCATATTCATTTAGCTGCAGGTAGTAATGCTGAACGCTCTGCTGCGCCGCTAGAAACTAAGTTTTCAAAAAACCTGTTAGTTAATCGCAATCAACTATCACCATTCGCCATATTTGATGATATTTCAGGGATAAGCTTTACTAACAACGTTTCTAATAAGCTTAACAATAACAGCATTACTCAAGGCATTGATGCGCAATCGATTAAACTCGTGCGGGCTGAAAATGGCCTGTTATATCCAAGCAATAACGCCTTAAGCGCCTATGGCATATCGACCTCACTCACTCCCACTTTAAAAAACGCAACTGGCGTGAGTTGGTATCCGAAAACAGAACCAGAAATCGCCTTTGATTCAGGTAACCAAATCGCAGTTTCAACCGCGCAAGAGCTTAAGCAAGCCGTTAACCATGCAAGCGCTGGCGATGTTATCGCACTCAATAACGGCGAATATCAACTTGAACAAGTGTTACTTATCAATAAGCCGCTCACCATCAAGGCACGAGTAAAGCAACAAGCCAAACTGAGTTTTAGCCAATCCAGCCTATTTGAAATTCAAAATAACGGCAGTTTAAAGCTCGATGGTTTAGTCATTAGCGGTAAAAATAGTACCAATATTGCAGGTAACGATATTGCAGCTAACGATGTTGCAGAAAACAGTGTGGTAAAAACCACCAGCTCCGGCATGTTAACCAATTATCGATTCAGCTTATTAAATAGTGAAATCAAACAACTTGATAACCAGCCTTCATTTCACTTTTTTGACTCAGGTGCGCGAGCTTTTGCCAATAATATTGTCATTAGCAATAATCACTTTATCAATATCAGCGGTGATATTTTAAGGCTCAATAAAGAGACTGATGATAAAGGCATTTATAACGCTGAGTATGTACAAGTAAACAACAATCAGTTTGAGCATATTCAAGGCTCACTGGTTAATTTATATCGCGGCGGTAAAGACGAAAGTACCTTCGGCCCTCACCTTACATTTGTGAATAATCACATCAATCAGGTTGGCCTTGGAAAACGTAATCCCTTCAAAGCCAGCTTATACCTTCATGGCGTGCAAGTGACCGATATGGCTAATAATCAATTTACTGACAGTGCCGCAGTCAAAATAGAACACACCACAGGTGACCCCGTCACTCAACTCAGTCATAACCAATTTACTCATACGCTACTACCAACCATTAGCGCGCTTTATGAAAACCCTAAATTTATCCATAAAAACCAATAACTAAAAATAAGCAGTAGGAGTCACAATGAAACAGAGCGAACATTTTTCATTTGGAAATGAAACAGAAATTGAAGACATTGGCGGCGGTTTAAAGCGTCAAATGCTTGGGTTTAATCAAGAGCTAATGGCAGTAAAAATTTGGTTTGAGAAAGGAGCCATTGGTTACAATCATGCCCACAGACACTCACAAGTTTCATACGTTGTGGAAGGTGAATTTCACTTTAATATCGATGGCGTCACTAAAATTCTAAGAGCGGGTGATAGCTGTATGATCCCGCCTCATGCAGACCATGGGGCCACTTGCCCAACAGGCGGTATTTTAATTGATACCTTTAGTCCCGCAAGAGAAGATTTCATTGAGGGACTAAAATGAAAATAAGAAACTTACGCTGGTGGGTGATTCTACTCATCGCATTAGCTACGGTAATTAATTATATCGACCGTTCAGCGCTAAGCGTGCTTTGGCCTGATATTGTTGAAGATATATTTCCTAATGAAACCGCACTAGAGCGCAAACAGATCTATGCCAATATTTCTATTGTATTCATATTATCTTATGCCTTTGGTCAGGCGATATTTGGTAAAATATTTGACTGGATTGGTACCCGACTAGGCTTTGTGCTCTCAATTGGGGTGTGGTCTATTGCAACAGCTGCGCACGCATTCGCACAGGGCATGCTGAGTTTCAGTATCTTTAGAGCAATTCTAGGTCTGGCTGAGGCAGGTAACTGGCCAGGCGCAGCTAAAAGTAATGCTGATTGGTTTCCTACAAAAGAGCGTGCTTTAGCTCAAGGCATTTTTAACTCAGGCGCTGCGATTGGCGGCATTATATCGATTCCACTTATCGCTTATATGACCGTTTATTTTAGCTGGCAAATGGTCTTCGTTGTCATTGGTTTGGTTGGTTTATTATGGTTAATCCCTTGGATTATCTTAGTTAAAGCACCGCCTAAGTCTCACCCTTGGATTACCGAGGAGGAGCGACAATACATTTTAACAGGTCAGAAATGCACTAACGCTGACGATGAAGTTGATGCAAAAGAATATAACCCGACCACCACAGAGCTACTTTCTCATAAGCAAAGTTGGGGGGTGATTATTGCGTCTGCAGCAATCGATCCTATCTGGTGGTTATTTGTTTTCTGGATCCCTATTTACCTCAATGAAGTGTACGCCATGGATGTTAAGTCTATTGGGATATACGGCTGGGTGCCTTATGTGGGAGCAATGCTTGGGGCATGGTTTGGTGGCTTACTGGCACAAAACCGTTTAAAAGCAGGTTGGGATACCAATAAAACCCGTAAGCTGACGATTACCCTGGGTTGTTTGATTATGTTGCCATCGCTTTTATCTATGGCAAACCCAGGTGGGCCAACGACCGCGGTAATGATCATGGCGGTGATCTTGTTCGGCTTTCAAACCGCTATTGGTAATGTACAAACACTGCCCAGTGATTTATTTGGGAAAAAAGCTGTGGGTACACTAGCAGGGGTTTCAGGAATGGCTGCCAAGCTAGGGGCATTAGGGTTAACAGCGTTAGTGCCCTATTTAACGGCTGACGGTAACTACACGCCAGCATTTGTTATTGGTGCATCTTTAGCTCTCATTGCCATTGCTGCGGTGTGGATATTGATCCCCAGAATTGAGCCTGTTAGCCCCAAAAGCAAATAGCCTCAGCAAGGAATTAGCTTTAAACAATTTAGCATTACATTATCTAGTAATAAACCTTATGTTCTGAGCAAACATAAAGTGACTAGTTAATTGTCGCTGGGGCTGAACCCAAATAGCCCTTTTTTATTTGGTGAGACCTACTTTTCATGTACTCAACCCCTTCCGAGTATCTGTTAAGTAGGTTAAACCTTTCTTTAAAAATCCGTCATCATTATCGAGTCTGGCTCTGCTCTTCCTCAAGATGGTTAAGGTTTTCAGTATGACTATTGGGCTTAGCATCAACTTGAGCCGGCGGCGACAATAACACCGCTAATCTTTGCTTTAATGTTAACCCCGCCATAGTCACTTCCTTAAACATATCTCGCCACTCAGCAAAGCTCACGATTATAGGATTAAAACTATTAACCGGCTTGGTAATACCATAAATCACCGTGTCATTTTCAGGCTCAAAGGTGTTAAATAACTTATCCCAAATGATCAGCACGCCTGCATAATTTTTATCAATATATTGTGGGTTACGGCCATGGTGCACCCGATGATGTGACGGCGTATTAAAAATAAGCTCAAGCGGGCCAAGAGATTTAATCGCTTGGGTATGCACAAAAAACTGTAACCCCAAATTAAGCAGTACTACAAATACCACCCAATTGGGGTCAAACCCAATCACCACCAATGGCAGCCAAAACAGCCACATTCCCGCTAAGGGGTAAAGCAAACTCTGCCTAAAAGCAGTGCTGAAATTCATATTTTCAGAGCTATGGTGAACAACATGAGCCGCCCACATCCAGCGCACACGGTGGCTTGCGCGGTGAAACCAGTAATAACAGAAATCTTGGGCGATCATCAACGCAATAAAACTGCCAATTCCCATTTGAATATCAAGTAGCTTCCAATCAAATACCATCAGGTATAATTTTGCGATAAATAATCCGGCTAAAATGTCAGTTAGTTGATGCATTGCGGCAAGGCAAAAATTACACGCAACTTCCATAGGGGCGTACTTGGCTGATTCGGGTAACTTATTGGCTCTAGTGCCTAGATACCACTCCAGTAAAATGCACAGGAAAAATAGTGGCGCCAGCACCAGTAGCAAGAGCTCGGGGTGAGTGATCAGTATATTCAAATCCATTGAAAACCTTCTTTATTTTTTATTATTGTATTTTATGAATCTATTTATAAATGCATTAACCCATTGGCGCTAACAGGCTTAGGTTCATTACCACTTTGCAAAATGATCTTCGGTTAATCCAAGTTGATTTTGTAACTGATGCACTCGGCCATTATTGTCGGTTATCTGGCCACTAAAATAACCAATATACTGCCTGAAATTACTTTTAAGAAACCCAAGGTTAATCTTCTCACTGCGACACTTTAATGCGTGAAAGCTTAAATCAATTTGATTGTCCCCCCCGGTGATGTACCAATCATCGTCACTGCGCTGGCGATTAAACTCAAACCTTACAGCGGGCATAAAATGGCGTTCACCATTAATCCATAACACGTTCTCGGTGGCGCCTGTTTCATTAACGCCCGCGGCTAAGTTAAGCCCCAACACACCAGACTCTACTTGAGTATTAATTGACGCCCAGCGCCAGCTGGTTTCTCGGCGCATGTATCCGGCAGAAAAATCATAACTCGCTAAAGCCTGATTCAGCGGCTGCGGTTCATCATTGACCGTTAAACTGCCTGATACTTTTAAACCATTGTGTTTTTGGGTATACGTCCAACCGTTATAGCCGGTTGGCGTGCATAAACTCATCGGCAAACTTAACATGGGCGCTGTTAATGTAAGCTCAGCCTGAATATTGTCTGCGGCGATATATAACTGCCAGACACCGTCTTTAATAACAAATTCAATCTGAGATTGGCGATGCTTAATGCGCGACTGACCATTTTTAGGTGACTGAGACAGTAACATACCCAGCGCTAACGGTTTTAAGGTTTGCGTCTGTGTTAAGCGATTTTTTTCTATGTCATAGAGGTAACAAAAACTGCTGCCAACATAGCGAATATCGGCAATAGCCACCCCAATGATATAACGAGGGGTAGTAATATTAACAAATTGAAATTGCTTAAAATCGACATGTTTTGCAAACCATGAACTGGGCTTATCCATGTCAGTAAAGTAACTAAATTGCTTAACACCAAGATCTGCGACAATGCCATCAAAATGCCCATATATAGGTTGGCCGTCATTTTTAATTAACGATTCTGGCGCTAATGCCGAAGTGGGTTGTCGATGATGTAAAGCCATTTAGCATCCAATGAATAATATGATTAGACTCTAACCTCTATACTTTCAGGGCTAAAGTCAATGGTTTGTTACCATGGGATATCACCACTAATCTCTCATCATCATGGCGAAATAATCCAGACTAATAAATGAACCAGTGAAACTGATTAACTCAGGTTATTGGGCTGGCAAGGCAGTAAAAATCTGTTATTCTGAGGCCATCATTTTTTACCGTTTTGTGACATGAAATCATTACCTTTGTTGTTATGCAGCTCGTTATTTCTTTCAGCTTGCGCCAGTTACACCCCGACCCATATTGCGCTTAACCCCAGTGTCCCCCAACCACTGAATCAAATCGACCAATATGCCACTGTTGCGGTAAACACCATTGATGTCCGCAAAGCTAACTTTATTGTTCGCTTTAATAAAGAAGGTGAAGCAGCAGAATTAATTAGCCCAAGTGAACCTATCAGGCAGCAACTGGACAATGTATTTAAGCAAGCCATGACCAAGGCGGGCTATCAAGTTGACCCTGCAGCGACCAATTCGGCTGAATTTCAATTAGATTATTTACTGACAGATGTCACCGAGTCGACTTTCGGTTTTGAGGCAAAGACGACATTAACCATCAATGTGGTCGCTAAAAATCAAACCCAAGAATTTACTAAGATATATAACGCTAAAGGTTTATTAAAGGGCCCATTTAGCCCAGATTACGCCACCCTTGAGCTGGATATGAATAAGCTCATCGATGAACTGACCAGCAAAATTATTAATGATGCTGAACTGCACCATTTCTTACAACAATAACCCAGGAAGAAGCCATGCTTAAGTGGATGTTAGCCAGCGTACTTGCATTATCAACCATGGTTGCTCAAGCAGCCGTGGATATTCAGCCCGATACGCTTTACCCAAAAGTTGAGTTTGATACCAGCATGGGCAAGGTCGTGGTTGAGCTAGATAGAACCCGTGCGCCACTCACTGTGGATAATTTTTTGACCTATGTGGTCAAAGGCGATTATGACAATACGATTTTTCATCGCGTCATTGCCGATTTTGTGGTTCAAGGTGGCGGATTAACCTCGGAGTTTGAAGAACTTCCATCGCTAGACCCTATCGTTAATGAATCCGGTAATGGTTTATCCAATGCTATGGGCACCATTGCTATGGCTCGCGATAACGACCCCCACTCTGCCACGCGTCAGTTTTACTTCAATGTAGGCGATAATAAAAACCTCAATCCTTCCAAGCGCCGTTGGGGTTATGCGGTATTTGGCGAAGTCGTAGAAGGAATGGCAGTACTGGAAGCCATGTCATATGTTCCAACTGGCCATAATGCCCAACTCAATTGGCCTGATGTGCCCGTTAAAGAAGTGAAATTGAATAAAGCGACACTACTGAAACGATAAACCTTATAAATTTCATGGTTATAGGTGACTCATTTACGTTACGTAAATTCATCAATTATTTAAAAAAGCGGCGTTAAATATACATTTAACGCCGCTTTTTTGTAGTTTTTTACAATGCCTAGCGATGATTATCTAGTCATAAATACTGAATTTCATTTTACTTTGTAAATCCGAGTGAATGTTCAAGATAACCAACTATACTTTAGTCTATCTTGTAACAAACCTTATTGGTCAATAAATGGAATTATAAGGACGCTTCTCATGCCAATTAAGATAACAACGCCAAAGACGATGACGCCCAATGATTTTATAGAAACCAAAGCCCCTCAACTGGCGTATTATGGAAAAGCCTTCTTAGATAACCAACTAGATCACCATGAAATCAAACTCTACATGTGGGATGTATTGGAAGAGTGGCAAGCCGTCGACTTAGATAACCCTCCTGAAACTATGACTCCAACTGATACTGAAAAAGTATTTTGGCATTTATTGCACTGTTTTCATGAATGGCCAGCAATGGTTATCCGCGGTAATCAATATTTACGTCAACAAGTTCACGATTGCTGTGATTACATTAATAGCGGTGGTGAAGTACCTCAAGGTTGTGTTGGCATTAGACCCACTATTTAGTGGGTCTTTTTAGTTACAACACAGCTTGTTATAAGCGCTATGCTAATTACTTTTTTATTATTTTAATCATCAATATAACCAATGCTCACTCATAGCAGCGTTGAGCTTAAACTCATGGTTTAACAAACCTGAGTATTACAAATACCCTTGTTTATTGACCAAGCTCAAATTGCTGTACTATTAATAACTTGATAATAACTTGAACCATCTAGCGAGCCCGCTTAAGCTAGAGCCATTCTCCTCTTATCTGTTGTCTTATGTCAGAATTATTTAGTCGAACTCGAGAAGCGCTGTCAGTTTATTATCATAAGCGCGTGGTTATTTTATTGTTACTCGGGTTCTCGGCTGGCCTGCCGTTAATGTTAGTATTTTCAACCTTAAGCTTTTGGTTAAGAGAAGCTGGCGTTGACCGCGCCGCCATTGGTTACTTTAGTTGGATAGCCCTCACCTACGCCTTCAAATGGGCCTGGTCACCACTGGTTGACCGCATGTCTTTGCCTATTTTTACCCGATTTTTTGGCCGCCGCCGTGGCTGGATGCTATTTGCGCAGTTATGTCTGGTGGGCGCCATTGCCGGCATGTCATTTAGCGATCCCTTAGTGGATTTAGAGCGGCTTGCCATTTGCGCTTTCTTACTCGCCTTAGCCTCAGCCACCCAAGACATTGTCATTGATGCATTTCGTATTGAATCTGCTCCAGAAAAAATGCAAGCAGCCTTAGCTGCGGCATATCAAGTAGGTTATCGCGGCGCAATGATTGTCGCCACAGCAGGGGCGTTAACCATTGCCGCTTGGGTTGACCCTGGCAATGATGGCTACAATCTTGAATCATGGCAAACCGCTTACTTTGTGATGGCGTTATTAATGTCAGTGGGTATTATTACCACTCTTTGCAGTAAAGAGCCTGAAGTTGACACCAAAAGCGCTGATGAACAAGAGTTACAACTTAAACAACGCTTTGCACAAAAGTATCCGCCTAAACTTGCAGCGCCATTGGCTTGGTTGTATAGCGCCAGCGTATTGCCCTTTATCGACTTTTTTAAGCGATATGGTAAAACCGCGATACTGATTTTATTACTTATATCTTGCTACCGCATCTCAGACATTGTTATGGGAATTATGGCCAATGTGTTCTATGTCGACATGGGCTTTAGTAAAGAGGAAATTGCTTTTGTTAGTAAAGTCTATGGTTTAATCATGACCTTAGTTGGCGCAGCATTTGGCGGGGTATTATTAGTGCGTTATGGCACCATGAAGATCCTTTTCTTAGGTGCATTATTAGTGGCCATTACTAACCTGTTATTTGCTTGGCAAGCTTACATTGGCTACAACATGCCATTTTTGACCTTTGCTATTTCAGTGGATAACTTCAGCGCTGGTATTGCTACTGCGGCATTTATTGCGTACTTATCAAGCCTAACTAGTAGCGGTTACAGCGCAACTCAATATGCCCTACTCTCCTCTATCATGTTGCTATTCCCTAAGTTTATCGCTGGGTTTTCTGGGGTTTATGTTGATGCCTTTGGCTATGTAAATTTCTTTATCGCCGCCAGTTTAATTGGCTTTCCGGTATTGATTTTAATTAGTTTATTACAACGCTATAGCTCGGTTAAACATCAACAAACTGATGAGCCTATACTGTCAGCTGAGGCCGATAAAAACTAATCTATTTAATTCATCACAAGATATTCAGCATAAAAAAAGCCCAATTACATTGGGCTTTTTTATATTAAGAGGCTTATCCGCAGCACAACTTAATGCAGCAGCATTTTACGCTTCAGAAATTTAATCTCTAAAGTTATTAAATTGGAACGGCTGGCCTAAGTCAGCTTCTTTAGTTAAACGCATGACCGCTTGTAAATCATCACGCTTTTTACCTGTCACTCGAACCGAGTCACCTTGAATCGCGGCTTGCACTTTAAGCTTGCTATCTTTAATCGCTTTGACTAATTTTTTGGCGATAAGTGTTTCAATGCCTTCTTTAAACTTCACTTTTAGACTGAAGGTTTTACCGCTATGTACCGTCTTGTCATCCACATCCATGGCTGATGGGTCAACATTACGCTTACTAAGCTGAATGCGTAAAATATCCACCAACTGCTGACATTGGAAATCATCTTCGGCTTTTAAAGTCACCACATGATCTTTGTATTCGATTTCAGCATCTTTACCGCGAAAATCAAATCGTCCCGCCAATTCACGGCGAGAGTTTTCAACGGCATTACGTAATTCAACTTCGTCAACTTCTGATACGACATCCATAGATGGCATAGTCATTCTCCAATAAATTATTTAGGGTTATTTTAACACTCTAAGCCTGTAGGCAAAGCCTAGACTAAAGAGAAAACAATTAATAGTTGGAATTTAATGACTTTGAACGCTGCTTTTTTTATTATTGATTTACTCAAACGACATTGCATCCAGCTAAGATATGTACAGCATGAAAATGAAATTGTTTTTTAGCGCCGCTTTTGCTTTCGCTGTCATCATCATCAGTTACTTGGTTTTCTCTAAACCTAACTATCCAATGACGTTTTCTAATATGGATAAAGTCGGCCATACCGTCAGTTTTTTGGGCTTAACGTTTTTAGCTTATTTTGCCTTCAAGCCTAAATGGTACTGGATGGGGCTGATAATGACTGCCTATGCGGTATTAATTGAACTGATACAATCGCAGATCCCCTATCGTAGCGCCTCTATTGCTGATGTAGTTGCAGATTTAATTGGGGTGGTATTATTTTACTTATTGCTATTTGTGTTTAGAAAATATCAAGCTGCAAAGTTATTCAAAAAGGGACCGCTCAAATCTGCCCTATAGCACTCAAGAGAAACCACATGCCACAGCGCACTAACAGCGACCGCAATATCCTTAACACTACCCAAAAGCCAGTTTTTGATGTTAACGACAACCATGTTAACGATAATCATGTGTACCAGACTGATATTGCGATTATTGGGGCTGGCGCTATTGGCAGCTTGCTGTACTGCCAGTTAGCAGCAATCAAGCAGCCATTACTACTCACACGCAGTCGCTCTGTAGGCGCTACAAGCCATGATGATTGCTCTACAATCACTCTTGAAACTCTTAACGGTGACAGTTTGCATCAGCCCTGTATCCAAGCGAACATAAATCAGCTTAACAAGGCTGCGTTAGCCAATATTAAATTAGTCATTGTCTGCGTAAAGGCTTATCAAGTGACTGATGCTATTGCTTCTATATTGGCGCTTATTCCACAGAGTTGTCATATTCTGCTGCTACACAATGGTATGGGGCCACATTTAGAGGTGTTAGCCCTTCTAAAGCAACACCCTCAACTTAAACTGGGGTTATCTTTAGGCACGACATCTCAAGCGGCGTTAAAACTGGCGCCGATGCAGGTGCGCCATACGGGTAAAGGTAAAAGCATTATTGGCCATTTATCTGGCCCAGTAATGCCTTTAGCAATACAAAACCAATTACTGGCTGCTGTTGAAGATATGTCGGTAGTCGATGATATCGTCACTAGTTTGTGGCAAAAGCTGCTGGTTAATTGCGCCATTAACCCACTGACGGCATTAGCCCAATGTGCTAATGGTGAATTGGCCCAGCCGCAATTTCAGCAGCAAATCGAGGCGATAACGCAAGAGTGCATCATGGTCGCCAAAGCTGATGGGGTTAACCTTTCGCTGCTTGATTCTGTTGCCATCATCAATCAGGTAATTAAACTCACAGCCAACAACTTTTCGTCTATGCATCAAGATATTCATCACAATCGCAAAACCGAGATACTGCAAATTAACGGTTACGTGGTCGCCCGCGCAGCCCATCACGGTTTAACAGCTGCGATAAATCAAAGCATGCTAACTGAAATAACCGCGCTAGAAAGTGCGCTATAAACCCAATAGATGAAAAACCATAGCTATGAAAAAACAAGCCGCTAAACTTATGTTATTGCACCCCAAAGCCTTATTACAGCCTCAAGCCCTGCCGTTTAGTGCTCGAGTCGGTTTATTCTACCTTGTTGCCGTTATCGCCATACTGGTAAGCGTAAGCTACATTGATCGACCTTTGGCACAGCTTTTACATGATAGTAAGCAAAGCGACTTTGGATTAACCTCAGTATTTAAACTACTGGCAAATACTCCATTAGCCTTAGAAGTATTGGCAGGCGTGCTTGTTTTAATTGGCTTATTAGGTCGTAATAACGCATTCAGTCATTTAGTTAAGCCCATTGTCTTGGTCGCTATTAGCGCCACAGTGGTCCGTTTTGGGGCTAAAATTATCAGCGGCCGCACCTGGCCAGAAACTTGGGTTAATAATAACCCCTCTTGGATTGAGCATGGCGTGGAGATATTTGCGCCATTTTCATTGTCGCAAAGCTATCATTCGTTTCCTTCAGGGCATGCGCTATTTACCTTTGCCTTCGCCAGTTTATTTTGGCAATACAGCCCAAAGCTTTACTGGTTGTGGTTAACAGCCATGGTAAGCGTTTTTATCGGTCAATTAGGGCAAAACTACCATTACTTAGGTGACTTACTGGCAGGGGCGGTACTAGGAGTATTGATAAGTCAGTTGGTGAGTCATTATTGCCTTGCCCCAATTGCGGGCACAAAAAATCCATAAATAACTGTCTTTGATTAAGTCATTTTTAACCGCTTAAATGTCGATACCAAAGCTAACCACAAATTGGTATTGAGGAAAAGATTAAATCTTGTGATAAGCAGGTACAACAAGAGGCAAAAAGTAGTCAAGTTTGTTGGCGTTTAGAAAGTATTCCAGGTATCGGGCCAGTCACAGTTACCGCATTTTATGCAGCTGCTGGGGAGGGTAATGATTTTAATAATGGCAGACACTTTTCAGCATTTTTCGTTGGGGCAGCTGGGTGTTCCAAGAGAGTATTGCTGTTGATACCCTTTTGGTCTGGTGTGGGCGAAGCACCACGACCTTGATCTTATTACCAACTAGAGTATCAAAACGATTTCTTAACCTATCCAAACAACGTTAAGTTCAAGCAAAAAAAAGCCCTGAACTTAATCATAAGTTCAGGGCTTTTAAAAAATCTCTTATCTACTTACTGGTATCAATCGGCTCAAACGACTTAACCAAATCATCTACCGCTTTCATTTGGGTTAAGTAGTTTTCTAATTGATTAAGCGGCAATGCACATGGGCCATCGCACTTAGCATTATCAGGATCTGGATGCGCTTCAATGAACAACCCCGCTAAACCTAATGCCATACCGCTACGTGCAAGTTCGGTTGCTTGAGCGCGGCGTCCGCCTGCACTATCAGTACGACCACCTGGGCGCTGCAGTGCATGAGTTGCATCAAAGATGACTGGGTAACCAGACTGCTTCATTTCATCCATACCCAGCATATCCACTACTAGGTTGTTATAGCCAAAGCTTGAACCACGTTCACACAGAATAATGTTGTCATTACCGGCTTCATTAAACTTCTTAATGATATGACGCATTTCATGGGGCGCTAAGAATTGCGGCTTTTTCACGTTAATGATTGAACCCGTTGCTGCCATAGCAACTACTAGGTCCGTTTGACGGGCTAAAAATGCTGGCAACTGAATAATATCAACCACATCAGCCACTGGCTGGCATTGATGAATTTCATGCACATCGGTGATAATAGGTACATTAAAGGTCGACTTAATCTCTTCGAAAATCTTTAAGCCTTCTTCCATACCTGGACCACGATATGAGTTCACAGATGAGCGATTTGCTTTATCAAATGACGCTTTAAATACGTAAGGAATACCCAGTTTTTGGGTTACTTCTACGTAATGCTCTGCAATTTTCATTGCTAGATCGCGAGACTCAAGCACATTCATGCCACCAAATAAAACAAACGGTTTATCATTCGCAATTTCTAGCTCATTTAAACCAATGATTTTATGATCCATAGTCATTTCTCTTTAATCAATACCATGGGATTAGCCGCTGCTAACCCCATTAAAAAATAATGTTATACCGCAAGTATCTGCAGTAACTGGCCACACATCCAAGCCATATATGTGCCTACAGCATAGCCCAATACCGCCAACAATACGCCAACTGGCGCAAGTGCTGGATGAAACGCTGCTGCAACCACAGGGGCTGACGCTGCGCCGCCAACGTTAGCCTGACTGCCCACCGCCATATAAAACAGCGGCGCTTTAATAATTTTAGCCACGATAAGCATAAAGCTTGCGTGTACCAGCATCCAAATAATACCAATGGCGAAATACCACAGGTTTTGCTCATCAGCGAGTTTGGATACATCCATATGCAAACCAATGGTCGCAACAAGGATATATAAAAATGCCGATGCCACTTTCGAGGCGCCCGCAGCTTCTATCTGCTTTACTGGACTAAAGGATAAAGCTAAACCAATAGTAGTGGCGATAACAACCAGCCAGAAGAACTTGGAGGTTAAGCTGTAGTCTTGAGTCCAAGGGTAATTAACTTCAAAAAATGGTCCTAAAAAGTCTGCCGCAAAATGCGCTAACCCGGTAACACCAAAACCTATGGCCACAATCAGCATTAAGTCACGCAGTGAAGGTATACGGGCATTTTCTGCATGGTACTTTTCAACTTTGGCTTTAAGGGCTTCAAGGGCGGTGGTGTCTGCGCCTGTTTTAGCATCAATCTCTTTAGCACGAGATGCCATCAGCAGTAATACTGCCATCCACAGGTTAGCGACAATTACATCTACAGTCACCATCACGGAAAAGATATCGCCGCCCACTTCATAAATTTCTTTCATTGAGGCTTGGTTAGCGCCGCCGCCAATCCAACTGCCCGCAAGAGTGGTCATTCCGCGCCATACTGCATCAGGGCCATTGCCGCCTAATACGTCAGGGTTAATGGCTGAGATAATCAATAACGCAATGGGACCGCCAATCACAATGCCCACGGTGCCGGTTAAAAACATCACAATGGCTTTAGGGCCTAAACTTAAAATCGCTTTTAAATCGACACTTAAAATCAATAACACCAAACAAGCAGGTAATAAGTAACGCGAGGCAACATAATATAATTTTGAGGTGTCACCATCGACGATACCAAAGGTATTCAGTAGTGATGGTAAGAAGTAACACAGCAATAAGGCTGGGATAAACTTATAGAATTTTTGCCAAAATGGGTGTGCTGACGAACTGGTATAGAAAACAAAGCCGAGAATGACGGCAAGTAATCCCAGTGCTGTTGCGTCATTGGTTACCATGGGTGTGGTGGTCATGAAAAAGCTCCCTTGCAAATGCATTTCATAGTGAATTTATTATTGTTATGAATGTACTTTAAAGTACTTATTATTTTAAATTGGCGAAGTTACTGACAGATTAACTGCTTTGCGATAAACAATTCAGGCTCATAAATGAGCCTGAATTTGAATATTATATTAACCACTTAGTGATAAGTCTGTGGTTGTTGACTTAACTCTTTCAGCTGGATTTTGACAATTTCCGTCACCGGGTCGTGTGGACTGCTGTCGATAAAGTGCTGTAAATCTGAAATGGCCACTTTAATGCACCCCAGTTGCTGGGCAATAAAAGCGCGCTCTCGATTTAAGCTCACATCATCAGGATGCCACTGCAGCAATAAATTGCAGCATTCCATCGCTTGTTCAAATTTCTGGGTTACGATGCAACCCGCTTTTAGCTCATGTAACATACGAGTTATTAAGCGTTTTAGGCTGGCTGTTTTTAAGTACTTAGGCTTAAGCATGGCCGAATTACCTAACTCACCACGCACCAGTATATGCAATTGGTGGCGGCTTAATTGCTGCCCCGTTAGCGGATCGATATAAATGACATTATCATTTATATGGCTTCTCACTACGGTGTGCCCCGGTAATAATACCGCTTCTAAGCTAATATCAAGCTGCTTAGCCAGTAAAATTAATACCGTGGCTAAGGTGGTGCTGTTACCTTGACGGGTCATAATGCAGCGACCAAGATCGGCAGCATCAACACTAAAGTAATCATCACGCACACAAAAGCCTAAATCATCATAAAACCAGTGCAATAAACCTTCAAAGCGCTGTTGCTGATCTTCGACATATAAGCTCATCACTGAGCCGGCAATTTCATACCAAGCCCAAAGCGCTTTCTTCTCTTGAGAAAAGCCAAGATGTTGTGTTATTTCAAATGCAGTTTCAGGGATCTTAACTGCATCTTTCATTTGATGTTTTGCCATTAAACTCTATTAACCCATTAATACAACTTGTTTAAAATGAGCCAGCCTGGCAGCTAATACGAGCCATCCGATAGCACCTAAAAAGGCGAAGATTTTGAATAAATTGTTACGGTTACCTTTAAGTGCCATAACGCCCAATCCAATGTAGGCTAAAACTGCAATTAATTTTTCAGTCATCCACTCATCGACAAATGGATATTGTTTGATCATGAAGCACAAGATTAGCCCTGATAACAATAAGAAGGTATCAATGACATGAGGGGCAACTTTAACAAACTTTTTATCCATGATTGGCGACTTGCGCATGTGTAGTACAAAGCGAGTGACAAAAAAGACCACACTTAAAAAGATGAAGGTTAAGTGCGTGTGTTTAACAGCTGGATATAAACTGTAAAAGGTTTCCATTATTGTTTTTCTCTTTGAGCTACCGATAAAATGGCCGCTAGTTTACTCGATCTGGCGGCTTATTAGCAATGTTGTGAAAATCGCCCCATTAGGCCAGTCACTACATGAGTAAATCAGCAACTAACTCAGTATTAACTGGGCAATTAACGCGATGGATCACTGCCAATGATTAACGAACGACAAAATGGCGGTTGCAAGTGGCTTAAACCTTGTTCCATTGACCTAAGGTGCAACGGTCATTACTGCCAAAGTCTCGCACGGTTGCGACATTGTCATAACCAAGTTCAATGAGCTTTTGTCTTACGACCAGCGCCTGTTCAAAGCCGTGCTCCAGCAGTAAATAGCCACCTTCAGATAAGTAAGCCCGCGCATAGGTTGCGATATGAAATAAATCAGCAAAGCCTGCGTCACCTGCGGTCAATGCACTTGATGGTTCAAAGCGCACATCACCCATGGCTAAATGCTCATCGGCTTCGTCAATATAAGGAGGGTTTGAGACAATTAATTGAAATTGCCGGCCTTCAATTGCACTAAACCAATCTGATTGTAAAATTTCAACTTGAGTGAGATTTAAGTTTTGCCGGTTGGCTTTAGCAAGTTCTACCGCATCAGTGACTTTATCAACGGCTGTGACTTGCCATTGTGGTCGCTCAGATGCCAATGACAATGCTATCGCGCCTGTTCCCGTACCTAAATCCAGTACCTTAGCCGTTTCCGCTACAGGCAAATTTAACGCTGTTTCTACTAAAATTTCAGTATCAGGACGCGGGATCAAGGTGGTGGCGTTAACAATAAATGGCAATGACCAAAATTCACGTTCACCAATAATATGTGCCACAGGCACACCTTGCTGGCGCTTTTCGACCATGGCTTTATAAGCTTTGAATTGATCTGTGGTGAGGACTTTTTCAGGCCAAGTATAAATGAAGCTACGCTGCTTATTGATGCAATGCAGAAGCAAGGCTTCTGCATCGATATTGGCCGATTCAGATGAATCGACCAATAAACTGTAAGCCCATTGCAAAGACTCCGCAATGGTAGAGAAAGAAGACTGTGACAAGGTTACTCCTTAGTCGTCAGCTAATGCAGCAAGCAAGTCCGCTTGTTCCTCTTGCATTAATGGCTCAATAATAGCGTTTAAGTCGCCTTCCATGATTTCATTTAAGCGGTATAGCGTTAAATTAATGCGGTGCTCACTCATACGACCTTGTGGGAAGTTGTAAGTTCGAATACGTTCAGAACGGTCACCACTTGCCACTAGATTACGGCGGGTTGATTCTTCTTCGCTACGACGCTTTTCATCTTCAACCGCTTGTAAGCGCGCTGAAAGCACACTCATGGCTTGGGCACGGTTTTTATGTTGCGAGCGTTGATCCTGACATTCCACCACAATACCCGACGGTACGTGAGTAATACGAATGGCTGAATCGGTTTTGTTGACGTGCTGACCACCTGCGCCAGATGCGCGGAAGGTATCGACTTTTAAATCTGCTGGATTAATTGAAATCTGCTCTGCTTCTGGCACTTCTGGTAATACAACCACGGTAACGGCTGAGGTATGTACACGACCTTGGGATTCAGTTTCTGGTACACGTTGAACACGGTGTCCGCCAGATTCAAATTTCAATTTACCGTAAACGCCTTCACCAGTTACGTGAACGATTAATTCTTTAAAGCCACCATGCTCACCTTCGTTGGCGTTCATGATTTCCATTTGCCACTTATTCGACTCACAAAAACGTGAATACATGCGGAATAAGTCACCCGCGAATATAGCGGCTTCATCACCACCGGCGCCGGCACGGATTTCTACGAAGGCATTACGGTCGTCATTTGGATCTTTTGGAAGCAATAAGATTTGTAATTCATCTTCAAGTTCTGCAATGGCTTTTTTGGCTGCTTTAATTTCTTCTTGAGCCATTTCACGCATTTCTGCGTCATCTTCAGTAAGCATTTCTTGCGCTGACTCAAGATCGGCTTGAGCCTCTTGAAACGCTTTAAAGCTTTTTACAATATCTTCTAACTGAGAATATTCTTTTGATAAGCCGCGAAAGCGGTCTTGATCCGCAATAACTTGTGCATCACTCAGTAATGCCAATACTTCTTCATTACGTTCAAGCAAGCCTTCCAGCTTGCGAATAACCGACTCTTTCATTTAGCTTTATTACCTTAATTTTTATCCAAACCAAGCGTGACACGTAATTGGCCTAAGGTATTCAAGTCCCCTTGACGACTAGCAGAAGTTAACGCTTGTGTCGGTGCATGGATTAAGCGATTGGTTAGCCTATTGGCTAGCTCTAAAATCACTTGTTCATTGTCACCACCTTGAGTTAATTTGTTCAAGGCGCGCTCTACTAATTCATCTTTAATTGCCAAACTTTGGCTTCGGTATTCTCGAATACTGTCTACAGACTCTAACGAACGCACCCATTCCATAAAGATATGAGATTGTTCATCGGCAATTACTTCTGCCTGCTCGGCGGCTTCTTTACGTGAAGCCATGTTCTGTTCAATGATGCTGTGTAAATCGTCCACAGTATAAAGGAAAGCATCGTCTAATTCGCCAACTTCTGCTTCTATATCACGAGGAACTGCAATATCAACCAATAGCATGGGTTGATGACGACGTTGTTTCAGTGCCTTTTCGACCATGCCCTTACCTAATATAGGCAATGGACTGGCGGTAGAGGATATCACGATATCGGCTTTAGGTAGATAGTCTGGTATTTGTTGCAGCGTAATTGCCGTTGCATCAAACTCTTCACACATCGCCTGTGCACGCTCAACCGTTCGGTTAGCCACCACAATACCGGCAACCTCATTGTCTTTTAAATGCTTGGCAACTAATTCAATGGTTTCTCCAGCGCCAATCAATAATACATTGGTGGTACTTAGTGATGAGAAAATATGTTTGGCCATGCTGACAGCGGCAAACGCCACTGACACCGCGGCGGCGCCAATTTCGGTTTCAGTACGCACTTTTTTAGCCACTGAAAAGGTGTTTTGAAACAAACGGTCAATAGTAACTGCCGTTGTGCCTGCCTCTTTAGCTTTCGCAAAGGCTTGTTTAACTTGCCCAAGAATTTGTGGCTCACCTAATACTAGAGAATCTAGACCTGAAGACACGCGCATTAAGTGTTTAACGCATTCCTGATCCTCATAGCTATAAATACAAGGCATGAGATCATCATGACTAAGATTGTGATAATCCTCTAGCCATTCGATTATGTCTTCTTTAGTGCCATTGTTGCAATAAAGTTCTGTACGGTTACAGGTTGACACGATCACGGATTCACCCGAGCTAGTTCGACTAGCTAGACTCTTCATCGCATCGTGAATCTTATCCGGTGAAAAGGCGACTTTCTCTCGAAGATCGACCGTGGCGGTTTTATGATTTATTCCGATTGCTACTAGGCTCATGTGACTCGTTTTAAGTTCTTCGCAGGATCATTAATTAGGTCATTCTACTTAATTGGTAAAACTAAAAACACAATTGGCTTAACAAAACGGAATAATTATCTATTTTTTTTCTAATAATTCTATCTTGTTAACAAAATCATCCATCATTTGACAAAATACACCAAGAAAAACAGGGCTATGTATATCTACATTAGCTAATATTGTCTAGTATAGGAGTAATAATTAATCAAATCAGTTTTATTTATAAAAGCATTTTTACAATCAGCTTATTGCCCAGTATCATGCCTTATCGCTTTTTTATCCCAGTGAGTCCCTTTGCGAATTTTAACAACTTACCTAAAACACTTACTGTTAATGAGCTGTTTATTGTTAACGGCTTGTTCTATTCGTCCGCCGCACACGCTTTCAGAAACACAGGTAAAGCACCCCAGTGACGCCCAAGCATGGGAATTACAAGGTAAACTGGCTTTTCGTTCTAGCAGCGATAAATTTAGCACCAACTTATTTTGGTTGCACGATCAAAGCAGCCAATATGATCGCGATGAATTGACCCTTACCACCATGATTGGCACAACTGTATTGTCACTTAAGTCTGAAAATGGCCTAGCCAGTTTAGACATTCAAGATAAAACTTACACAGACAACAACCCTGAGCGGCTAATCTACCGCGTCAGCGGCATGACCATTCCCATTAATAAATTACCGCTTTGGATCACAGGTCAAGTCGCCCCTGATGATGAAGTGCTAGAATATAATCCAGATGGCAGCATCAAACGTTTTAGCAGTGCTGATAATGGCGGGGATTGGCTGGTAAGCTTTATGAGTTATCAGCAACAAAGCGGTGCTAAGCTGCCCAGATTACTGCAAATCAATCGCGCTGATGTACAAATAAAAATACAGATAAATCAATGGCAAGCTCTAACAACCAATCTAGCACAAACCAATAACTAATCGATATTGGTTTATCGGCTATTGATGATGCGCTGTTATATAAGTACTTATATAGGCACTTCGACTCAAAATGACAAAACCACTTGAATGGCTTTTACATGACAACAAATAAAGACAATTTGGCAATCTCCACTGAATGGCCAGCTCCTGCAAAGCTCAATTTATTTTTGCATATTACCGGCCAACGAGCCGATGGTTACCACGAACTGCAAACCCTGTTTCAGTTTATTGACCAATGTGACTATTTAGATTTTCAGACGACTGAGTCGAAACAAATAAGCTTGCATTCAGAATTATCAAAAGTTGTCGCAGAAAAAGATAACTTAATTCTAAAGGCCGCAAAATCTTTACAAGAATATTGCAATTATCAGGGCGGCGCACAAATTTGGTTACGTAAAAACTTGCCTATGGGTGGCGGTTTAGGTGGTGGTTCATCTGATGCGGCCACCACATTAGTGGCATTAAATAAGTTGTGGGGGCTTGATTTACCCCATGCAACCCTAGCAAAAATCGGCCTAGAACTTGGCGCGGATGTCCCTGTTTTTATTAATGGTTTTGCTGCTTTCGCTGAAGGTATTGGTGAACAGCTTATTGCAGTGCAACCAGCAGAGTTGTACTACCTAGTCATAGTGCCTGAAGTCCATGTGTCAACCCAAGCAATTTTCCAAGCGCCAGACTTAACTCGCGATACACCTAAATTAGCAATCGATACTTTAATGCAGCAAAATTGGTCAAATGATTGCCAAAAGCTTGTCACAGAAAAGCACCCCCAAGTTGCCAATGCCTTAAGCTGGCTGGTAGAATATGCGCCGTCAAGAATGACCGGAACTGGCGCATGCGTCTTCGGTGAATTCGAACAGCAACAATCGGCGCTAGACGCGTTGGCACACCTGCCAACGACCATGAGCGGCTTTGTTGCTAAAGGCTTAAACCTGTCACCTTTGATGACACGTTTAAACCAAGATTAACAAATACCTTCTAGAAATGTTTTTTGCTTATTGATGACAACATCCTTAAGTCACATTTTTAGCCACTAACTTAAAGCCAACACCTGAGGTTCATAAAGTGCCCGATATCAAGCTCTTTGCTGGTAACGCTACCCCTAAACTAGCCAAAAAAATAGCCGACCGTTTATTTTGCAAACTTGGCGATGCAGTAGTAGGCCGTTTCAGCGACGGTGAAATCAGTGTTCAAATCAATGAGAACGTACGTGGTGCTGATGTATTCATCATCCAATCGACTTGTGCACCGACCAACGACAACCTGATGGAACTTATCGTTATGGTTGATGCGCTTCGCCGTGCATCTGCTGGTCGTATTACCGCAGTAATCCCATACTTCGGTTACGCTCGTCAAGATCGTCGTGTTCGTAGTGCTCGTGTACCTATTACTGCTAAAGTTGTTGCAGACTTCTTATCAAGTGTTGGGGTTGACCGCGTATTAACTTGCGATCTTCACGCTGAGCAAATTCAAGGTTTCTTTGATGTGCCTGTTGATAACGTTTTCGGTAGCCCAGTACTGCTAGAAGATATGTTAGGCAAGCAACTTGATAACCCAGTTGTTGTTTCTCCAGACATTGGTGGTGTAGTACGTGCTCGCGCTGTAGCTAAACTACTTGATGATTCTGACTTAGCAATTATCGATAAGCGTCGCCCACAAGCGAACGTAGCTCAAGTAATGCATATCATTGGTGATGTTCAAGGCCGTGACTGTATTATTGTTGATGACATGATCGATACTGGTGGTACTTTATGTAAAGCGGCAGAAGCGTTAAAAGAACATGGTGCTAACCGTGTATTCGCTTATGCAACTCACCCGGTATTTTCTGGCAATGCTGCGAAAAATATCGCTGAATCAGTTATCGATGAAGTTATCGTTACCGATACTGTGCCATTAAGCCCTGAGATCGCTAAACTTGAAAAGGTAACTCAGCTAACAATGTCAGCAGTACTTGCTGAAGCGATCCGTCGTGTTAGCAATGAAGAGTCTATTTCTGCGATGTTCCGTCACTAATCAATTATTTGAATTAGTCGCTGACTTAAGGTATCTGGCTTAGGTCTTTGAGTTAGGTCTTCGACTTAGCACCGACATCGAAAAAGCGCACTCAATCGAGTGCGTTTTTTATTGGCTGTTATTTGGCATAAATCAATCTAGATTAATAACCCATAACTCAGTACCCTATTGGCTATAAAAATAATTCAACAATAAGTCATTACCCATGTTTAAGCCTTTCTCATTAATCTCACTGTGTTTTGTTGGCCTAATCTTATCCACTCAAGTCACTGCGCAGTGGCATCAAAAGAGCTTTGAAGTCATGGGGACCCAAGCTCATGTTGAATTTTGGCTTTCAGAAGCAGAGAAGAATACAGAGTCAAATGAAAAACAAACTGCAGATAACCTCATCATCGCTGTCGAACAAGAAATGCATCGCATCGACCGATTAATGAGTCCTTATAAAGCAGACAGCGAATTAAGCAAAATCAACCAACTGGCAGGGAAAGAGGCAGTTGTCATTAATCAAGAACTGTTTGATTTGCTGCTTGATTCACACAAGATTGCTGAGCTGACAAACGGTACATTTGATATCACTTACGCCTCAATTGGTTATCAATACAATTACCGCCAAGGACAAAAGCCAGCGAAACCCGAGATAAACCAAGCCCTCGAAGCTATAGATTACCGCGCAGTAACCTTAGACAAATCACAATCTAGTGTTCGTTTTAAAAACCAAGATGTACGGATTGATTTAGGCGGAATAGCTAAAGGACATGCCGTTAAGCAATGCTTAGCCATTTTACAAGCTGCAGGTATTAAGCACGCCTTAGTCAGCGCAGGTGGTGATACAGGACTGCTCGGTGACAGACGCGGCCGCCCATGGTTTGTCGGTATTAAGCACCCTAGAGCCGCTGAAAAAACAGCGGTGCAATTACCACTGGTTAACGAGTCAATTTCAACATCAGGTGATTACGAACGTTACTTCATCGAAGATGGCGTGCGCTACCACCACATCATTAATCCTAAAACCGGCGACTCGGCCAGAAAAGTGGTCAGCGTATCCATCATTGGTAAAAACTCAACTTACGTTGATGCCCTATCAACAGCCGTATTTGTAAAAGGCTTACAAGAAGGCATGGCGCTAATTAACCAGCTACCAGAATATGAAGCGATTATTATTGATAATCAACAGACGTTACATGTATCAGAGGGACTACAACAGGATTAGATAAGTGGTGGATTAATGGCATTTGCTTAGTTTTTTGTCCCTACTTATTTGTATGGACAAATATTAGTTGATTTAAATAAGCAGCGAAGAAGCATAATCAATGCATTTTACTTCCTTTAAATAACTCGTTATGTAGCAACTAATTCCGCAGTGTAGCTTTTTTAAACAAAAAGCACACTATTACAACAAGAGTCCCGACTGCAACAGAATATAATGGCATTTCAAAAAAGAACATATTTATGGATCTCTGACCATCATGCTCTGTATTTGATGCCCCAAATAGACCAATAACACAAAGAGTCAACCAAGGTAAAATAGCAATACTGAGGCGTAATATAAAATTACCAAGAGCAAACTTAAACTGATACCAAATTGCAATTGCTGGAATGACTAGAAGCCCGCCATACCAAAATAAAACACTTCCTATTTCTATATAGAAAGCGCATAAAATTGCCAGTGTCGAGCAAAGTAAATTAATACTATTTTGTTTGAACATCCCGTTCATACTCCCTGTTGTATAACGCCATATCAAAAGTAAGAATATGTTCATCTCAATTTATAACGCATTAATTAAAAGGTGTAATTGGATCTATTAGTGACTTATAAAAAGAAAACTAGCCAGACACCTACCAATATTAAGCTCTTGCTCTTTTACAGCTATTAGCTCATCAAATGAATATAAGAATAGTCGATTAACTTTATCCACTTCCTTGTAGTACTAACATTTGTATTGTGCGCATGCACATTTAATAAACCAAAAAAATTAAACTTTACCAATGCAAAGTCATTGATTAATCAGCACTCTATCAGAGTCCTGTTGGATAAACGAGTATCTATATTGGAAAGTAAACATATAAGCTGATGCCATATTTGATTGCTTAATTTCCAAACTTCGTTTGGATTAAGTTCAACGTCGTGGCGCTTCGCCCACACCAAACGAAAGGGAAACAACAGCATTTCCCTTCTCGACATCCCTTGCCGCCCCTACGAAATTGCTCTAAAAAACGAGCAGGCCTCATGCTTATTCGAAAATAGCTAACGCTTTAGATAGGCCATCCCTGGCCAACTAAAGCTAGCCTGACGTCCTGTCAGGCTTACGCCATTTTCTTCAACACATTTCAGCAATTTCAAGGGGAACATTGAGCCTGCAAGTTCTCTTGTTGTTTCTAATTTTGAAAGTTGTTTGTACTTATTATGCTTTTGAGCTTCTTTGAATGTTCAATTTGAATTGAGGTAAGCAAGAAAATCGCGTGAGTCCAGACATGGATGTCTGGCTAGCTTTCGAGGGGAAGGGACGCCCCATCGTAAGCGTTAGTGATTTTTGTAGCTTGCCAAAGCGGACTCAAAATGAAGTTTAAAGCTGGATCATTCTCCGTTGGAAATTTTGCTGTTTAAATTTCGCCGGAGCTGCGGGGTGTTCTAAGAGGGAGTCGCAGTCCACTCCCTTTTAGTCTGGTGTGGGCGAAGCGCCACGACTTTGATTCTAGTTTTGGTTTTGAGTTAAAATTAATAACAAATATAAAAACAAATA
>NZ_MCTV01000006.1:0-165900 GCF_002874545.1 Shewanella sp. 10N.286.52.C2
CACCAAAGCTGCTGAACAGGGTCTTGCTCGGGCCCAGTATAATCTTGGTGTTTTTTATGACAAGGGGCGAGGTGTGCTACAGGACGACAAGCAAGCGGTTTATTGGTACACCAAAGCTGCTGAACAAGGGGATGCTATGGCACAAAATAATTTAGCCATTTATTATTTCACTGGTAATGCGGGTTTGCTAAATTATAAGAAGGCTTATATGTGGTTCAATTTAGCGAGATATAACGGCCATGACACTGAGGGAACTATTGAATTGATTACCCCGACAATGACTAAAGAAGAGATACTTGAAGCTCAATCAATGTCACAAAAGTGTTTAGCTTCTGATTATAAAGAGTGTGGCTAGCCGCTCGTTACTTCGGCTTAATCCTACTTGTACTGTAGTTTTTTGTTTGATCTGGCTTGTAGCCTTTACCTCGTGCTTTAGCTAAATAGGATATGCGCCAAATTGCTTTTTGGCGTGATTCAAAGTTGTCGCGGTGTAAGTTGTAATAGCAGTTTTTGGGTGTGAACTCAGAGCCGCCTAGATGCTGCTGCCAAATCTCTCTGACTTTTTCTAGTATCTTGATTGGGTGTCTTACCTTATGGCCATCAATCATTAATACATAGTGATAATGCTGCTGTTTAGCCGTTTCCATTTCACGACACCAGATATAGCCTATGCGGTCACTTCTCAACTGATACTCACGAACCAGCCAGCGATGAAGCCTACGGTTAAAAATGGTGATGATTTTATTATCATTGGTGTATTGGCTCATTCGTAAATCAAAGCGAAGTAAGTGAACCTTACTGTGATGGCTCATCATCGCATTGACTTGGTTAATCATGGCTTTAACTGAGTTAACCTCTAAGCCACTACCTTTGGAATTTACCCACCAAGTTACACCATTTATTGTTATCGCTCGGTCATTGGTTATATAGGGCATATTGCTTATAAAACGAAGTGAACAGTGAATAGGATATTATCAATTACCTAGCAATTTGATGACCGCACCTCATAGTTAAAGTATTACCATATAAAAGTTTATTTGATTTAATGACTTCAATATATAGGGTCAAAAACCAATAAATAGTAGCCATTAACAATCAAGCCAATAGTTGTAATACTTACATGGTTGGTGGTCACTAACTACACTTCTGGTTTATACTCCATTTACTGCTGGTGGTGCGGTTCGCCAACTACAACCACCAGCAAGTTCAAATTAAAGCCTGCTTAGATTAGCTCTGAGTGGGCTTTTTGCTTTCTATACGCTGCCGATACTCCTTGTCAGCTTCGTCCTTTTCCTTTTCGGCTTTTTGTAACCTTACAAAAGCGTTCTTACAGCCATAGTAAGAACGATCCTTATAGCGCTTTCTGGCGATAGCTCTAGCGTCTTTCTCTTGCTCCCAGTCACAACTGAAGTGTCGCTTATCAATCCAGTACAGCGATTGTTTACGGCCATTAAAAACGCCTTTCTCGTTACGAATTAACCAGTACTGATAATACTCACCCGTTAACTGTTGTAGATAAGAGCGAAAGCCTCCACCAAGTTTTTCACACAGTACATCGCGAGGTGTCTTACCATTTTCAGCCAGTATTTGGAGTAGCTTATAGGCTGGGCTACTAGCTTCAGGTAGTGCGCCATCAGGTGCGGTAAATAATATCTTATTCATAGTTTCCACCCTTATGCTCGCTACGTTGCTTAATGAGAGTGGTAACAAGGGCTTTGATCTGTTCAGGTGTTTGGTTTTCTATACGAGCTTGAATAACGGCTTCAACTTCGATTTTTAAGTAGGCAACTGCTCTAAAACCAATAGATATAGCTGGACAGAAAAGTCCTGCTTTCTCATCTAGGTGAAGTGCTGATTTAGATCTTGCAGTTAATGCTAAAACCTCTGGTCTACGGATCAGTTGATAAAAGTTGTTGGTATCCATTTTTAATTACCTTTGTCAGTTATTGAACGATTCAGGTTTATTAAAAACTTTGAGACTGGGGGTTAGGCAAATGGGATTACCCAATTATGGATTGGGGGTTATCTAGGTAACCCCTGTAGTAAGTAGTTATAATTTAACTGATTTTATGATTGAAGGTATTGTTGATAATTTTTTTTCACTAAGCCCTTTAAGCGTTTTACTTCCATCTTTATGGGTAATGCCTCGAGATTTGCTCTCTGTTTGTAGCCATTCTTCTATTTTTTTATTGGTCGGTGGTTTTTCTTGCCCTAAACAGAGTTGCTTATAAGCATCGACAGCAAGCTGCAATTCTGGAGGATAAGTAATGTTTTTCACGCATTCGATTAGCTGCTTTTTCTCACTGATAATTTCGTGTGTAAAATCCTTGAGGCGTTTAATTTCGGCTGTAAGGTTTTCGTTATTAAGCTTTAAACTCGCAACTGATTCATCGATGGCCTTTTGGCTGTTGTATAGCCCTGTATTAATATCCATATATTTGCACCATCTCAAAAACTCTGTTTTCGATACTATGGTAAGGTCTATGTCTATATTGGCACTGACTTTTAAGTGAGTACCGTTATCATAACGCTTACTACACTCGCCAATGTCCTCAGAGTATGAGTGGCACCATAATTCAGTTGTGAATAAATGGAAGCCATGTTGATTTTGCCCTTTGACACATTCAGATAAAATTTCTTTGTAATGTTCTACAAGTGAAACGTCATAAAAAGTACCCTGTTGATCTTGAAGGGGCGCATTGCCCGCAATCCTGCTTGCCTCCTCTAACGTAAAGTTACTTTTTTGATTCAGTAAATCAATATTGTAGTTGAAATCCTCTTGACCAACTGGCCAATAGCTTTTTAAAGGTATGCCTAGTCGATTCACCAGTGACTCGAATTGAAGGTAGCTATATTTGGGTTTATTGTACCCTTCAGGCGTGATTGGCTCATAAATATTACCTATCAGTACTTTACTATTTTGGTAATGCTCTGTTCCTTTTAATTCTTTTAGTAAGCATTGAGCCACGGAGCAGAGTTCGTCTGGATCGGTTATTGAAATAAATTCAGTTTTGTTAACCTCAAAAATTCCATCAACATAAAAAACTTCAGGTGTTTCGCCTTTTACAGATTTAACTAAACCTTTAAATTCAATGTACTCAGCTAGTAATTTATCTGAATCGTTTTTTTTCAATCCACTGATACAGTTAATCACTTGTTGAATCGGTAACTCAATTAACGAATCTAGTTGTTCTAATGTATAGAATGATTGCTGTCTAATATCCACAGTACACCCTCGCGATCCTACTTAATTTACTAAGCCAAAAGTTGGTAGGTAATCAACTTCTTTCGGGAGCTACCCTAGGCTTCGTAAAACTAGTTAACGGCTTTTAAGCCTTTTGTTTTTGTTATGTAAAATGAAGTTTCTGCTTGTACAATATGCTTAGACCACCAGCACATCAATACTCGTCTACGTTCTAAGTATTCAGCTCGGTTATAAGCGCGCCTCACTTCATTCTTATCGACATGCGCTAAGGCAGCTTCAATGACATCGGGATCAAAGCCTTGTTCATTTAGAGTGGTACTGGCTAGTGCGCGCAAGCCGTGAGATACCAGTTCACCAGCAAAGCCCATACGCTTCAGCGCTACATTCACACTTTGGCTATTGGCATGTCTCAACGGATCTCGATGATTGGTAAATAGGTAACCTGTTCCATCCGACATTGATTTAATGGTGTTAAGTAGTGTTAAGGTTTGCTCTGTAAGTGGGATAGTATGCGGCTTTTTCATTTTCATACGTTCGGCAGGTATCACCCAGACCTGATTGTCGATATCAATATCATCCCAATGTGCTGTAGCTGCCTCTATTGGTCGGGTCATTGTATGTAATTGCCATAATGCCAAGCATTGGGTTGTACGGGTGATCCTAGCCTCTCTAATGGCTCGCATAAGCTCAGGTAAACGTTCTGGCTTAATGGTGGGCATATTAGTTTTCTTGGCGGCAGGGAATAACTTGGTGACATCAGAAAGGTAGTTAACTTCGATAATACCTTCAGCGACCGCAAGGCGCATAACTTCATTTATATAGCGACATAGGCGGTTGACCGTTTCATAGTTGCCTTTGTTTGCTATTGGAGTTAGCAAGGTAATAATAACTTTTGGCTTGATGGTGCTGATTGGTACATTGGCCAGTTTTGGCAGTACATGTTTAGTGACTGCTCGCCATGCGTGATTGGCTGTTTCTTCTTTAACCTTGGTTAATTTAAGTTGATACCATTTGTTAGCCATCACCCCAAATGTATTTTCTATGGCTTCTTTTTTTTGCTGACTCAGTTCATCGCGGTGATCTTTGGGGTCAATATTATCGGCTAGCAGTTTACGGGCATCGTCTCTTTGTGATCTAGCTTTAGATAGAGAAACATCAGGGTATTTGCCTAAACCAAGGTTGGTACGCTTCTTTGTATATGGCTGTGAGTATTTCAATATCCATAACTTTGAACCGTTAGGCCGCACTCTAAGCTGTAAACCGTTGCCATCAGCAAGGGTATACTCCTTTTCTTTGGCTTTAGCCTGCTTTACCTGTGTATCGCTTAAAGGTGTAATGATTTTTGCCATAATGTACCAATAAAATGATTGCCAAAAGCTGTTGGTACAATCGATGGTACATCAAAGTTTGAGTTTTACAAATCGTCTTTAAGTCTTGCTGGTCGTGATAATGGCAGACAAACGAGGGTGTTACTGAATTTTAGGCAGAAAAAAAGACGCTAAAAAGCGTCTTTAATCCATAAATTGGTGGCCCCTCCCAGACTCGAACTGGGGACCTGACGATTATGAGTCGTATGCTCTAACCAACTGAGCTAAGGGGCCGACTTAAGATAGTCGTCACTATCGAAAGCGGAAAGAAGTATACGAAGTTTATTCACGGTTGTCACCCGCCAATTGCTGAGAATTGTGACTAAAAGATTCAATTGGTTATCTGTTAAGCAATCATGAGGTTTTTTATATTAAATAAAGTAATTTTGAGGCAAAAAAAAGCCCGAATTAACGGGCTTTCATTATTGTTGCAACTTCTTAGTGAGACTCTATTCGTCTAAGAAAGACTTCAAGATTTCTGAGCGAGAAGGGTGACGCAATTTACGTAGTGCTTTTGCTTCAATTTGACGAATACGTTCACGGGTTACATCAAACTGTTTACCCACTTCTTCAAGGGTATGGTCGGTATTCATATCAATACCAAAACGCATACGTAACACTTTAGCTTCTCGGGCTGTTAGGCCTGCTAGCACTTCATGAGTGGCATTTTTAAGACTTTCACTTGTAGCAGAGTCTAATGGTAGCTCAAGCGTGTTATCTTCAATGAAGTCACCTAAGTGCGAATCTTCATCATCACCAATAGGTGTTTCCATTGAGATTGGCTCTTTAGCGATTTTCAGCACTTTAAGGATCTTATCTTCAGGCATTAACATGCGCTCTGATAATTCTTCAGGTGTTGGTTCGCGACCCATTTCTTGTAACATTTGACGTGAAATACGGTTAAGTTTATTAATCGTTTCAATCATGTGTACTGGAATACGAATGGTACGTGCTTGGTCAGCAATTGAACGAGTAATCGCCTGACGGATCCACCAGGTTGCATAAGTTGAGAACTTATAACCACGACGGTATTCGAACTTATCTACAGCTTTCATCAAACCAATGTTACCTTCTTGAATCAAATCCAAGAACTGTAAGCCACGGTTGGTGTACTTTTTAGCAATAGAAATTACTAGACGTAAGTTCGCTTCAACCATTTCTTTCTTCGCACGACGAGCTCTTGCTTCACCGATTGACATACGACGGTTGATGTCTTTAATTGCGCGAATGACTAAGCCGGTTTCTTCTTCGATAGCAGCAAGTTTAGTGCTACAACGAATCACATCGTCTTTAACCATACGTAAGCCTTCAGCATAAGGCTTATTACTGCTCATTTCAGCATGGAACCAAGTTAAGTCAGTTTCATTACCGGTGAAGAACTTAACAAAGTTTTTCTTTGGCATTTTAGCTTGTTCAACACAAAGCTTAAGGATTAAACGCTCTTGTACACGTACGCGATCCATCATAGAACGCATGCTTTTTACTAAGCGATCAAATTGCTTTGGTACTAAACGGAATTCTTTGAAAAGCTCGCCAATGACAAATAAAGCACCGATGGCTTCAGGGTGATCACGGCCTTTTTTCTCAATAACAGCTAAGCCTTTTTCAAACACTTCGCGTAATTGAGTAAACTTCTCTTTAGCTTCTTCAGGATCTGGACCTTTTGGGCCTTCCTCTTCGTCTTCAGCATCTTCGGCATCATCTTCGTCTTCTAACTCTTCTTCTGATAACTCAGAACCAACGTGTGTTGCTGTTGGTGCTACGTCATCATCATCAGGGTTAACAAAACCTGCGATAATGTCAGTTAAACGTATTTCGTCAGCTTCATACTTATCAAACTGCTCTAAAATCATCGCAATCGCTTGCGGATATTCAGAGACAGAACTTTGAACCGTATTAATGCCTTCTTCAATACGTTTTGCGATGACGATTTCGCCTTCGCGAGTCAATAACTCAACTGTACCCATTTCACGCATATACATACGTACTGGGTCAGTGGTACGACCTAATTCACTTTCTACCGTTGCAAGCGCTGCTGCAGCTTCTTCTGCTGCATCTTCGTCGGTGTTGTCCTCAGACATCATCATGTCATCGGCATCTGGCGCTTGTTCAAACACGCGGATGCCCATGTCATTGATCATCTGGACAATATCTTCAATCTGATCAGAATCGACCATGTCAGCTGGCAAGTGGTCATTGACTTCAGCATAGGTTAAATAACCTTGCTCTTTACCTTTAGCAAGCAACAATTTAAGTTGCGACTGCGGAGTATGCTCCATAGATATCATCCAAGTTGGTAACTGAAATAACGACTGGACACCTGCCGAGGCAAAGTGTCAAGCAAATCGTCAATTATAGCTCTATGAACTAAAGTACGCTAGTCCATGACATGACTTAAGGGAACATTTTTTTAATAAAAGATGTTATTTAGCAATGCCTTTCATTATAGAAATAAGCTTCGTGAGCTGAATTTTTTCAGCTTTATTTAGAGTTTGTTTAAGACTCAGTTCCTGATAGCGTTGTTCAATATATTGATTGTTCAACCAGATCAGGGATTGTTTAAACTCTTGAACTAGGTTTTCATCCGCCACTTGGTGGTCCCATTGGGCCAATTTTATCAACGCATTTTTTTGTTCATGCTGACGATAAATCTCAAGTAGTTGTGCGCTGTTTAACTTTCGGTCTCGAGTTAAATTCAATAAATCACTGAGCAATTCGATGCCAGCAATCTTTAAATGTGCAAGTGAGGGTTGTACAGCTAAGCCATATCCTAACTCTGGACGTTGTACTAATAATGCAATGGCTAATCGCAGTGGGGTACCACGCCCTTGTAAACCTTTTTTATTCATAGGTTGTTGCTGTTTTACTGCAAAACCTAACTTTTTCTTTAGATCATCTGCGCTATTCATACCAATTTTATGGGCGAGATTTTCTAATAATAAATTCTGTAACACAGTGTCTTGAACACGTTCGATTAGCGACATAGCTTGTTTAGCCAATGAGCTTTTATCACTACCGAATTTACTGGTTAAGGTCTCAAATAAAAACGCCGGTAAGTCGAGGGCGCTGACCATTAACTCTTCAAAACCGTCTTTGCCTACTTGGCGAACCATGGTATCTGGATCTTCGCCTTGAGGTAAAAACATAAACCTAACGACATCACCAGGCTTTAATAAAGGCAGTGCGGTTTCTAGTGCACGCCAAGCGGCTTCTTTACCTGCTCGGTCACCGTCGTAACAACAAATGACTTCTTTAGCACTACGCACTAACAGCTGAAATTGTTCAGCGGTTGTTGCTGTGCCAAGTGATGCAACGGCATAATCAACACCAAATTGGGCAAGTGCCACAACGTCCATATAGCCTTCAACAATTAATACTTGTTGTGGGTCTCTATGGGTTTGCTTGAGTTCGTAAAGACCGTAAAGCTCATTTCCCTTATGAAATATGGGCGTTTCTGGCGAATTCAAGTACTTTGGTGTTCCATCGCCTAAAACTCGACCACCAAAGCCAACAACTCGGCCTCTGCGGTCGCGAATAGGAAACATTAACCGATCGCGAAAGCGGTCATATCGCTTGCCATTATCGTTGGCAATTAGCATTCCGGCGGTGAGTAATTTGTCTTGTGCTGCAGGGTTTTGGCGATATCGACTTAATAGTCCATCCCAACCATCTGGCGCAAAACCGATTCCAAAATGCTCTACAACATCACTGGAGAGCCCTCTGAATTCTAAATAATCTACAACTTTTTGTTTGTCGCTGTGTTGACGCAATTGATTTTGATAATAAAGATTCGCTTCTTCCATCAATTGGTATAAGTCACGACTTAAACTTTGATCTTTTTTAGGACCAGTACCTTGCTCTCTTGGTACCTCGAGTCCGAGTTTACCGGCAAGCTCTTCAATGGCATCGACAAATTCTAGTCGATCATATTCCATGATAAAATCAATGGCGTTGCCATGAGCACCACAACCAAAGCAGTGGTAAAATTGCTTGTCTTGACTGACGGTAAAAGAAGGTGATTTTTCGCTATGAAAAGGACAACATGCAGAGTGATTTTTCCCTGCTTTTTTCAAAGGTACACGGTGATCAATTAGATCAACAATGTCAGTTCGAGCTATTAGCTCATTGATAAAGTCACGAGGTATCGCCATAAATGCTATAGGTCTCGCATTACCAAATAGATAAAACAAACAAGCCGTGCAAGGTGCACGGCTTATTCACACATTAACGATCTGTTAGTTTAATTTAGCACGGATTAGACTGCCAATGGCACCCATATCTGCACGACCTTGAACCTTAGATTTTAATGCTCCCATTACTTTGCCCATATCCGCCATGGTTGATGCACCTACCTGAGAGATAGCTTCATCAATGATTGCGGCAACTTCTTCTTCTGTTAAAGGAGAAGGCAAGAAAGTTTCAATGACTTGAATCTCTGCTGCTTCAGCTGCTGCTAACTCCGGGCGATTTGCTGACTCATACTGAGTTATAGAATCGCGACGTTGTTTTACCATTTTGGTTAAAACGGCTATTGTCTGTTCATCAGTCAGAGTTTCGCGGGTATCCACTTCAATCTGTTTAATGGCAGACAGTGCCATACGAATTGTCCCCAAACGCGCCTTATCTTTGGCACGCATAGCTTCTTTCATTTGGTCTTTTAGCTGTTCGACTAGGCTCATAGTGAGATTAGTATAAACGTACGCGACGTGCGTTTTCGCGAGAAAGCTTCTTAGCTAGACGCTTAACAGCGGCAGCTTTTGCGCGCTTACGTGCAGAAGTTGGCTTCTCGTAGAATTCACGAGCGCGAACATCAGCTAAGATACCTGCTTTTTCACAAGAGCGCTTGAAACGACGAAGAGCTACGTCGAATGGTTCGTTTTCACGTACTTTAATAATTGGCATACGCCATCACCCCTTAGGTGTAGTTAATTTGGCACTACCTGTTTTGGTAGATTAACCAAGGCTATTTAAAATGGTGCCGAATTCTACATCGATTACGATGCTTTTGTAAACCCCTTTGTTAATCGCAAATGACAATCAAGGTGTCATTTTTTTGAGACTGATGATTATGCTTGGTGGAATAAAATCTTCTCAACAGGTAGAATTGCCGCCCTTACAAATTTATCAAGACGAGATGCTATGCGGGTTTTAGGTATTGAAACATCATGCGATGAAACTGGAATCGCTGTTTATGATGATGAGCAGGGACTATTATCCCATGCTTTATATAGCCAAGTGAAATTACATGCAGATTATGGTGGTGTTGTGCCTGAATTAGCATCTCGTGATCATGTGCGTAAAATTATTCCATTGATTAAGCAGGCGCTTAAAGAGGCTAACTCTACTGTTGATGATATTGATGGCATCGCTTTTACTAAAGGACCTGGATTAATTGGCGCGCTATTAGTCGGCGCTTGTGTTGGGCGTTCATTGGCATATTCGTGGGACAAGCCTGCAATTGGAGTTCACCATATGGAAGGGCATTTATTAGCGCCAATGCTTGAAGATGATGCGCCTGAGTTCCCTTTTCTTGCTCTGCTGGTATCTGGCGGTCACTCAATGTTAGTGCAAGTAGAAGGCATTGGCCGTTATCAGGTGTTAGGTGAATCGGTTGATGACGCTGCTGGTGAAGCATTTGATAAAACCGCTAAGCTGATGGGGCTTGATTACCCTGGTGGGCCACGTTTAGCTAAGTTAGCAGCAAAAGGTGTTGAGGCAGGTTATAAATTCCCTCGACCAATGACAGATAAACCAGGGCTTAATTTTAGCTTTTCAGGCTTAAAAACCTTTACCGCGAATACCATCGCTAAAGAGCCTGATGATGAGCAAACAAGAGCCAATATTGCCCGCGCTTTTGAAGAGGCAGTGGTGGATACTTTAGCGATTAAGTGTCAACGCGCATTAAAACAAACAGGTTATAATCGCTTAGTTGTAGCAGGTGGAGTGAGCGCTAATACTCGGTTAAGAGAAAATTTAGCGACCATGATGGCTAAGTTAAATGGTGAGGTGTTTTATCCAAGAGGTGAGTTTTGTACCGATAATGGTGCAATGATCGCTTTTGCTGGCTTACAGCGCTTAAAAGCTGGGCAGGTGGAGTCGTTAGAGGTAGAAGGCAAGCCGCGCTGGCCATTAGATACCTTGTCTGCTGTGTAATTAAGTCATTACCTGATATGAAAAAACCTAAGCCATGGCTTAGGTTTTTTTATATCAATAATATAATCAGTTAGATAGTTTGAGTTAAAACTAGTTAGCTTGTTTTTTCTTACGGGAAAGCTTGCTTTCTTCGCCCACTCTCAAGCGCTTAATATTATCTTTATGGCGAATGACAATTAATAAAGAGAGCATTGCCACTGGAATGACAAAGCGCTCGTCTAACCACCATGTGTAAACTGGTGCAAGTATTGCAGTTAAAATGGCGGCTAATGATGAATAGCGAGTAATAATTACAAATACTAACCAAGTAATAATTAACATGGCGGCTAAATCGCCGCCAATAGGAGCCATCGCGCCAAAGGCAGTTGCTACGCCTTTGCCGCCTTGAAAGTTAAAAAAGAGCGGGTAGATGTGGCCTAAACAAGCTGCGATGGCAATGAGCCCTAATGACACCGCATCTTGACCGAGTAAGTAGCTGCAATAGCTGGGCGCGGCGCCTTTAAGCATGTCGAAAAATAAAACTAAGGCAGCAGAGCTTGCGCCACCGATACGAAGTACGTTGGTTGCCCCAGGGTTGCCTGAGCCTTCAGTGCGAGGGTCGGGTAAACCTCTTAATTTACAAACCAAAATGGCACTTGAAATAGAACCGGCTAGGTAGGCGGTTATAATCATCAATATTGTGATTGTAACAGCGCTCAAATTGGTGTCCTTAGTCTTCTTAGGGTATCATCGCCCATTAATTTATATCACTTGATCTTAATGGTTATTATCAGCTTTTAAAACGCTATTTAGAATGGTTATCATTCATAAATAGCTAGCCATTATCCTACTGCTTTAGTTGCTCAGGAAAAAGACAAAAATCATGATAACGGTTAATTGATGTCATTATCAGCTTTTTTAGGCTGTTTTTTTAAAAAAATGAGTAAAACTCGGAGAAAGCATGGATAAAGTACTTATTCGCGAGCTAAAAATTGAAACTGTAATAGGGATCTACGAGTGGGAAAAACAAATACAGCAAATATTGCTCATCGATTTAGATATGGCTTGGGATAATAAAATGGCTGCTGCCACTGATGATTATCAACATGCCTTGTGCTACGAAAGTGTGTCTAATCGCCTCACTGCATTAATCACTCAAAAACCCGTTGAGCTAATTGAAACTGTCGCAGAAATGATTGCCGAGTGTTTGATGACTGAATTTAAGGTTGAAGGCGTTAAAGTGACAGTGATGAAACCTGGTGCGGTACCTACTGCAGTCTCTGTTGGTGTGGTTATTGAGCGCGGTCAATTTTAGTAACATGTTTTAGCACTATTTAATCATCTTTTCATGTTTGTTCTTTATATTACAGAGTGAGTTAATGGCACGTATTTATATCAGTCTAGGCACTAATATTGACCCTGTTGCACACATGCAGTCAGGATTAATTGATTTGCAGCAGCAATTTGGCCCATTACAGTTATCAAGGATGTTTGAAAGTGAAGCAGTTGGGTTTCAAGGTACCAATTTTTTAAATATGGTGGCCGCAGCTGATACCGATATGAGTATTGCTGAGGTAGTTGCCAGCTTTAAACGAATAGAAAAGCAAAATGGCCGCATTCGCGGTGAAAAAAAATTTAGTCCACGAAGTTTAGATATCGACTTACTGCTTTATGATAATGAAATTTGTCAGCAACCGGTTGAACTGCCTCGAGGTGAGATTTTATTTAATGCTTTTGTATTGTGGCCGCTGGCAGAAATTGCGCCGCAATTAACTCACCCAATAACGCATCAACCCTATCAATTACTTTGGGATAATTACGATAAATCTAGCCAGCATATTTGGCCGATTGAGTTTGACTTCCCTGCAACACTGACACGTTAATATTATAAAGGACAATCATGGAAACCATTCAGGTTATTATACTTGCCATCATTCAAGGGCTAACAGAGTTTTTACCGATTTCAAGCTCCGCTCACCTGATTTTGCCGGCGCAAGTTTTAGGCTGGCAAGATCAAGGTCTTTTCTTTGATGTCGCTGTTCATATTGGTTCATTATTAGCGGTAGTGATCTATTTTAGAAAAGAAATATGGCTCATGCTCAATGCGTGGATAGCGAGCATGGTTAAAGGTGTTCATACCCAAGACAGTAAATTAGCTTGGTGGATCATTTTAGCGACATTACCGGCGGTGTTCTTTGGCTTTATGGCAAAAGATTTAATCGAAACCTACCTTCGTGGCCCTGGGGTAATTGCTATCACAACAGTTATATTTGGTTTGCTGTTGTGGGTCGGTGATAAAATGGCCCGTAATGAGCTAACCGAGTATCAAACCGGTTGGAGAAAGGCGCTATTAATTGGTTTTGCTCAAGCGTTGGCGATTATTCCAGGCACGTCACGTTCAGGTATTACCATCACCGCCGCTTTGATGTTAGGTCTAAACAAAGAAGCTGCAGCACGCTTTTCATTTTTAATGTCAATACCGGTGATTTTAGGTGCGGCGATTTTAATGACTAAAGATGCCGTTTCAAGTGACTTGGTGATTAATTACGGTGAGGTGCTACTGGGTATCGTGGTTTCGTTTTTTGCAGCCTATACTTGTATTTACTTTTTCTTGAAAATTATCAGCAAGATTGGCATGACCCCATTTGTGCTGTATCGCCTAACTCTTGGCGCAGTATTATGTGGCTTTATATTCCTGTAATATAAACCACAATAGATTAATCATTATGAGAGACAAAATCATCAATGATTAATAAAATAAAAAACGGGTGTTATCACCCGTTTTTTATTCCTTAAATTTAGCTGTAAAGTCTAGGACGTTTTCTGTAATGAACTCAATTTTGATCTGCCCTAAGTGTGCGACAGCATTGCATTATCATCAGGCCTCAGCAGGCTACTATTGTGATAATAAGCATCATATTGATAAAAATGCCCAAGGCTATTTATCCTTTGTTACCTCAACCAAGTTCAAGGGCGCGAATGAGTCACGTCAGCAACTGCGCTCGAAACGCTTTCTTATGGCTGAAGACTTATTTAAACCGTTAATGGATAAACTGAGTGAGTCATTTAATCAATTGATTGATGGGCGCACCGAACTACAGCACCTGAATTTTAGCTGTGCAGATGGTCTATATTTGCGACACCTTGCTACCAGCACTAATGTTGATGTTAGCCATTGGGGCGTTTCTGAAGCTGAGAACGCACTATTTGCAGCCAGCAAAGAAAATACCCCAGCTAGTCTAATCCTTACCCCTTATAAGAAGTTACCTTTTGCTGATAACAGTTTAGATATCGTGTCGCTATTTGACGTGGCTTTAAAAGGTAAAGAGTGCCTAAGGGTGTTAAAAGACAGCGGTCGATTATTAATGTTAGTGCCCGGTCCTCGGCATTTATGGCAACTGAAGCAGCAGGTATATGACAATTTAGCGGAAAAGCCATTGCAGTTGAATTTACCCAAGCAGATTGAAGTGGTTAATACAAAATCGATTAGCTTTACTGGTGATGTGAGCGGCGAACAAGCGATGACACTGTTGGAGATGAACCACCTTGCATGGCGGGTTAATGATCAATTAAAGCATCAAATTAAGAGTCATCCTGTGACAGGGTTAGAATTTGATTATGTATTGATTACTGCAAAGCTAGCAGAAGCCAAGTAAGTTTATTACAGAGTTAACGTTTGCGCGGCATACCCTTATGTTGATTTAATCCTGCAGATACAATTAAGGCTTGAAATGGTAAACGACTTAAGTCTGTTTACTATGTTCAAGCCTTAATAATCAACCTATAAAAATAAGCTAATTTTCATGGTTTCTTACTTTTTGTAAGAAGAAGCCATGTTATCGATGCGATCGTTTGCACGCTTAGCTTCAGCTTGAGCGTCCATAGAAGCTGCTTTAGAATCTTTCACATCAGCAGATAATTTGCTTTGCTCTGATTTTAAAGAGCTAACTTCAGAAGATAGTTGATCAACTTTGTTACCTAGGTTAGCAACACTTTCTTCTAAAGCAGTAGTGTTTGCACAACCACCGATAAGAGCAGTCATAGCAACACCAGCAATCATTAATACTTTCTTGTTCATGGAAAATCCCTTCATTATAGGTTGTAATAAGTTGCTGAGGCGTAATACCCAACAGCCTTTTAATTATGTCACAGCTATTGTATTTTGCTACACAAAATGGCAAAAAAAATCATAAAAAACAGCGTAAACCCAATTAATATAAGGATATTCATCTGTAGAAATTTGTAAAAAGGCATAATCTACGGCGTTAGTATTAGGTTAATCACTCTGATATTGAAGTAGTGCTAAGGTTTCGTTTAGTGCATCACGAATGCTTAAACGTTACAATTGCAACGCTTATTGTACTTGGCTTTTTTTATACAGGCTAATGGCCTCAGCTCTGCGTATGCTCAACTGCTGTTTAATTTCTGCGCCCTTAAACCCATCACTAATCACCTGTTGCACATCGACCTCTTTAGCAATGTTAAAGCAATGGGTTAAAAACTCGCTTTGAGGATACTGCGCTTGCTCAAAACCTGTTCGACCTTGAATATCGGCCTGACAACATAATAGTAAGTCTGTTAAGCGTTGCGGTTTGCGCCAAAAATCACCCTTATCAAAAATCTTTATAATGGTTTCAGCGCGTAACTCTAGCGCATTATGGATATTTTGATGTTGGTCGCTGCACAGCAGTGCCAATTCCTTGTATTCATTTGGGGCTTTAATTCTTTGTACTAGCTTTTTGATTATCGGTAAGCCCTTTTGGCCGTGCCCATGATGTTTTGGCCAAAGCTCTGCAGGGGTGATGGCCTTACCTAAATCATGAACCAAAGCGGCAAAACGAATGGTTTTTTTATCAGTGAGCTTAGCCGAGGCTTGCAATACCATCATGGTATGAATGCCTGAGTCAATTTCTGGATGCCATTTTTCAGGTTGAGGTACGCCGAACAAGGCATCTATCTCTGGAAATAGCACCTTAAGCGCCCCACAACTACGCAGCTGCTCAAAAAAGACTTCAGGGTTCTGACTACTTAAAGCTTTATCTAGCTCTTGCCACACGCGCTCAGGCGTTAAATACGCTAACTCGCCTGAGTCACAGATACTTTGCATCAGTGCTATTGTTTCTTGGGCGATAGTAAAACCAAGGTGGGCAAAACGCGCCGCGAATCGGGCAACCCGCAGAACCCGTAATGGATCTTCAATGAATGCATCCGACACATGGCGTAATTGGCGACTTTCAATATCCTCCATGCCGCCATAGGGATCGTATAGATTGCCTTGGTCATCTTGGGCCATGGCATTAATGGTTAGATCGCGACGCAGTAAATCCTGTTCCAGTGTTACCTCTTTATTGGCATCGCAGCTAAAACCAGAATACCCCTGGCCGCTTTTTCTTTCGGTACGTGCTAAGGCATATTCTTGTTGGGTTTTAGGGTGCAAAAAAACGGGGAAATCACGGCCAACTTGACTATAGCCAAGGGCGAACATCTCCTCGGTTGAACCGCCCACTACCACATAGTCTTTATCTTTGACTGGAAGTGATAAAATGCCGTCACGTACAGCGCCACCCACTAAATAGATTTTCATAAATGTTTTTGCCTAAGGAGCTTTATCTTAAGTATCTTAAGATAAATCTTAGCACGACTAACATTTCTGCTGCTAAATTTTGACAAGCAGTACTGCAAGATATAACTTGAGCCGTCAGTTATAGATAAGGATTTTTGGCCAGATGTATAAAGCATTTTATGGATTAAATGATAATCCATTTTCAATCGCACCAAACCCACATTATTTGTTCTTAAGCGACCGTCACCGAGAAGCATTAGCGCATTTAACCTATGGTCTGGGCGAGACCGGTGGCTTCGTGTTATTAACTGGTGAGGTTGGCACTGGCAAAACCACTGTGTCACGTTGTTTATTAAAGCAATTACCTGAGCACACGGATACTGCTTTTATACTTAATCCTTCATTAACTGAACAAGAGTTACTGGCAACCTTGTGTGATGAACTTGCCATTAGCTATGGTGATGCTCCATCAATTAAACAACTGACCGACTTAATCAGCCAGTATTTACTCAATAATCATAAAAATGGCCGCAATACCGTATTAATTATCGATGAAGCGCAGCATTTGCGCCCTGAGGTGTTAGAGCAACTAAGATTACTGACTAACCTTGAAACAGATACCAAAAAACTGCTGCAAGTGATTCTTATTGGCCAGCCAGAATTACAGCAACTGCTTAAGCGTCAAGAGCTACGTCAGTTAGCCCAGCGAATTACCGCAAGATATCATTTGTTGCCTTTGACCGTTGAAGAGATAGCCTTGTATGTGCAACATCGATTACAAGTCGCTGGGCGTTTTGAGCCGTTATTTTCTAAAAAAGCCTGCAAAGCATTACATAAGTACAGTGGCGGTATTCCACGCTTAACTAACCTGTTGTGTGAACGAGCCTTAATGGCCGGTTATGGCCAATCAAAAGTGCCAATCGATCAGCATATGGTTAAGCAAGCTGCTGCTGAAGTATTAGGTGAAATGCCGGTTGAGACTCGCTCCCATTGGCCTTTAACCATTGCTGCGACATTAGTGATTACCTTTGGGGTGTCTTTTTATGGCTTTTTTCCTCAACAGGTCGGCTCAGAGCAGGCGAGTGCTTTAGTCAATAAACAAGCGGTTGATAAAGTAGCTGTTATTGAAGATGTTGTCCCTGTGGCATTAACACAAGTTAATCGCAATCAAAGCATTGTCCGCGCCGCAATGGCGCAAAGTCGCAGCATTGATAATGCATTTGCTGGACTGTTTGCCTTATGGGGAAAACAACCCATTATTGGTTTATCTTCTTGCCAAGCAGCGACTGAGCAAGGGCTGTTGTGCCATCAGCAGCAGGGGAACTGGAACAGTATTGCAAGGCTTAATTACCCGGCGGTGGTGTATTTAGAAGATCAGCAAGCTAAGCAATTCTATGGGGTTGTGGTAGCTCGCGAAGGTGAGCAAGTCTTACTGCAATTAAATGAGCAGCAGCTTTGGGTCAGCAAGGATTGGTTTAACCGTCATTTTAGCGGCACCTTTGAAATTTTATGGCAAACCGATGGAGTAATGCCAAGTGAAATTGGTCAAACATCCAGTTTGTCGCAAATTCAATGGTTAGAAAATAACTTAGCCTTGGTGCAACAACGAGCGCCGAGATTATTAAACCGTTTCGATGATACCTTAGAGCAAGATTTAATGGCCTTTCAGCGTCAACATGGACTTAAATCTGATGGCATAGCAGGGAACCAAACCTTGGTGCAGCTTAACTTATACCTCAGCAAGCAAGGCCCAAGATTAACTAAAGTAGGGCGCAGCTAATGTCTATTTTATTAGATGCCGTGACCAAAGAAAAACAGCAACAGATGGGCGAATTACCTGATGCGGTATTAACCCCAAGGGCTGGTTATAAACCAGCGACTAACCAGCATTGGTTACGTCAGCTTTGGGCCAAGGCGCTGGTGTTAATCTCAGTGATCTTATTAGGTGTGTTATCTGCTTGGGGCTTAGCGAGATTAGTGAAACCGACTTTAACGGCGAATTCAGCACAGACCTCTTATGAGGAAAATGCGACTGTTAAGCAAGCCATATCGCAGCAAAGCCAGAGTTCCAATACCGCTCAAGAAGATAGTGGTGAGATAAGAATTGCCAATAAAGTGGCTTTGCCCTTGGCAAAACCACAAGCTGTTGCTGGCTATAACTTATCTTCAAGTGATTCACCTGCAAAGAGTCCATCAAATAGTGGTGATAATACCCAGTATGAGTATCGCTTGAATGAGAGTAATCGAGGTCAAGTAAGCTCAGCATCGCAAAATGAGCTTGCAGCCACCGCAGTAAGTTCAACAGGTACTGCAAATGCGAGCAAAAATGACCCTCAACGGCAGTTAACTGCCGCTGAGTTAACCGCGCTCTATGGCGAAGATGCGATTATTTTAGGGGCCAATTCTAACTACAAGCAAACATCGGATTTAACTGCACTGCAGATGAAAGTGGCAACCGCAGTTGAAAACGTCAATTTTGAGCAGCAAGGCGTGAGCAATGAAGTGACCGCTACCCAAAACACCCCAGAAAAAAATCAGTTAACTGCTGAGCAATCGAATAATTTAATGGCCGCTTTTCAAGCCGCTCTTAAAGATGTTGAATATGAAGAATCAGCCAATAAACCTGTGACTGAAGCTGAGTTTGACCCAATCCCTACTCCGAAATCAGATAGCATCCCTAAATACGGTGAGCTACCTGCCAGTGTGCAATTACAAGTACCAGAGTTTAATATTCAGGCTCATGTCTATTCTTCTGATGCAAATAATCGCTGGTTAAACATTGATGGTGCAGAGCTTCAAGAAGGCGATGTGATCAGTGGTAAGCTTAAAATTATCGAAATTAGACCCAGAGATGTGGTACTTGAAATCGATGGCTCAGAGTTTAAAGTGCCAGCAATTTAGTTTGGGTAACTTCTTTAGTTAATCTCTGATTTTAATAAAGGCGCCAATGGCGCCTTTATTGTTTTATGTGTGCTACTAGCGCAGAGTATCGGGCCTGCACAGACTATTAGCGCTTAGTTATTAGCTCTGATTATTTTAGCGCTTAGTCTGAAAGCTAACACCTTAGCTATGGATCTGATTAGCGATTAAAATCGTTAAGCCATAACCCACGGAGTAACACAGTAATAATGCAGGAAAGTATTTTAAGTAACTCACAAAGGTGAGCTCTTTTATCTTACTCATGGCAATAATCCCCGCAGCAGAGCCAATGACTAGTAGTGAGCCTCCGACACCGACAGAATAGGTTAAACCTAACCATTGGGCTGTGGTGAGTACTGGCTCTGCTTTAAGTAGCGCCGCAGTCAGTGGTACGTTATCTAAAATTGCTGAGCCAACTCCGGCAAAATAGTTCGATATCGCTGGGTTATACAGCCCATAAGCCTGCGTCAGTAGCTCCAAAGTGCCAATTTCCTTGAGCATGCCTACAAGCAATAAAATCCCTAAAAAGAATAGTAAAGTGTCAAATTCTACTTGGCGAATGTACTCTAAAATTTGAATTTCTTCTTTTTTAGTGTGACTGGTACGCCCAACTAAAAACATCACCGATAATCCAGCAAGAAAGGTAAGCACGGGCGGAATATCAAATAAGATATTAAATAGCATTGTCAGAACAATCGTGACTAAGAAAATCAGTCCGATAATGATATCAATAGGGTTTAGTTGTTTATCTACCGGTGTGGTACTGACATGACCTTCAGCGTTTAGAGAGAATAACAGCGCTAATAGCATCACACTAATGCCGGCAGGTAAAAACAAAATCAGTAGTTGTGACATTTGCACTTTACCGGCAAGAAATATCATTAAGGTGGTGACATCACCCGTTATCAAGGCTACTCCGCCTGAGTTAACCGCGAAGATAATTAATACTGCCATACGGCGACGCATTCGACTTGCTAAATTAAATGTGGTTAATAAGCCTAAGGACACCAAGGTGGCAGTGACATTGTCACAGAAGGTGGATAGTACCAGTGCAAAAAGGCCGACTTGCAGCATCAGCATTCTGACAGAAACTTGCTGCGGAAAGATTTTTTGTACTAACAGCTGGATCATGCCTTTGGCGTTGAGATAAGCCACAAAGGTCATTGTCGACATGAGAAATAACCACAAGGTGGCAATTTCCAGTAAATTGTCGTTTAACTCTGCGGCAATGAATGGGGTTTTGTCGGTGCCAGCAGCAGAGATGAATAAACTAATCCAAGCAATACAGCCGAGAAATAGCGTGGTTTTGGCTTTGTTAATATGAGTGACTTCTTCAAACACAATACTGAGTAAGGCAAGTACTGCCAGCGATATGAGAAAGACTTCAAACATATTGATATTTCCATTGCTGCTTAGCAAAGCTAGATTGCTAAAATGAAAGTAGGCAAACCAAGTTAATATTGGTTTGTTTCAGTGCGCGGAATTTCATCACATAAACAGGGTTGTTGCAACTTTGTTCTTATTTGGTTAAAAAGGGGTTGATAGCAATGCTATCAACCCCCTTTTATTTTATCGGGCGATTACAGTGCTTTTAACGCCGCAAAAGCTTTATCTGCTGCCGCTAGGGTCATTTCAAGTTCTTCTTCGCCATGAGCCATTGATAAGAAGCCTGCTTCATAAGCACTTGGTGCTAAGTAAACGCCTTCATCTAGCATAAGGTGATAGAAGTTACGGAAATGCTCCATGTTGCACTTAGTCACTTGATCAAAACTAGTAATAGGGCTGGTGTCTTCAGTGAAGAAGAAGCCAAACATGCCGCCAACATAGTTAATGTTAAGTGGTATACCGTGCTTGTCTGCAGCGGCTTTAAAGCCTTCTGCAATACGTTTAGTTTTTGCTGCTAACTCGTCATAAAGACCGTCTTGGCAAAGGGCTTCCATTTGTGCAAGACCTGCAGTCATCGCAATTGGGTTACCTGATAAAGTACCTGCTTGGTAAACTGGGCCAGTAGGTGCAATAAACTGCATCACATCTTTACGACCACCAAAAGCGCCCACTGGCATGCCGCCACCGATTACTTTACCTAGGGTAGTAAGATCTGGTTTCACATTGTAGTGACCTTGAGCGCCGCTTTTAGACACGCGGAAGCCTGTCATTACTTCATCAATGATCATCAATGCGCCGAATTCATCACAAATTGCTCGCAGGCCTTCTAAGAAGCCGGCAACCGGAGGAATACAGTTCATGTTGCCAGCAACTGGCTCAAGAATAATACAAGAAATCGCTTCAGGGTGTTGCTCGAAGATAGCACGTACTGAATCTAGGTCGTTATAAACCGCGGTAAGTGTGTGCTTTGCAAAATCTTCAGGGATACCTGGTGAGCTAGGTTGACCTAAAGTTAACGCGCCAGAACCTGCTTTTACTAATAAACAGTCAGCATGGCCATGGTAACAACCCTCAAATTTAAGGATTTTGTCACGGTTAGTGAAGCCACGTGCTAAACGAATCGCACTCATGGTCGCTTCAGTACCAGAACTTACCATACGAACTTGTTCAATTGATGGCACCATCTCAATCACTTTTTCAGCCATTTTGACTTCAAGTTCAGTCGGCGCACCAAATGAAAGGCCATTTTCCACAGCGTCTAATACTGCTTGGCGAATTTGTGGGTGATTGTGGCCAAGGATCATTGGGCCCCAAGAACCAACGTAATCGATGTATTTTTTACCATCAGCGTCAAAGATATATGCACCATCGGCTTTTTCGATAAACAGTGGCGAGCCACCGACACCATTAAATGCACGGACTGGAGAGTTAACGCCACCAGGGATGGTTTGTTTAGCCTGTTCAAAAAGCGCTTCTGAGCGGGTCATGTGTAATCCTTTTAAGTCGTTAGCCAATTATTTATCGGCTTTGCGTGAATACCAATTAACGGGGCACTCGTATTGTTGTAGTTGATTTTCAACCCCAAGTGTTAGAGCAAAAAGTGCCATTCTTATAAGTAAGCCATTATCAGCTTGTCTGAAAATTGCCAGACTAGGATGGCTATTTAAATCATTATCTAATTCATTGGCTTGAGCACGAGAGTCTCTTGGCAATGGATGCATTATCACAGTGTTAGATTTACAGTGTTTGGTGTAAATACTGTGATTTAAACGGAATTTTCCGCGATATTTATCCGCTTCATCTTGTGAAGGGAATCGCTCTTCCTGAATGCGAGTTAAATAGAGTATATCAGCCTGATGTAAATTACCTTCTAGCTGATCTGTAATTGTGATCTGATGACCAGCATTTTCAATGTCACTGATCACATAGTCAGGCATTGCTAAGTCAGTTGGTGAAATTAATGTGAACTTCACATCTTTATACATGCATAACAAACGTGACAAGGAATGTACCGTGCGACCATGTTTTAAATCACCGACCATGGCAATGTGCATGCCGCTGATATCTTGTCCGTGATGCCCCAATTCTTTTTGAATGGTAAATAAATCCAATAAAGCCTGTGTCGGGTGCTCGTTAGCGCCATCACCGCCATTTATCACAGGAACGCGGCTGCCTTGTGCGAATTCTTTAACTGAAAAAGCGTCCGGGTGGCGCATAGCGATAACATCTGAATAAGTCGATAATACTCTTGCTGTATCGTAAAGTGATTCACCTTTAGACAATGAGGATGAGCCCATGCCGACGGTTTCTCTTACGTTGCCACCAAGTAAATTAAATGCGCAACCGAAGCTGACTCGAGTGCGAGTACTAGGTTCGAAAAATAAATTACCTAAAATGGCGCCATCAAGCACTTTGGTTCGTTTTTCACGAAGTGCATAAGGGGTCATATCATTGGCAACGTTGAAAATAGTGTTGATTGAATCAATATTCAGTTGGTTAACTGAAAGGATGTGAGAACCTGTAAACTGTGTCATCAGCCTGATTTCCAATTATTAGGCGAGTAAATAGAACTATCTACTCAGTGGTTATGTAGGGTGGCTGAGGCGAGATTTTAACAGAGAGTGAACCAATATTAAATCATGCTAATGATTATTTCTGTTATTTAAGATCTCACGCCAATTATACTTGCCCAGAACGGATTTCTTGCCATAGGTTAGCCCAGCTAATGACCCCAACGACATTATTGGTATTATTCTGATAAATATACACTTCACCACTGCGTTTTAGTGACAATAGCTCGTACACTTCATTTAAGGTTGCGGTATCAGCAACGCCGTGCATCAAATGCCGTGAAAGGGTGGTTTTATCTTCAAAGGACTGCATCTCAAGGCTGAGCATTTCAATTTGGTTATCAGCATTACGTACCATCACTGGGCGGCCTTGCGCACGTTTCATGACTTCAAGCAGTAAGTCATTATCGTCATTAACGATCACAAAGCGTTTATCCATCAGCGCCCGTACGCCTTTCTTTTGCAGCCCAAGATTAACCGGCGGCACTTTATAGCCAAGCCCCATAATGTCCAATTGTTTTAAAAAAACCGAATTGGTATTAAAGCCCTGATAGGCAATCAAAAAGGCGGGGATAGTGACAAACATGGCAGGTAAAATAATCGCAGCGTCATTGGTGAGCTCTAATAGTGCCACTAATGCGGCTAGTGGCGCACTTAAACACACCCCCATCATCGCCGTCATTCCGATCACGGTATAAAGGCCAACATAAGGCGCAATTGACGGGAAAAAAATCGCACTAACAAGGGCTAACATGGCGCCAATTAATGCCCCTATTCCGTACAAGGGGCCAATTAAGCCACCAGGAATGCCAAAACTGATTGCAGCAATGGTGGCGATTATTTTAGCCACAAGCAATGCGCCTAAAAACCATAAACTTGGATGCTCGCTAATGGCGGCTTCAATGGCTAAATCACCAGAGCCTAGTGCTTGTGGCAGTATTAAGCCGATTAAGGTGGTGATGACCGCGGCAATCATTAATCGATAAATTAAAGGCCAATGCTGACCAATGGCGGTCATTTTAAGTAATGAGTGATTAAACAGCGCCGCAGTGCAGCCTAAAACGATACCGCCTATGGCAAGAATTGGGTATTGATCTAACGGAATACGAGTGACGTTGATTAAGTCATATTCATGAATATTGCCGAAAACTAACTGGCTTGATAATGCACCACATATGGCTGAAAGCATGATCGGAAAGAAGTAATGAATCTTGTATTCGCGCACAATCACTTCAAATACAAATAATACAGCGGCTAATGGCGCGTTAAAAATGGCGGCGATACCTGCAGCAATGCCACTGGCACACATAATGCGCACACTGTTGTCAGGCAATTTAAATTTTTCAGCTAAAAAGCTCGCGCTCACCGCGCCAAGGTGAATAGCTGGGCCTTCTTTACCCACTGAAAAATTTGCCACTAGCGCAATTAATGCTTGAAAAAACTGACCCGCAGCCGATGGTAACGGCACTTTGCCGTAATGTAATTTGAATCGGTGTAAGACATAGGCAATGCCCATACGGCGATAGCGTTTGGAACCAATACCAGCCACCAACCAAATAAGTAATGCGCCTAAAATGGGTAAGTAAGTGCGCCAATCACTGACTGTGTCAGTGAAATGGGTGGCTTCAGCAAGGGTATACACTTGTGCCCAGTTCAAGGTTAAGCGAAATAAGATGATCACACCGGAGGTAATGAGAGCAAATAGAAGCGCTAACGCACAAAGTTGCACACTAATTTTCGCTTGAGAAAGTTTATCTCTCAAATCGTTACGAAGATATTTGCGTGTAACTGCTTTGGTGTGAATAATAGCGGCTTTACTAAACTTGAATTGCACTTTATTGCCTAACTTCCATCTGTGGGCATATTGTTAGCATTGTATTTTATTAAAGGCTTGTTACCTAATGTTAAATTATCGTCGCTTGCTGAACCGCTTGCAAGTTTTAGAACGAAAAAAGCGCACTTCAGGTCTGTATTTATTTGGGCTGATTGTGATTAGTTTCACCATTGGGGTGCTGAGCCAACATTTTGTTATGTCAGAAGTGATAGAACCCGAGCTTAATGCGGAAGAAATTCAGGCATTACAAACGGCTTACCAGAAACAATCTCTGGTGATTTCACGGCTTGAAATGGCAGTATCAATTGCTGAAAAAGCCAATAGCAACATGCAAACCATGTTCAAAGAACAACTGCAACAGCAAAAAACTATCGAACAAGAGTTAGCATTTTATCGCAGCTTAGTGTCACCAGAAAAAGAGGTGGATGGCATTGCTATCCATGGTCTCGAACTGTCAAAAGGCTTAGTCGCCAATAGTTATCAATTAAGATTAATTTTGACCCAAAACCAAAAGCGTAAAACCAGCGTTAAAGGGGTTGCAGATATTGTGTTGGTGGGTTTACAACATGAACAGCAAGTTGAAATTTCATTATCTGACATTGATATTGAAAAATTTGCATTTGGTTTTCGCTACTTTCAAATATTTGATACTGAAATGAACCTGCCAGAAGGCTTTGCTTTACAACGTGTAAAAGCGGTAGTGCTAGTCTCAGCTGCCCGCGGGGTACGAGGTGGACGTATTGAGCAAACGTTCGATATCGCAGAGTTACTAGAAAGCTAAAAAAGAACTAAGGGTAATACTTGAACAAATTAGTCAGGTAATAGATAATCCCGATCTGAAACTGAAGTTAGAGGTAGTAATGACTGAACAAACAGATGCAGCAATGCCAATCCAATTTACCGATGCTGCGGCAACTAAAGTTAAAGGGCTGCTAGAAGAAGAGCAGAATCCTGAATTAAAACTTCGAGTATACGTAACTGGAGGCGGTTGTTCAGGTTTCCAGTATGGTTTTACTTTTGATGAAAAAGTGAATGAAGGTGACTTCACTATTGAAAAGCAAGGGGTACAACTGGTTGTTGATCCTATGAGTCTACAATATCTTGTTGGCGGTGAAGTTGACTACACTTCAGGCTTAGAAGGGTCACGTTTCTTCGTGAAAAACCCAAATGCAACAACAACCTGTGGTTGTGGGGCCAGTTTCTCAGTTTAATAGCTAAACTGAGACCAATAAAAAAGCCGTCATGTGACGGCTTTTTTGTGTCTTAAATTGACTATCAAATCAACTAATAATATTGAAGTTCATCCGCGGCTTAAACCACTTCAGCACTTTTGCATTAAAGCTAATCCACACTTGGATTAATGCCAAAATAATTAGCGCTGTAAAGATAATCCAATCAGGCAGTACCATTTGCATAAAGCCAAAATCAAAAGTAGTCGGCCCAGCGACTAAGTTGTCAGGATCATACATAATGACAGGTAGCATGCTATATAAGGCCAGCTGCAAGATCCCGTAGCCACGAAGCATGTATAAAGCCGCTTTTTGACGTCCTGTAATACCGAGCACCATCATTAAGGTCAATATACAGAGCAATACACCTTGCTGGGCCATTAAACCGCTGACGGACGAGATAACGTAGACCGCCAATAAAGCCATTAACCTTTTAGGGAAAACAGCTTTAGTTTGGCTTTCAGCGCTTTGCTCCATTGCGGGAGTATTATCTTTATCAGGGCATATCTCGCTTGTGGTCACATTTTTATCTGTCATGGTTTATATCTGTATTAAAGTATTATGTTTGTGCTTAAGAATTATTTTTTGCTTAAGAGTTAGTGCTTTGATTGCTTTTTCGGCGTTAAACGTGAATCAAGTTCAAATGGTGGGATCACTACACCCAAATCTTCATGAACTGGGAATACGGCAATGAATAAATCATCTTCTTCCATACCGCTTACCCAACGCTGTTGAAATTCATTAAGTGGAATTGATAATGGTTCACAATCACTCCATTCATCAACAGCCCATAATTTTGCCGCATCTTCAGAAGGCCACATTGGAATACAATCTTCATCTTCAGTGGTGAGCATCACGCAGCCATCTTGATCTTGTAGGCTCCAGATTTGCTGCTCTTGCTTAACTTGCTCAACAAGGTAATCGTATCTTGCTTCTGGGGTCATGTTTAATTGGTCGGCAATAGATTTTGGTTTGCTACTCATGGTGTATTCTCAATAAAATAAGTAAATAGGTTGCGGTATTGGCTAAATTGAGCAGCTAAAGAGCAAGCTTTAGCGTTACCAAATCCCGTCGGTGGCTCATGATAACATCGACTTTTAGATTGAAAAAGAAAAGAGCACTCAAGGTGCTCTTTTATTCGTGACTCAATGGCTAATGAGTGTGCTTATGCATTGTCAGCTGGCTTTTCAAAAAAGCGATAAATCAAACCTGCAATAATCGCCCCTGCAATGGGTGCAAGCCAAAATAACCACAGCTGAGATACCGCCCAATCGCCGACAAATAATGCAGGCCCAGTGCTACGAGCAGGGTTAACTGAGGTATTTGATACTGGAATACTGATCAAATGAATTAACGTTAGCCCTAAACCAATCGCAATCGGGGCAAACCCCGCAGGAGCACGAGAGTCTGTGGCACCTAAGATGATTAATAAAAAGAATAATGTCATTACCACTTCAGTAATTAATACCGCCGTTAAACTGTAGCCACCAGGAGAGTGCTCACCAAAACCATTTGAGGCAAAACCGCCTGCTAAACTAAAGCCATCTTGACCTGTGGCAATAAGGTATAAAATACCTGCGCCAGCAATACCGCCAGCCACTTGGGCAATAATATAGGGCGCTAGCTCAGATGCGGGGAAGCGACCCCCAGCCCATAAACCAAATGAAACTGCTGGATTTAGATGGCAGCCAGAAATATGACCAATGGCAAATGCCATGGTGAGTACGGTTAAACCAAAAGCTAAGGATACGCCCAATAGCCCAATACCTACTTCAGGAAAAGCCGCGGCCAATACCGCACTACCACAGCCGCCTAACACTAACCATAAGGTTCCTAGAAACTCTGCAAACATTTTTTGCGAAATACTCATTTAACCTTCCTTAATTTAAATTGAATACTGCTGTGTGAACAAAAATTAATCACTACAAAGAGTTAAGCAGTAATTTCCCGTTATTACAATGTGACTTTGTACAAGAGAGGGAATTTAAAGAAAAAGTATTAACGCTGAACAAAGCTTGTGGGTGAAACCCCACTCACTTTTGTTCAGTTATATGCATCGCTTTGATATCGAGTTTTGATAGCGAGTTTAGGTACTAGTATTGCTATCTATTCACTTACTAAATAGCGCTGTAAAAGCTGCCTAGGATCGCCGCTCTACTTGCGCCAGTCACAGCGGGTAAGTTGGCCGTTAAGCCGTGGTGATGTCTCATAGCAAGCCAGGCAAAGGCGATGGCTTCAACCCATTTGGGGTCCATACCGATTGCTGTGGTACTTGACAGGGTAAAGTTAGGCACCAGCATGGCTAAACGCTGCATCAACTCAGTGTTAAAAGCACCGCCGCCACAAACAAAAATATCGCCAGTATCCGTGAGTTGATTAATATCATTGGCGATTGTCTGACAGCTAAGATCAAGTAGCGTGGATTGAATATCCTCTAGTGCTAGATGAGAAAAATCAGCCAATTGCTGTTCAAGCCAAGCATGATTAAATAGCTCTCTACCAGTGCTTTTAGGATAGGCCATGGAAAAGTACGGGTGAGTTAACAGGTGAGTTAATAACTCGGCATTGGTGCTACCTGATGCGGCCCATTGACCTGATTCATCAAAACTGAGCTGCTGCTGTTGCAGAATGAATGCATCCATGAGGGTGTTACCTGGGCCTGTATCAAATCCAATAACCTGATCAGATTCCCCTGGCAAGTAAGTGATATTAGCAATGCCGCCAATATTTAAAATAATCCGTGGTGTGTGAGCTTTAGCAAATAACGCTTGATGAAATGCTGGTACTAACGGCGCCCCTTGACCGCCTAAGGCAATATCTTTGCGCCTAAAGTCTGCAATGACGTTAATACCCGTGGTAACCGCTATGGTATCCGCATCACCAATTTGTAAGCTGAAACCATGCTCAAGATTGGGCATGTGGCGAATGGTTTGGCCGTGACTACCAATGGCTATGACATCGGCTTTATTAATAGTGGTGGTTGCTAATAATTCGTTGACCGCCTGTGCAAACAGTAAGCCCATACTTCTGTCCATGCGGCCCATAATGTTCAGTTCATCATTATTAGGACTACATAGACGGTGTAATTGATGCAGAACATGCTCTGGAATTGCTACCGTATAGGTAGCGATTAAGCGGGTTTGGTTATTGCTAAAATCAACTAAAACAGCATCGACACCATCCATACTGGTGCCTGACATTAAACCGATATAATACTGAGGTTTATCCATGGTATTGGCTCATTTATGAAGCGGGCTAGATTCTGTATGAAACTAGCCCAACAAAGGAATGGGTGACTAGAGAAACGCTAGTTCAATCGCGGCATCACAGGTTAATTACTGGCATAATGCTGCTGCTTGTTTTGCTCAATTTTAGCCATTATTTGCTTGCTGAGTATATCAAACTGCGCTTTTTCTTTTTTATCAATTGGCTTAGATTGCGGTAACTTGATGGTTCTTGGATTGCGATGCACGCCATTAACGATAAATTCGTAATGTAAGTGAGCGCCAGTAACGCGACCTGTTTTTCCTAAAGTACCAATAATCTGCCCTTGCTTAACGGTTTCGCCACGTTTTACTTTGCGTTTTGTTAGATGCAGATATTTAGTGGTGTAGGTATCGTTATGCTTGATAAAGACATAGTTACCATTGTATTTGTTATAACTTGACTCAATCACTTTACCGCGACCTGCAGCTTTAATAGGGGTACCAATAGCAGCCACATAATCTACGCCACGGTGTGCTCTAACCTGGCCTGTGACTGGGTGTAAGCGACGCGGATTAAAGCTTGAGCTGACATATTTAAAGTCAACAGGTGAGCGAAGGAAGGCTTTTCGCATGCTACTGCCTGTTTCTGAGTAATATTCGCCATCGGTATAACGTACAGCTGTGTAGCGCTCACCTTGGTTAACAAATTCGGCGGCTAAAATGTTGCCGGTACCAATAAATTGGCCATCAACAAACTCTTCTTCAAACATCAATGAGAAATGATCGTCTTTACGTATATCTAGAGCGAAATCGATATCCCAACCAAAAATGTTGGCAAGTTGCATAATATGGTTAGCTGATAAACCGGCGCTGGCTGCAGCGCTCCAAAAATTAGTACTAATATTGGCGGTGATGAACTTCGTTTCTAAGGTAATGGACTTAACATTGACCTTTTCTTCGAATTTATCATCAAACTTTGAAATCAATAGGGTAGAGACTTTGTCCATTTGATAACTAATTTGAGTCACTTCATCTTGGGCATCTTTAGAGACAATAATCTCTTCACCGGGCATGATTTTGAGTAAATTTTTCTTAGATACAGGCAAACGGGTAATTTGATAAACATCTTTTGGACTTAAGCCTGCTCTATTGGCTAAGCCACCAAAAGTGTCACCTTTAGCGACTTTAAAGGTTTTATGTGACAGTAAATCTGCTTCACGATAGGGTACGGCATTTTCAACATCTGCTTGGGTGGCTAATAAGCCGTCTGAGGCTGTCATTAATGGGTTTAAATCAGCAATAGGATTACTTTCTTGCGAAGGGCGAAGCTGAGCATCATTATTGCTTGCCGTTATAGTGTTTGCTGGGGCGCTGCCTCCAGGCGGGGTAGGGGTTCTAAAGGCCAGCGGTACAGAGTATTGGCTTTGTTTGTCATTGTTACTGACATGACCTTCTTCAGACGAAGGGGCTTGGATGCCAATTCTATCGGAAATATCAACTGTACCAGTGTTAGCTTGTTTGGATGCTTGGGCATTATCTGATGGGAATAACACGATAACTATCGTGAGAATAACTAATGAACACAGTGCAATTTGGTGCACTTTAGGGAGCAATTTAAATAAAGTGATAAACTTTGCCATTGACCTAGGTACCAATTTCTCTTTTTCGTTGTAATCCCCTTAGTGTACACACTTTCAATTACTGTGGCTAACAAGTAACATAGGCGTCTTATTTTTTATCCAAGCTGCAGGAGTAGGTGCCGAAATGGCTGATTTAGACCAAGTGTTAGCAGAAATTAAACGCGGTACTGACGAGATTTTAGTTGAGTCTGATCTGCTAGAAAAACTTAAAGAAGGTCGTCCTTTAAGAATTAAACTAGGTGCAGACCCAACCGCTCCAGATATTCATTTAGGTCACACGGTGATCTTAAATAAGCTACGTACCTTCCAAGAGTTAGGTCATGAGGTGATTTTCCTTATTGGTGACTTTACCGGTATGGTTGGTGATCCTAGTGGTAAAAACACCACGCGCCCGCCATTAACTCGTGAAGATGTACTGGCCAATGCTGAAACATACAAAGAGCAGGTATTTAAAATTCTTGACCCGGCAAAAACCCGCATTGAGTTTAACTCATCGTGGTTAGAGTCACTGGGCGCTGCTGGTATGATCCGTTTAGCATCACAACAAACCGTTGCACGCATGATGGAACGTGATGACTTTAAAAAGCGTTATGCTGGTGGACAGTCAATTGCTATTCACGAGTTTATGTATCCATTACTGCAAGGCTACGATTCAGTTGCATTAAAAGCTGACGTTGAATTAGGCGGAACCGATCAAAAGTTCAATCTATTAATGGGCCGTGAGCTACAAAAAGCAGAAGGGCAAAAGCCACAAACCGTTATTATGATGCCTTTATTAGTGGGTTTAGACGGCGTGAAGAAAATGTCTAAATCTGCACATAACTACATTGGCGTTAGCGAGCCTGCAAATGAGATGTTTGGCAAAATTATGTCAATCTCAGATGACCTAATGTGGAGCTACTTTGAATTGTTGTCATTCCGCCCATTGGCTGAAATTGCACAATTTAAGCAAGATGTTGAAAACGGTCAGAACCCACGTGATATCAAAATTGCCTTAGCAAAAGAAATCATCGCTCGTTTTCATGATCAAGCTCAAGCAGACTCAGCACATCAAGCCTTTATTGATCGTTTCCAGAAGGGCGCTATTCCTGATGATATCGAAGAAGTTGAGCTTGAAGCTGGCGAAGGCTTAGCGATTGCTAACTTACTTAAGAGTGCGGCACTGGTTGCTTCAACATCTGATGGCATGCGCATGATCAAGCAAGGCGCGGTTAAAATGGATGGCGAAAAGCTCACTGATACTCGTCAGGTATTTACTGCGGGTATGACCGCGGTATTCCAAGTAGGTAAGCGCAAGTTTGCTAAAGTTTCGCTTGTATAGGCAGACAATAAATTCTGATGGGGCTTAATCCCTAAAAGCAAAAAACGGCTCAATGAGCCGTTTTTTTATGGGTAAAATTTACCAAATAATGGCAATCTACACAGGTTTTTAGCGCGAGTTAACTTTATTGTGACTCAAGTTGATCGGACATGGTTTGATAGTCCATTAAGTCAACTTGTTCTGTCACCCGCTCGGTTTTCATATCGAACTTTAAGGTGGTAACACCAGGCACGGCGATTTCAATAATCTTGCCGGGTTTGCCAAATTGATCACCTGGGCCTCTAAGGTGATAGTTACCAATGAGTACCACTAAAGAGCCAGTATTAAACATGTGCTCAATATTCAATTTATACTCAAGAACGCCATCATGGGCGCGCTGGAAAAACTCGATAATATGACGACCGCCGGTGTATTTTACATTGGCGGTTTTATCAAAAAAGATGCTTTCACGATTATAAAACTTCTTTAAAGTGCGGTAATCATGGCTGGTTAATGCTTGCATGTATTGCACTGCAAGCTGCTGCTGTTTTGGCATTTCGCCGCTATTAGCCAGGCTTGAAGTGCTCCAAATACTACTCAATAAACAGCATACTAATAAAATGAGTCGCATCTAATGGCCCTTAGTTTTTAAATCGAATGCAGGTAATGATAAATGCCAGCGAATTGCACTTAAGCGAATAATCAAGGTGCTAAACATGGCCAAAAACAGCGCGTAAGTGCTATCCATGCCAACTGCAATACTCAAGGTATAACAGATACCGCCAACAATAGAGGCTGTGGCATATATTTCGGTGCGCAGTACCATAGGCACTTGCTGGCATAATAAGTCTCGGATAATACCACCACCGACACCGGTGATTAAACCTAAGATCACCGCAGACATGCCAGATAACCCTAGTTGCAATGCTTTTTCTGCACCAATCACGGTAAACAGAGCCAAGCCAAAGGCATCGGCTATGGGGAGGGTTAACTTAGGTAATTTATGAGGTTTACGAACTAAAATGAAACAGGCAATCACGGTTGCCAAAATGACCACCACATAACTGGGGTTACTGATCCAAAACACCGGTGTTGAGCCAATAAGCGCATCACGAATACTGCCGCCACCAATGGCGGTCACTGAGGCCAAAACAATTACCCCAAAGGGGTCCATTTTATGCTTACCTGCGGCTAATGCGCCTGATAAGGCAAAGACCGCGGTGCCACACAAGTCAAAAAAGTAAATCCACTCAATCATTGCTAAGCTCTTTTAAGTGGATATTGAGTGCATCGACCGAAATACGGATTTCAACTACAGATAAAATCAGTGAATAAAGTAAAAATAATAAACTCACCCCAAATACCATTGAGCCGATATCAAACAGCCCCAAATAAATAAAAATCATGCTAATGACACAGATGGCAAAACTGATGACGCCTGCTTCTTGCATGCGTCTAATAATCTTAATGCGCTGACGAAGGTTTTTAATTTGTTCGCTATTAATTGGCTTACCTGAGGAGCTTAAGTTTCTGATTAAAGCTGCTAATGCGAAAAAACGGTTAGTGTAAGCTAACAGCAATAATGAAATAGCTGGGAATAACAAACCTGGGGTCGTTAAAGATATTTGCAGATTATCTAACAAAAGGAGTCGCCTCTACATCAAACAACAAAAAATGACTAAGCTGGGTATAATAACCTTTTTATAATAAAGTTACATCGCTTGAAACCACCTTAATGCGGTCCATAAAATCGGAATGGCAATGGTAAAACAAATCCAAAAGCTGATTGCCCATGATGTCAAGCTGATCGCGTTGCGGATATCTTGAGTAAGCGGCATTCTTGATGGGTTTATCTTGCTTAATTCAACTCGTTGCAATTGGTGTTTTAAGATAAATTTTTGCGGCCCGCCTAACTCCACTTCCAACACTTTACTGCCAATGTATAAGCTTGAGTAACCGAACACTCCAGCTGTATGAGCTGGCTGTTTAACTAATGCTGATACGTTTTTTAATTTGCCTTGCAAAATTAAAGTCAGATTCCACAGTAAACTGGGGAGAGCAAAAATGATTTGGTTGAGGGCATAAATAGGGGCGCTGAAGTAGCGGTATTGCGGCACGTAATTAGGCCAGCAATGTTCTAATTGACGTAGCAAATGGATAAATAACACCAAGGGGGCACCGCCAATGGCAAAAAATAAGATGGTGGCGACAGTGCCATAACTTGGGCTGATTAATAGCCTTTCAATGGTGGCTTTACAAATACCGACTTCTGACAAACTATCGGTTTGCTGAATTAGCCATGGGCTCAGTAACTTTTTGGCTCGTTGTTTATCATTAAGCTTTAGGGAGTTTACAACGTCATTCGCGACGGGTCTAAAGCCTGCGTCACTGATGCAAAAATACACTAATAAAAAGTCAAAAAACCAAGGGTACACTGCCAGCGACAAGATAAAGTAGACGCTAAACCACAGTGGTAAAATCAGTAACAGTGTTGCGAGTAGGCCGGCGGTAACTTGCTGTTGAGAAGAACGCTGTGGATGGTTAACTTTCGCGCTTAATTTATTAGCCAGTAGCTGAAAAAAAACAATTGGCTGCAAATGTCTAGGTATTGGCGCCACTCTAGAAATGAGCAACGCCATAAAAAGCACCAGACAGTTGGCTAGAAAACTACCATCAACCGTAATGAGCTGTTGGTAAAAAGAACTATCAAACAATGTCATAGCACCTTATTAGTCCACATCCACAGTGTTAACCCTATTGGCAGAACGACATCATTTTGCTGCCAATAACGGCTAAATTAAATTACCTTGGGCTTCTTTATAGGTTTTTTAGTAATGCAATGACCATTAGTGCTGAGTAATGACCTGCTTTTACAATGTAGGAATCAAAATCAACAGGCGAGTCGTTGTTAGCATTATCTGATAATGAGCGGATGACAACAAACGGCACCTTAAATTGATGACAAACTTGCGCAATCGCAGCGGCTTCCATTTCACATGCCGCCATAGTTGGGAAGTTAGCCAGCATCACTTTTGTGCGTTCAGGATCGCAAATAAAGCTATCACCTGTGGCGATTAAACCTTCAATCACCTTAGCTTCACCTAATGATGAAATAGCCGCTTTTGCGGCAGTGACTAACTTTTCATCAGGGATGAAAGCAGCAGGCTGCGATGCCATTTGACCAATTTCATAACCAAAGGCGGTTACATCAACATCGTGATGACGTACTTCAGATGAAATAACAATATCGCCAATATTTAAACTGTCAACAAATCCACCTGCAGAGCCAGTGTTAATCACAGCGTCAACCTTAAAGTTGTTAATAACTAAAGTGGTTGCAACGCTGGCAGCGACTTTACCAATGCCTGAACGGGTGACGACAACATCTTTACCTGAAAGTTGTCCTTCAACGAATTCGATTCCCGCTACAGTTGAGTGTACTGGATTGGTCATTGATTCAATTAGGTGAGCAACTTCAGGTTCCATTGCACCGATAATAGCGATTTTCATAATTAGCGTCTCAAACAGTTCATTTAAATAATGGCGGCTAATATAGCACAAAAGCAAACAGGGAATGAGCACTGTAGTAGCAATTTCAGCAAATAAAAAAGCGCATCAAAAGATGCGCTTTAAGAGTTTTGCTATCACAAGTTTTTGTTATTAATCAGCCCAAGCAGTGTTATTGACCGCGGCTTGTCAGTGGCTGCAAAAGTGAGTTATGCGTCTTCAAAAGCGTTTAAAATCCCTTGAGCTGCATCGCGGCCTTCAGCAATAGCGGTAACGACTAAGTCTGAACCACGTACCATATCACCACCGGCAAACACTTTCGGGTTGGTTGTTTGGAAAGGGTTATCGTCAAACTTACTGGCTTTTACTAAACCCCATTCATTGGTTTCAATGCCAAAGTCGCTAAACCAAGCTGCAGGGCTGGCTTGGAAACCAAAGGCAATGATAATGGCATCAGCTTCAAGGGTTTGCTCACTACCGGCAATGACTTCAGCTTTTTGACGACCAGATTCATCGGCTTCGCCCATTTGAGTTTCTACACTCTCAATGCCTGTGACTATGCCATCTTGCTCTTTGATTGCCACCGGTTGACGGTTAAATAAGAAGTTGACGCCTTCTTCGCGGGCATTTTGCACTTCACGGCGAGAGCCTGGCATGTTTGCTTCATCACGACGATAAGCACAAGTGACGCTTTTAGCCCCTTGGCGCACAGCAGTGCGGACACAATCCATAGCTGTATCACCACCGCCTAATACCACCACGTTTTTACCTTCAAGGCTTAAATATGGGTTTTCAGAGCATTCAGTGCCCATTAAATGATGAGTATTACCAATCAAGTAAGGCAGTGCTTGAATGACACCTTGACTGTCTTCACCGGGTAGGCGAGCTTTCATTGCTGTGTAGGTACCCATGCCGAGGAACACAGCATCATAACCATCTAGCAGGCTTTGAAAGGGAATGTCTTTACCAACGGTAACGCCCATTTTAAATTCAATGCCCATACCTTCAAGTACACTACGTCGGGTGGCCATAACCTCTTTATCAAGCTTGAAAGATGGAATGCCATAAGTCAGCAAACCACCAATCTGTGGGTATTTATCATATACCACAGCTTTAACACCGTTACGACTTAAGATATCAGCACAACCAAGGCCCGCTGGCCCTGCACCAATAATTGCCACGCGCTCTTTGCGTGGCTTCACTTTTGTCATATCGGGTCGCCATCCCTGGCTGATTGCAGTATCGGTAATGTATTTTTCAACATTACCAATGGTGACTGCGCCGAAATCATCATTGAGGGTGCAAGCCCCTTCACATAGACGATCTTGAGGGCACACTCTGCCACATATTTCTGGCAAGGTATTGGTTTCATGAACCAAATCTGCCGCTTCTAGAATACGACCTTGTTCGGCCAGTTTTAGCCAATTAGGAATGTAGTTATGCAGTGGACACTTCCACTCGCAATAAGGATTACCACAATCTAAACAACGGTCTGCCTGCTCAGCCACTTGAGGCTGAGAAAACGGCTGATAAATCTCAATAAATTGAGTTGAACGTTTCGAAGCGGCGTGTTTAGTTGGATCTTTACGATCGACTTCTATAAATTGAAAATCATTACTCATCTTAATTTACCCCGCCTTTACTGCAAGTTCCGGGCTTTTTTGCTCAATTTTGAGCAAGTCAGCAACGGCAATGTTCTTCGGCTTCACTAATACAAAACAATCTAACCAGTTCTCAAAATCACTTAAGATCATTTTGGCATGCTCACTGCCAGTGGCGCTTGCATGCTCTTCAATCAAGCCTTTAAGGTGTTGCTGCTGTATTGTTGATTCTAGTTTTTGGGTATCAACAAGCTCAGTATTAACTCGGCGACTAAAGTGATTAAAGCGATCAAAGATATAAGCAAAACCCCCCGTCATACCTGCGCCGAAGTTAACCCCTGTTTTACCAAGAACAACTACGATGCCGCCAGTCATGTACTCACAACCGTTGTCACCCACACCTTCAACCACAGCTACGGCGCCAGAGTTACGCACCCCAAAACGCTCGCCAGCTTGACCTGCAGCATAAACTCGGCCGCCAGTTGCACCATATAGACAGGTATTACCCATAATGGCACTGCGCTCACTTTGGAATGGGCTGCCAACAGGAGGATGGATAATAATCTTACCGCCAGACATGCCTTTACCGACATAGTCATTAGCATCACCAATTAGCTCTAAATCTAACCCCGGGCTATTCCATACCCCAAAGCTTTGACCTGCACTGCCGTTAAATTGCAGTGTGATAGGTGATTTAGTGCCTTCTTTACCAATGTTGGTGGCAATAAAACCTGATAATGTCGCGCCGATTGAGCGGTCGGTATTGTTAATGGCATATTGCTTGGTTAACGCCTCACCGGCTAATACCGCTTGGGCTGTGTCTGAAACAATTTGTAGATTTAACTCACCTTTATCAGAAGGCGGGTTTAACTCTTTCCAAGTTATAGCACTTCCGTCAGCGACTTTTGGCTGATATAAAATTGGCGCTAAATCGAGTCCTAACTGCTTGGCTGTTTGGCCTTCAAGGGCATATAACCAATCAGTACGGCCGACTAAATCTTCAAATTTAGCAACGCCTAATTTTGCCATCCATTCACGGACTTCTTGAGCGACAAACTCAAAGTAAGTAATTACTCGCTCTGGCAAGCCATGATAATGCTTGTCACGTAAGTTTTTATCTTGGGTTGCAACACCGGTTGCGCAGTTGTTTAGATGACAAATACGCAGGTATTTACAACCTAAAGCAATCATAGGTACGGTACCAAAGCCAAAGCTTTCTGCACCTAACAACGCGGCTTTAATGATGTCTTGACCGGTTTTTAAGCCGCCATCGACCTGTAAGCGAATTTTATGACGCAAACCATTCTCAACCAGTGATTGATGCACTTCCGCAAGGCCAAGCTCCCATGGTGAGCCAGCATATTTAACTGACGTAATTGGACTGGCACCAGTACCGCCATCGTAACCTGATATGGTGATCATATCGGCGTAAGCTTTCGCAACACCCGTTGCGATGGTGCCAACGCCCGGCTCAGATACCAGTTTCACTGACACTAAAGCTTTAGGGTTGATTTGCTTTAAATCGAAAATCAGCTGGGCTAAATCTTCGATAGAATAAATGTCATGATGCGGCGGTGGCGAAATTAAGGTAACCCCAGGGCGCGCATGACGAAGACCAGCGATTTCAACACTCACTTTATGGCCAGGTAACTGACCACCTTCACCGGGTTTTGCCCCTTGAGCGACTTTAATTTGCAATACATCAGCATTAACAAGGTAGTGGGCTGTAACGCCAAAACGGCCAGAGGCAATTTGCTTAATCGCTGAGTTACGTTCGCTATTGAAACGACTTGGGTCTTCACCACCTTCACCAGAATTTGAACGGCCACCAATGCGGTTCATAGCAACGGCTAAGGCTTCATGGGCTTCCGGACTTAATGCGCCGATACTCATTGCAGCGCTATCAAAGCGTGGGAATAAGTTTCCGGCAGCTTCAACATTTGACTCGTCAATGGCCGCATTTGTGCCTTTAATGCCAATTAAGTCACGTAAGGTCGCAATAGGGCGGTCATCGACTAACGCTGCAAATTTCTTATATTTCGGGTAATCCTGATCTTTAAGACTTTGCTGTAACGTATTGACGACATCGGGGTTGAAACTATGATACTCGCCGCCTTCAACATACTTTAATAAACCGCCTTGTGGCAGTGGTATGTGAGCGCGAAACGCTGCGGTATGAAGCACTTTTTGATCGGTAGCTAAATGTTCAAAGCTTGCACCTTCAATACGGCTAATCACGCCTTTAAAGCACAATTCAATTACATCTGAAGATAAACCAATGGCTTCAAATTGCTGGCTACAACGGTAAGAGCCTACAGTACTGATCCCCATTTTCGACATGATTTTACGCAGGCCTTTTTCAATACCTTGGCGGAAGTTCAACATCAAGATACTGTCATCTTCTACTTGATGTTTCTTTGCCATGGCTGAAATAGACTCATAAGCCAGATAAGGGTAAATCGCTGTCGCGCCAAAACCTAATAGCACGGCAAAGTGATGTGGGTCGCGCGCTGATGCAGTTTCAACAATAATGTTGGTGTCACAACGTAAGCTTTGATCAACAAGGCGTTGCTGCACCGCGCCCACAGCCATAGCGGCAGGGATCACTTGAACATTTTTAGCGGCGGCTCTGTCTGACAGGATTAGTAAGGTTGTGCCACTTCTTGCTAAACGCTCAGCTTCATCGGTAATGCGCTCGATAGCTTGCTTTAAGTTTTCGTGGGCATCATAGTTTAAATCAATAGTATTCGCACGGTAGTAACTGCTATCAAGACCAAGTAACTGATTAAAATCACTAAAAAGTAAAACGGGTGATTCAAACATCACTCGATAAGCCACGCCGGTTGTTTCGCAAAATAAGTTTTGCTCGCGCCCAATACAGGTGGTTAACGACATCACATGTTTTTCACGTAATGGATCAATAGGCGGGTTGGTGACTTGTGCAAACTTTTGACGGAAATAGTCATACAGTGAGCGAGATTTTTTCGACAATACCGCCATTGGAGTATCATCACCCATTGAGCCAGTAGCTTCTTCACCTTTACTTGCTAGCACCCAAATAACTTGCTCTAACTCTTCACGGCTGTAACCAAATTGCTTTTGATACTGAAGTAACACATCAGCACTAAAATTACTGGCGCCTTGTTGAGCGGCATCAATTTTGGTCGCAGGTTTTAAGGTGCGGCTATTTTTAGCCATCCATTCTTTGTATGGGTGGCGACGTTTTAAGTCATTATCGATTTCAAATGACGAATACAAACGGCCATTCATGGTATCGAGTACTAATAATTCGCCAGGGCCAACACGGCCTTTTTCTACCACTTCATCGGCAGAATAATCCCAAATACCCACTTCTGATGCCAGTGTTAGGATGCGATCCTTGGTTATAACGTAGCGAGAAGGGCGTAGGCCGTTACGGTCTACGGCGCAGGCAGCATGGCGGCCATTGCTCATTACGATGCCAGCAGGGCCGTCCCACGGCTCCATATGCATCGAGTTGAAATCATAAAATGCTTTCAACTCATCATCCATTTCAGGATTACTTTGCCAGGCTGGTGGTATAAGTAAGCGCATAGCACGGTATAAATCCATGCCACCGGCTAATAGCATTTCCAGCATATTATCCAATGATGATGAATCAGAGCCAGTTTCATTAACAAAAGGCGCGGCTTGTTGTAAATCAGGCAATAGCGGTGAATTAAATTTATAAGCACGGGCTCTGGCCCATTGGCGGTTACCGGTAATGGTATTGATTTCACCATTATGTGCTAAAAATCTAAATGGCTGCGCTAATGGCCACTTCGGCGAGGTGTTAGTTGAAAAGCGCTGATGGAATAAGCAAATGGTGCTTTTGAGACGAATATCGGCTAAGTCAGAATAAAATGCTGGCAAGTCTGCAGGCATCATTAAGCCTTTATAGACAATAACCTCACCCGATAAGCTGGCAACATAGAAGTCGCTATCATCGATGATTTGCTGTTCAAGACGGCGTCTGGCCATATAAAGCCGACGTTCTAAATCTTTTTCACGCCAGCCCACAGGGGCATTAATTAACACTTGGTAAATTTGTGGCAGGCTTTTGCGGCCAATCTCACCCAGTACATCAGGGTTTACAGGCACCTTTCTCCAACCGGCAACACTTAAGGTTTCACGCTGGAGTTCTTTTTCTAAAATGGCTTTTGCGGTTTCAGCTTTGACTGGATCTTGGCTGAGAAATAGCATGCCCACTGCAAACTTGCGGCTAAGGTGCCAATCATTTTCAGTTGCAATGGCTGCAAAAAAGTCTTTCGGCATCGACATTAATAGTCCACAGCCATCACCTGTGCGACCGTCTGATGCTATCCCGCCACGGTGTTTCATTCTATCCAAACCGTGAATAGCAGTACGGACAATACGATGGCTAGCATCGCCATCCATTTGGGCTATTAAACCAAATCCACAATTGTCCCGCTCAAAACTGGGATGATATAAGCTCATACAAAAACTCCCTAAACCTAACTTAATACGACTCGGATAATGCGGAGAAGTTCTCATAGATATGCACCCGAACCACCCAAATTAGCTTGATAATGGATAAAGGTCAAACTTAAATTACTCAACAAAATGAATTGTTACTGTTATTACAAATGTTATAAAAAAGCTACCTTACGTTAACGTAAGATGTTTTTTTGTTCGTATAACCTTATGAATAAAAAGAATTTTAAAATTACAAAATTGTCACTTTTACTTTTGGTTAACATTTGGTGTTGATTGATATTGATTTATGGATAGTGAATTTATTTTCAAGTACAGTTTGAACAGGTAAATTGCCTTAAATGATTATTTATTCAATTAATTTGACTAAGAGTTGTAACTGCCAAGTTCAAAAATGTGCCCTTTGTCACTGTGTGAATATAAATTAATCGATTATTTACTGTTTTTTTGATGTGGCACTAAGTTTTTATCTGTCAGAGCCTGTATTGTCTGCCACTTTTTGCCGTCAGGAGCAATTGTGGGTTTAGATGATTTTGTAAATACCTTCGGTGCAGTATGTAAGCAGCAATATGGCGGCAGAATTAAAAAGCTGACAATTGATGCTAAGTTCACTTGCCCAAATCGAGATGGAACCTTAGGTAAAGGCGGCTGCACTTTCTGTAATGTGTCGTCATTTAGTTATGAGCAAGGCACTGAAGCCAGTATCTCTGAGCAATTAAAGCAAGGTAAGCAGCGCTCGCTAAATGATAGTGCCAAATATATTGCTTATTTTCAGGCTTATACGAGTACCTATGATGAGTATCAGGTGCTAAAGACGAAGTATGATGAGGCCATTAAAGATTCAGATATTGTTGGCTTACATATTGGTACCCGCCCGGATTGTGTACCAGATGATATTTTAGATTTGTTAGTCAGTTATCAAGATAAGGGGACTGAAGTTTGGCTTGAGCTTGGCTTACAAACTTCAAACAATGACACCTTAAAGCGCATTAACCGTGGTCATGACTTTGCTTGTTATCAAGATACAGTGCAGCGCGCTCGAAAACGTGGCATTAAAGTCTGTGCTCATTTGATCCTTGGCTTGCCCGGTGAAGACTATAGTGATTACTTGCGCAGTTTGAACAGTGTCATTGAAACCGGAGTTGATGGCATTAAACTGCATCCATTACATATAGTAGAAGGGAGTGTAATGGCTAAGGCATGGCGTCATAAAGGGATGGCATTACTCACAAAAGAAGACTACGCCAACTATGCCAGTGAGCTTATTCGTCATACACCTAAAGATATTATTTTTCACAGAGTCACAGCTTATGCTAAAAAACCGCTATTACTGGCGCCTGATTGGTGCGGTTATCGATGGGAAGGCTTAGTGGCTATCGTGCAAAATTTAGCGGCTAACGGTGGACAAGGGCACTATTTGTCAGCCCAAAAAAACTAAAACTCAATCTTTAACTGCAATTTATGAAAGTTTATTCACTTACTTTATAAAGTTTTTTTAACAGCTTGTTAAAATACTGTGCTCATTTGCCAGAAATTAGACTTGAAAAGCCTTGTTTAGTTGCATAGGGGATTTTAGCGAGTATTATAAATTCAATTTTAAAGTTATGAATTGATTAAGAGGTGCCGAGATGGCCACAGTTGAGTTAGAGTCTGTATTGGATCTCAATACGTTAGAGCAATATTGTAGTGCTATTGGTGCTGGAACTTTATTAAAAAGTGTCGTGTTATTTGAGCAGCTAATGCCTGAATATTTAGGAAGCCTCATTAAAGCGAATGAAGCGAATGACAAAGATACCCTTTGTGCTGAAGCGCATAAATTTAAAGGTGCTGCAGGTTCTGTTGGATTAAAGCGTATTCAGCAATTTGCACAGCTTGTTCAACATGGCGAAGAGCCAGCTTGGGATACTGAGCATGATAAATGGTTAGGTCAAATCGTTGAGCATGCAGGTTCAGATCTACAGCAATTAAAAGAATTTTTAGAAGCAAAAGCTTAATTGCTTTTGACTTTTAAAAGCCCCGCAAGGGGCTTTTTTTTGCCTTTAAAAAAGTAACAGCATTAAATTTGCTGATTATGAGGACTAGATCCAGCTTAATTTATTGTTATTTATGTTTAGTTAATTCATTATTTGAATGACATCATCTTATGGTAATCGATTAAATGAAAAACCTGCCAAGCCTTAAAAATCTATTTTATTTAGTGAATTTGCATCAAGAGCAAAACTTTAACCGAGCGGCAAAGTCTTGCTTTGTTAGTCAGTCGACTCTTTCAAGTGGGATTCAAAACCTTGAAGAGCAATTGGGATATCAGCTTATCGAGCGTGATCATAAATCATTTATGTTCACAGCCATTGGTGAAGAGGTGGTTGATAGAGCGAGAAAATTATTGACGGATGTTGATGATCTTGTCGAATTAGTCAAAAACCAAGGTGAACCAATGACAGGTGAAATCCGCTTAGGTTGTATTCCGACCATAGCGCCTTTTTTATTGAGTCGAGTGGTAAAACAGTGCCAAGCTGATTATCCCCAATTGAGTTTATTGCTAAGGGAAGACACCACAGAAAGTTTGTTAGCATCACTGGGAAAAGGTGAGCTGGATTTACTTATTTTAGCTTTGCCTGTGGATACTACAGGTTTTCATAGTATGAAAGTGGGCATTGACCCGTTCAAAATGGTGGTTCATCAGGAACTATCTAATGGGATCCATGTGCCTATTGATTATCAACAAATGCCCGATGAAAGTATTTTCTTACTGCAAAGTGAGCATTGTATTACTGGCCATGCGATTACGGCTTGCCAATTAGGCAATAGTGCTAAGATTAACCCCTTTGCCGCCACGAGTTTACATACTCTGGTGCAAATGGTGGATAGTAAGTTAGGAACGACCTTTTTACCGCAAATGGCCATTGATGCTGGTATTTTGAATGACACTGAACTTCAGATTATGACACCGCCTGGTGAAGCGCCATATCGTGATATTGGATTGGTTTGGCGACAAACCACTAGTCGTATTTCAACCTTTAGAACCTTAGGCTTGATGCTAGAAGGCTTATTGCAAAAGCAGTAATCAAGCTGGCAACGGTTTATCTTGTTTGGTGTTGTTTCATTAAGGGGTTATTTTCGGAGCTACACCAAATACTTCAATTTCGTGTTTTTTACCTTTTAGCATCATTGCACCTAAATCAGTTAAATCGTATTGGCTGGTTTGACGTTCTAAACGGTGGGCGACTTCACCGGAGATCAACATTCTCTGACCTAAAGGGTTACACTGATCTTGAAGCCTTGCGAGGGTATTGAGTACATCGCTAAAGTAGCTAATTTCTTGCTTATGAACGCCAACTACGGCAGCGACAACCTGACCACAATGGGCAGCAGCTTTAAATTTGGGTACAAAACCATAATGTTCTTCAAAGTAAGCGCGATGCCAGTTTAACTGTTGGCTGAATTCATAATAGATATTCATACAGCGATCTTCTTTAACACCTTCATCTAACGGCCAATGAATTAATACGGCATCACCCATATAACGGTAAATTTCAGCTTCATTATTGGTTACTGTATCTGCCAGCATGCTAAAACTATCTTGGATTAGACGACTGAAACGGTAATCACCTAATGTTTCTGCATGAGCGGTAGATGACACCATATCCACAAATAAAAATAGTCGGTGTTCATAACGTGGCTGGTGGTATTTACCTAAACCTATGTTAAGTAACACTCTTGGGCCTACAAGTAGCGCCATTTGTTCAATAAAGGCTAAGCCGACGCGTACCACGGCGAGATAAATCACTAAGGCCTGAAATGCTGGGCTGTATAAAATATGCGCAGTAAGCATTTGCCTTAGTGATACTAAATGGTTTTCTATGGCCCACATGTTTAAAAATTGGGTGACATAAGCCAGCGTCATGGCACCGAGTAGTAAAAATAGGCCTTTAAATATGACTGAAAAAATATAGGGCAGGCGGCTGATGGCGCTAAAATCGGCAATAAGGTTAGACATCCAATGCAGGCAGCCGAATACGAAGCCCATAAAAATAGCTAGCGTTGCTAAGTCTATTTTTCCGATGGCCCATTGAGGTAAATCAGGAGTTTGTGAATATCGGAAAAAGACAAATGCGCTCATGGCAATACACCATGCTAAAATCGCAAATAATAGCTTTCTTGTCTGACGACGTACTTTCACAGGATTATATCGAGTCCGTTGATATTTTAAGACAGGCTAGTTTATAGAAAATTCCCATACTTGTCATAGTGGTATTTACAATAGTTTTAATAAAAAGCCTTTATATTTACAGTTTGTAACGCTAACTAAATGCATTTGTTAGTATTTGGTGGGTAAAGTTGATCTTTAAATAGAAACCTCGGGGATTAGAGAGCTTAATCAGACCGTCTTCGGCAATTGACTCAGTTAATGCTTGGCTATTGGCTGCCTTTGGTCTTAGTTGTAATACTTCACCATGACGAGCGGTGATTTGCTCTACTTTTCCTATGGCGATTAATTCCATTATCTCTTCCCAGTCTTGCTTTAACTGGACATATTGTTGTTGATTGGGTTGCCATAATACTGGTGAGCCTATTTTTCGCTCAGCGACAGGGATACTTCTTTCACCCTGAATGGGGATCCACAGCACGTGTTGTAATTTATGATAAACCACACTGTCTTCCCAAGTTAGCCCTTGAATATTGGTCAGTGGGGCAACGGTGACATAGGTTGTTTCTATTGGTTTACCCTGTTTATCAATTGGAATGGTTTTTAACTCAATCCCCAAATGAAGAAAGTCTTGCTGTGGTTTTGAGCCTGCCGTTGCCCCTAGCTCCATTTCAATCAGTTGTCCTACCCAGCCTTTGTCTCTTCTTAAGTTTTCTGGCACGTTTACGCCATGCTCTTTTGCTATGTCACCTAAACTGACACCAGCCATGTCATTGGCTCTTTGCATCAATTCATCGATTGAGTTTGGTGGGGTATTCATCATGGAGCAATGTCTTACTTTTAAAAGTTCGCGTGTATTAAAGTGTACTGTTTTATCGATTATTTTAAAATGACAACTACTGGTTGTTTTTTGAGCGTCTTGGCGGGTTAAAGTTATCCAAGGTTTTGCAGTAATATATCGCTCTGTTTATTAACGACTTTTATGAATGTTGGTGAGTTTGTTTGACCATTTTATAAAGTTACACTCCTTTTGCTCCACTATTTCACACACACTTATCCACAGAATGAATGAATAACTTTAATTTGTTTATGCTTAGCGGATATTTTTTTGACAGTCAATGGTGAAAAATAGCTTTATTTTGATATTTATAAAATAAATATGTTGTTTTTTGTGTATAACTTATTTGGCCTGTATGGCCACAATTAATAATTACCTTTACTGTTTAAAAAGTGACCTCTTGTGTGATTTAATTATAAGTTAACAACGATGTAAAAGGTCAAGCTGTTGTATTGGTTCGTTTTTTTGCTGTTGATTTGGTTTTGTTAACGACAGTGGCTGTCACTGTAATTTGGCCTGTTTAGAGTTATTTTAGAGTTTCAAACAGAGATATCCACAGATTTTGTGGATAATAATGATAACTAAGGTCATCATCTGTTGATAAAAGTTGCTAAGGGCTTATTTTATCCAAGTGTTCTATTGAAATAGTCGTTTGCCCGTAGGCGAGCTTTATGAAACAATCTAGTCATTAATTTGTAGTGAAATTGGAGTCCATGTGATTGATAGCGACGGCTTTCGCGCAAATGTGGGCATTATTATCTGTAACAAATATGGTCAAGTAATGTGGGCCAGACGGTTTGGACAACATTCATGGCAATTTCCTCAAGGCGGTGTAGATGATGGTGAAACCCCAGAACAAGCCATGTACCGAGAATTGTATGAAGAAGTCGGTCTTAAACCTGAAAATGTGCAAATTTTAACGTCAACACGTTCATGGCTGAGATATCGTTTGCCTAAGAGGTTAATTAGGCAAGAAAGTAAACCAGTTTGTATTGGTCAAAAACAAAAGTGGTATCTATTACAACTGAAAGGCAGTGACGACACGATTAATTTGAATTCCTGTGGTCATCCAGAGTTTGATGATTGGCGTTGGGTGAATTATTGGTATCCAGTCAGACAAGTCGTTTCTTTTAAGCGTGATGTTTACCGTAAAGTTATGAAGGAGTTTTCCTCTATTACATTGGCATTTCAAGGCCGCGAGCCTAGCCGAAAAAGAGGCCGTTATAGAAATTAGCTGATCAAAAAAGGATGTGAAGCAGTGCTAAATACGCTTAGGGATATTACACAGTCTGTCGCCAGTGCTAATAGCTTAGAGACGGCATTGTCATTATTGGTTTCCCAAACCAAGTTGGCAATGCAAACGCACTGCTGTTCTATTTATATTCTTGAACAGCAACAATTGGTGCTTTCTGCTACAGAGGGCCTTGCACCTAATTCCATCAATCGTGTCAAAATGCCTTTATCTGAAGGCTTAGTGGGCTTAGCGGCAGAAAAAGAAGAAGCTGTTAACCTTGCCGATGCAAAATCACACCCCAGATTTAAACTATTTCCTGAAGTTGAAGAAGAAGAGTACCGCGCATTTCTGGCAGTACCTATAATCTTTCAAAAACAGGTTGTCGGCGTCATTGTGGTGCAGCAACCGCAGCCGAGACAGTTTAGTGAAAATGAAGAAGCCTTTTTGATGACTTTGGCGGCCCAACTAGCGGTTGTGGTACGTAATTTGAAAAACAAAGCTGCGATCAGTAATGTTCAACAACAAGTCGTCTTCAAAGGTACTTCAGCGTCAAAAGGTATCGCCATTGCTGATGGCTTTGTGCTTGGTGGTGCTATCTCTCTCGATCAGCCCGAAGAACAAGCCACAGACTTAGCAACAGAAATTCAGCGTCTAAAAGCTGCTATGCAACGCTGTAGTGATATTATCAGCACTTTATCCCAACGTTTTGATCGTGAAAATGTAGATGATGTGGCCTCTATTTTTTCTGCTTTACAATTACTGTTAGGTGAAGCCAGTCTTGGTGGCGAGTATCTACGGGAAGTGAATTTAGGTTGGCAAGCCGAATCTGCCGTTAGCCGGGTGTCTAAACGCTATATTGAGCAGTTTATCGCGATGGAAGACCCGTATTTAAAAGAGCGGGCCAGTGATATTCGTGAATTAGGCCAAAAAGTTTTACGCCAATTAATCGAACCAGACAAATTAGAACTCGCACCTGATAAACCGGTCATACTGGTGGCGAAAGAGGTTGATGCCACATTATTAGCAGAGTTTCCTCGAGGAAAACTTGCAGGAATAGTCACAGAACTTGGCGGGGTAAATGCCCACGCAGCAATATTGGCAAGAGCCTTGGGTGTGCCAGCAATTGTTGGTGTTGATCAGGTTTTATCTGCAGATGTTGACAACAAAAAGTTAGTGCTAAATGCCAATAGCGGCCAATTATTAATTTCGCCATCTGATGCCATTATTCATGAATATCTTTGCTTAATTTCTGAGAGTAAAGCCCAGCAACGACAATTTTCTGCTGAAATATCCTTACCCGCTGAAACCTTAGACGGTCAAAGAATACAGCTTTATTTGAATGCCGGTTTATTAAGTGGTTTAAGCACCGATATGGCAGAAGGCGCTGATGGTATTGGACTGTACCGCACTGAAATTCCCTTTATGCTGCATCAACGCTTTCCCAGTGAACTTGAGCAAGTTCAAGTTTATAAACAAGTACTATCGGCAGCGCGAGACAGACCTGTGGTGATGCGCACCCTTGATGTGGGCGGTGATAAACCATTGCCTTATTTTCCTATCACAGAAGATAATCCTTTTTTAGGCTGGCGTGGCATCCGCTTATCTTTAGATCACCCAGAACTGTTTTTAATGCAATTACGCGCGATGTTGACAGCCAATGCTGACTCTTCACAATTGCAGATATTGTTGCCTATGGTCAGTAATTTAGACGAAATCGATCGAACATTACTTTACCTAGAACAGGCATATTCAGAGCTGACTGAAGAGCTCGCAAGAGAAATACCCAAACCTAAAATAGGGGTAATGCTTGAAGTCCCATCTTTGCTTTTCCAATTAGAAGATGTGGCTAAAAGAGTTGATTTTGTTTCTGTAGGTAGTAATGACTTAACCCAGTATTTGCTTGCGGTGGATAGAAATAACCCCAGTGTCAGTCCATTATTTGATAGTTTTCACCCTGGCGTATTAAGGGCGCTAAAATGGACTATTACTGACTGTAACCGTTTTCAGCTTGATGCCAGTATTTGCGGTGAACTTGCTGGCGAGCCCATGGGCGCCTTATTGTTAGTGGCTATGGGCTACGAAAAACTCAGTATGAACCAAGGCAGTATTGCGCGGATAAACTATCTACTTAGACGGATTAACAAAGCTGAACTTGAGCGATTACTAGACCAGGTATTAAGCTTGTCTAATGGTGAGCAAGTCAGGCAATTATTGAATCAATATTTGCAACAGCGTAATTTGCTGTCGATTTTAGACTAATGACAGGCCAACGTGACGCTTATTGCAGTAATTTCAAATCAGCAATTTAAAATCAGCAAGTTGAAATAAAAATATTGAAGCAAAGTTAGTTAATTAAACAAGTTGATAAAAGCAACTTGGCTAAGTCAATTTACACATTTTTCATTGTTAGGGCTGTACGTTGGACAATATATTGTTAGTTTTTTCACTTTGCTTGTTATTAGGCGCAGTGGTTGGATTTTTTGCTGGTTTGTTAGGCATAGGTGGCGGGCTTATTATTGTACCGGCACTGATTTATTTACTGCCCTGGATAGGCATAGAGTCCAGCCAACTCACCCATGTAGCCATTGCCACCTCGTTAGCCTCAATTATTATGACCTCGTTTAGCTCTGCTATTGCCCATCATAGACACGGTAATATCCCTTGGGAGCTTTTTAAGCCCATGTTGCCGGGTATTGTGGTTGGTGCGTTAGCATCGGCTTTTATCTCAGAACAAATAGCAGCCAATGTATTACAGCAGGCTTTCTCGATATTTGTCACAGTGATGGCAATACAAATGGCATTTCCATTGAAACCCAAAGCCGTAGCGAAAGTGCCAAGTTTTAAGCTGATGTTTATCGTTTCAATGCTAATAGCTGTTGTTGCCGGCTTAATGGGCATTGGCGGCGGGGTACTGCTGGTGCCTTTCTTGTGCTATTGCGGTTTACAAATGCGTCAAGCGGTTGGCTTTGCGTCGGTAACAGGTTTTTTAATCGCGATAGCGGGTACTGCGGGCTATGTTATTGCCGGATTAAATGCCACTGACTTACCCACTTGGACAGTCGGTTATATTTATATTCCCGCATTAGTGGGGATCATCATTACCTCTATGCTTATTGCACCTTTAGGGGTAAAGGCCGCCAGTATTTGGCCAACGCCGATACTGAAAAAGATATTCGCAGTTTTGCTGATGGTAATAGGTTTAAAGCTCGCGCTTTCTGCTTAAAAAAATTACACTAGCCACGAGTTTTGATAATTAATATTCTGCAAATAATAAACGTTTTAATAATAGGACAATAAAATGCGTCAGTATTTAGATCTCTGCAACCACATCGTTGAAAACGGCCACTGGATTGAAAATAAACGTACAGGTAAGCGCTGTTTAACGGTGATCAATGCAGATTTACAATACGATGTTGCCAATAATCAATTTCCCATTATTACGACTCGTAAAAGCTTCTGGAAGGCTGCAATTGCTGAGCTTATTGGCTACATTCGTGGTTACGATAATGCCGCAGATTTTCGCGCCATCGGCACTAAAACCTGGGATATGAACGCCAATGACAACCAAAGTTGGTTAAACAATCCACACCGCAAAGGTGAGGATGATATGGGCCGAGTATACGGAGTGCAAGGAAGACGCTGGCAAAAACCTTGTGGTGGAAGCGTTGATCAGCTTGCTAAAATTGTCGATAACTTATCTAAAGGGGTTGACGATCGTGGTGAGATTATCACTTTCTATAATCCTGGTGAGTTTGACATGGGCTGCTTAAGACCTTGTATGCATACTCATACTTTTTCGCTTCTCGGTGATACCCTTTACCTAACAAGCTATCAGCGTTCATGTGATGTGCCTTTGGGGCTTAACTTTAATCAAATTCAGGTGTACACCTTTTTAGCACTAATGGCGCAGATCACTGGAAATAAGCCAGGTCTGGCTTATCACAAGATCATCAATGCGCACATTTATGAAGATCAACTTGAATTGATGAAAACTGAGCAACTTGTCCGTGATCCATTCCCATCGCCACAGTTGAATATTAATCCTGATATAAAAAGTTTACGTGACTTGGAAACTTGGGTCACCATGGATGACTTTGAAGTGATTGGTTACCAACATCACGAAGCAATTAAGTATCCCTTCTCCGTATAAATCACATTTCAGCCATCATTTCACCCAATGGCTTTGGTTTACATCTAAACCAAAGCGATTGTCTTCTACTGCGCAAAGTATCGACGATTTTTAAACCCGATAATGAAAATAACAGCTAACCTTTAATGATCTTATGGAGACAGTGTATGCAAAACAGCCTCATTGCTAAGTTGCTTTTTAAGACTAAAAAGACAATGTTAGTTAATAATGCTTGTGATAATAATTTTGCAGAGTATTGTAAATAAAAGATTAATTAATTTAGCTGATTGTATTTTTATTCAGCAGTTGATATTTTTTTCAAGAAGCTTGTTGGTAATTGATTAGCTTAAAAAAGCGATATGTTGGCAATTTGGGCTCACGTTAATACACTTAAATGTGATCTTGTTCGTGTTATTTTGTTTAATACCTCGGAAATCCCGACATATAAGACCCAAACTAACGATTATGATTGTTTGAATAATTCCGCTAGACTCGAATTAATTGTTTTTTGTGGAGAAAATTATGGAACGTGCAATTAAGAATTTCTTAAGTCAAGAATCTGCAGGGGGTATCATTTTGATGATCTCTGTAGTGCTGGCGATGTTAATGGCAAATTCGCCATTAGCGGGTTTATACAGTGGTTTTCTTGATACAGAAGTCCAAGTACGTATCGGTTCACTGGATATAGATAAGCCATTACTGTTGTGGATTAATGATGGTCTTATGGCGTTATTCTTCCTACTAATTGGTTTAGAAGTTAAACGTGAACTGCTAGAAGGTGCGCTTTCAAGCGTTTCAAAAGCATCATTACCTACCTTTGCTGCTATTGGTGGTATGTTGTTCCCAGCGTTATTTTATTTAGCGTTCAACTACTCAGATCCTGTGACTCAAGTGGGCTGGGCAATTCCAGCTGCGACTGATATTGCCTTTGCACTCGGTATCATGGCGCTACTTGGTAGCCGTGTTCCGGTGGCATTGAAAGTCTTTTTACTTGCATTAGCCATTATCGATGACTTGGGCGTAATCGTCATTATCGCACTATTTTACAGTGCTGATTTATCGATGGTAAGCTTGATTGTTGCAGCTATTTCAATTGTATTAATGGTTGCTCTGAACCGCAAAGGTGTCAGCTCACTGATCCCTTACGGTTTACTTGGTCTGATCTTATGGGTTGCAGTGCTTAAATCTGGCGTACATGCCACATTAGCAGGTGTGATTATTGCGTTCTGTATTCCATTGCGGGCTAAAGACGGCTCATCACCATCTGAGCATTTAGAGCATAGCCTACACCCTTGGAGCACCTTCTTCATTCTACCCGTATTCGCCTTTGCCAATGCAGGCTTATCACTTGCAGGTATGAGCGTAACCTCGTTAGTTGAGCCAGTAACTATCGGTATTATCTTAGGCCTACTATTAGGTAAGCCTGTAGGTGTATTACTGTTTAGTTATGTTGCGGTAAAACTAAAATTAGCTGAATTACCACCAGGAATTGGCTGGAGTCAAATTATCCCTGTGGCAGTGATGACTGGTATTGGTTTCACTATGTCAGTATTTATTTCGTCGCTTGCCTTTGATGGTGCACCTGATCAATATGGTGATTTTGCAAGATTAGGTATTTTAACCGGTTCAATGCTAGCTGCATTAGTGGGTTATTTCTGGTTAAACAAGGTGCTTCCTAAAACTGAAGCAAAATAAGCTGGAGTGATTAAATGAAACTTAAACTGCTAATGTTAGCCTTTGCTATTGGGGCCGTTGTTCCTGCCCAAGCAACGTCATTCAATGTTTGTCAAAAGGATGTTGAATCAAGCGAGTGTAAAAGTTACTTAGATGGTGTGGTTGATGGTGCATTGATGTACCACGACGACGCTTCTGCTAGCCGATTAGACGCTGATAGTGGCTATGAGTCTCGAGCGCTTAAATACCGCGCAGGTAAACGCTATCAAGAGGCTAACCGCAGTTTTTGTGCAGAAAGAGTCCCTGACAAGGCAGATATTGTTTTGGCCATTCAAGAACAAACGGCCAATAAAAACATCAATGACCTAAATGAGTTGTCGATATTAATTGATAGCTTGTTGAACTGCCAGAGACTAAAATAAGTCATCTTTCATTAGCTGGCTTATATGAATGCAACATTTAAATTATAACCATCTATATTATTTTTGGATGGTTAGAAAGAAAGGGACGGTAGCCAAGGCTGCCGTCGCTTTATGTTTAGCCCCGCAAACTATCACTGGTCAAATTCGCGCTTTAGAAGAACGCCTCAATGGCAGTCTATTTAAACGTGTCGGCCGCAACCTTGAATCCACCGAACTTGGTGAAATCGTATTTCGTTATGCTGATAAGATGTTTAGTCTAAGCTACGAAATGATCGATTTACTCTCTTATCAAAAAGATGACTCAGTGTTATTTGAAGTGGGTATTGCTGATGCCCTGTCTAAAGCCTTAGCCAGTCGCGTTTTACTGACAGTGATCCCAAGTGACGGTTCAATGCATTTGAGCTGTTATGAATCAACCCATGAAAGCCTGATAGCAAGGTTACGTGAACATAAATTAGATATGATTTTATCTGATTGTGCTGGCGTATCACTTAAATACCCTGAAATCTTATCCAAAAAGTTAGGCGAGTGCGGTATTAGCTTTTTCTCTTCATCAAAGCCCTCTGCTGACTTTCCAGCATGTCTTGAGCAAGAGAAATTACTGATCCCAGGCAAGCGTACTTCCCTTGGGCAACAGTTACATCGCTGGTTTGCTGAAAAAAATCTTAATGTGAGTATTTTAGGTGAGTTTGATGATGCAGCTATGATGAAAGCATTTGGTTTGTTTAAGCGCGGTATATTTGTTGCTCCCTCTATTTATCGTCATGATATACTCTCCCAAGGCATGGTATTACTGGGTGAAACCACTGATATTAAAGAAGAGTATCATGTCATGTTTGCTGAGAGGATGATTCAACACCCTGCGGTTCAACGCTTGTTAGAAACAGACTTTAATGATTTGTTTGCTGGTGTTGATCCACAAGTTCAAGATGTTGAGCATCGAAGTTTGCAACATCTATAAAGTATCCGAAGAGATGTTAGGAGAAGTACATTGGAATTAATGAATATAGCAAGAGTGCGCTGGGCTTGTCGAAGAGGGATGCTTGAGTTAGATGTTCTTTTTCAACCTTTTGTAGAGCAACATTACCAAGCTTTAGCTGATAAAGATAAGCAAACCTTCATTGATTTATTAGCCTGTGAAGACCCTGAGTTATTTGCTTGGTTTATGGGGCATGAAGTTTGCCCTGATGCTGCTATGGCTGACATGATAGTTACGGTTCGTGGTCGCCCTCAACCATAAGCTAGTTTATAGCGATATGAGCTTACTGCAAAAGATGAAGGTGCTTAACTGATGCATTTCAGCTTAAGCGCTTCATTTAATCAATTTTTATCACATATTGTATTGCTCTGTGTGTGTTTAAGCAGCTTTATTCTTTGGCCAGATTATCGCCACTGGGCTTATCAACTGGCATTCTATTTTATTCTTATCTCGTATCTGGCTTTTTTTGTCGCTCATCTGTTGGCGTTAAGGCATTGGCGTTGCCAATTTTCTTTACTTGATGCAAGTAAAGGTAAGTTATCCCAAGGGCAAGAATTTCAATTATGGCGCAGTTCAATAGTCACTGTATTTGCTGCAGTGATGTTTATTGAACTTGACGTTTTAGATGAGCGGGGAGTTGCAACTCGGGGAAAAAGGCAGTTATTAATTGTCTGGAGCGACATGCTTGACGACAGCAGTTACCGAAACCTGTGTCGTCAATTAATCGCATATCAAAAGCGTTAATAATCTTAACGCTATCGTTCAGGTTGTAAAATAGTTGGCTTTGGATTATCGACTTGCTCTGGGTAATCGGCATTATAGTGTAGGCCACGACTTTCTTTTCTTTCCATGGCGCAGCGAATGATTAACTCAGCTACTTGAACCAAGTTTCTCAATTCCAGTAAATTGTTACTGACTCTGAAGTTACTATAATATTCTTGAATTTCTTGTTGTAACAATGCGCAGCGGCGTAGCGCGCGCTCCAAGCGTTTATCGGTTCTAACAATTCCTACATAATCCCACATGAATAAACGCAGTTCATGCCAGTTATGGGCAATGACCACTTCTTCATCTGAGTTACTAACCTGACTTTCATCCCAGAGTGGCACAGGCCCGGGTGTCGGCACTTTTTCAAGCAAGCTTTCAATATCTTGAGCAGCAGCTCTAGCAAAAACCAAGCACTCTAATAAGGAGTTACTGGCCAGTCGGTTGGCACCATGTAAGCCGGTGTAGGCTACTTCACCAATGGCATATAGGCCATTGATATCAGTTTGACCATGCAAATCTGTCATGACGCCGCCGCAGGTGTAATGGGCTGCAGGCACCACAGGGATGGGATCGGTGGTGATATCAATACCAAATTCTAAACAGCGACTGTAAATCGTGGGAAAATGTTTGATGACAAATTCAGCGGGTTTATGGCTGATATCTAAATACAGACAATCAGCACCCAAGCGCTTCATTTCATAATCGATTGCCCTTGCCACAATATCACGGGGAGCAAGTTCCGCGCGTTCATCAAATTCAGGCATAAAACGGCTACCATCAGGTCGTTTTAAATATGCGCCCTCACCACGTAATGCTTCAGTGAGCAGATAATTTCTAGCATCAGCATGATACAAGCAAGTTGGATGAAATTGATTAAACTCCATGTTGGCAATACGGCAACCTGCTCGCCAAGCCATGGCGATTCCGTCACCACTAGCAATATCCGGATTAGAAGTATATTGATATACCTTTGAACAGCCACCTGTCGCGATAGCAACAAATTTGGCTGTTACCGTTTCAACGTGCTCAGCATCGCGGTTCCAAATATAAGCACCCACTACACGATTACCGGGGCGGTTTAATTTGCGAGTGGTGATTAGGTCAATGGCATTATATCGTTCAAGGACCTTAATGTTCGGGTGCGCGATTGCGCGTTCTTGCAAGGTTGTTTGTACGGCTTTTCCTGTTGCATCGGCTGAGTGCAAAATACGTCGATGGCTGTGACCACCTTCACGAGTCAAATGATAAGGTGCAGCGCTTTGATCGCCGTCAGTTTCTTCTTTATCAAATGCAACACCGCATTGAATTAACCATTGCATCGACTTTTTGGCATTTTCAGCCGTGTAAGTTACCACTTCTTTGTCACAAAGTCCTGCGCCAGCAATGAGCGTGTCATTAACATGTGATTCAATAGTGTCCGATTCATCGAATACAGATGCGATTCCACCTTGGGCATAATAAGTCGAACCTTCCGCCAAAGGGCCTTTAGAAAGTAAAATAACTTTAGACTTTTCAGCTAGATGCAGGGCAAGTGTTAATCCTGCTGCACCGCTACCTATAACCAAAATATCAGACTGGTGTTCAACTGCTTGTTTCATAAGGTATCATGGAGTACTTAATATGTTCCTCAATGGTAAATCAATTACGCTTTTTTGGGTACTTAGACATTACTATTAGATGGGGTAATCGCTAATTTTTTAATTAAATTAATTTTTTTTCATTCAATATCGAACTTTTTCAAAGCATGCGAGTCTACTTTAATGTGAATATGATTCGAGCGACTGAGAAATCAGTATTATAGATTTAGGAGTAGTCGGCTCGGATGAGTGGACAAATAAGTGATCAACAGTTAGTTGAACGTGTTCAGCGTGGTGATAAAAACGCCTTCAATTTGCTAGTCCAAAAATACCAAAATAAGGTAATGAGCTTAATTTCGAGATACATACGAAACCAAGCGGACATAGCAGATGTTGCACAAGAAGCCTTTATTAAAGCTTACCGTGCATTACCCAACTTTCGGGGTGAAAGTGCTTTTTATACTTGGCTTTACCGCATTGCAGTAAACACTGCAAAAAATCATTTGGTTTCTCAGAGCAGAAAAACACCGGCTAACAGTGTTGACGCCGAAGAAGCTGAATACTACGAAGGCAGCGATGCATTAAAGGAATTTGCTTCACCAGAACGCTTGGTGTTATCAGATGAAATTAATCGGGTGATTTTTGAAACGTTAGAAACGTTGCCAGAAGAATTGAAAATTGCAATATCATTACGAGAACTCGATGGTATGAGTTACGAGGATATTGCCAATATCATGGATTGTCCTGTTGGGACGGTGAGATCAAGGATCTTCCGCGCACGGGAATCAATCGATAAAAAACTCCAGCCTTTGCTGGAACAGTAACAGTCTTTATGACATGGGTGAAAAATGCTTAAATCAGGTCAAGAATGGGTTTCATCAGCAGTTGACGGCGAAGTTGATGCAAAAACATTAGCGGAATTGTCAGCAGACGAAGGCTCACATAGCAAATGGCAAAACTATCACATGATAGGCGATGCAATGCGCGGCGAGTTACCACAGACAATTGATTTGGATCTTTCTGCTAATATTGCAGCGGCAATAGAATTAGAGCCAGCCATTATTGCACCTCAGACTCAAACAACTTCAGTACATGATACTGAAACCGTGAACGAGACTAAGAAAGATAATGTGGTACCGTTTTTCAAACAGTTTGGTCAATATGCAATTGCTGCAACTGTGGCTATGGTAGCAATTGTTGGTGTGCAAAATTATGAGCAAGACCCAAGTGTCGACTCACCATTACCTGTGTTAAATACTCGTCCTTTAATTGGGACTGCGTCACCTGTTAGTCTCCAAACTGGGGCTGTACAAAATCAATCTAATATCAGTAACGATAATATGATTGAGCAACGTCGCCGTATAAATTCTTATATCCAAGACCATATGCTACAACAAAGGTTGAATTCAGGTGCGGTTGTGGACAACAATAGCGAAATTGAACTAAACGATTTTAATCATTAATTCGGAGTTAGCTTGCGTCTAATCCTGTTAGTACTTGCTGTATTGGCTTTCCCTAGTATTGCCGAAGAAGAAAAATCAGCGAAAGCTTGGCTTGAAAGTATGAGCCAAGCATTACAAACCAAACAATTCAAATCTTCTATTATTCAACTGCAAGCCGACCACATACGACCACTGGTTTATCTGCATGGTACGGTCAATGATAAAGAAGTCGCTTTTCTAGAGTACCTCAATGGCCCCCCTAAAAATGCGGTCAGAGTTGCTGATACGGTAACATTTATTGAGCATGACCAACCGGCATACAGCATCAGCGCTCCCCGTATTCAAGGTCTTTGGCCTGCTATTTTTGCATCTAATATCAATTCTTTAGAGCAGGGGTATCAATTTGTTTTAGGTGGAAGAAGCCGTATAGCTGGGCGCCCTGGGCAAATGATCCGCATTATTCCGGTTGATGAACACCGCTTTATGTCACAAGTTTGGGTGGACATGGAAACCCATTTACCACTGCGTTATGACATGATTAACCAAGACAAACAGCTTATTGAGCAAATGATGGTCATTGAGCTAATAGAGCTTGGTGAGCCAGCGAGCATTTTAGTCGAAGCTGAAAAGCAAGAACTGCCGCCTGTGATGAACCCAGCTGAACGGATTGAAGGACAGAATTGGCAATTTACTTGGTTACCTGCAGGGTTTCATTTAGTAGTAAAAGATCATCACCGCTTACTTGGCAGTGATGAATCAGTTGAATATATCGCTTTAACCGATGGCTTAGTTAACATTTCAGTGTATGTGGCCAGAATGGGTGATAGTCCAATGCCTGATGAGCTAATTACCCGCAACGGCCTTTCAATGGTGGTTGAGCAAGTGGGCAATGTTGAAGTAGTTGCTGTGGGTAAAGTGCCTGCAGATACGCTTAATCGTATTGCTAAAAGCCTAGTGTTGAAATAAAGATTCTTGAAATAAATGGTCTTGAAATAACGAGTATTAAAGTAACTAGCCATAAAACAAGCGTTAAAATAAGTGCTAGAATCACTAGCACTTAACCTACAGGGCGCCTTTCGCTATGACTCAACAAGTAGACTCAACATCAGCGCAAAAACCTCAATCACCTCCAGCATTATCGCAATCGATGTTGGAGGAGGTGGCGACGGTAATCGCTTACGATCCCAAAGGGTGGGTCACCGTTGAGATTGAACTTAAGAGTGCTTGTAATCATTGTTCAAGCAGTGACAATTGTGGCACCTCAACGGTTGCTAAAGCCTTTTCGATTAAAAAGCAGCAATTCTCTCTGATGGCAGAACAAGCCTGCGAAGCGGGTGATTTACTGAAACTTGCTCTGCCTGAATCCGTGATATTAAAAGCAGCAATGCTGGTTTATATCACTCCTTTAGTTGGGTTATTTTTAGGCGCTATTATGGGGCAGGGCTTAGCTGGTCTTTTGGATATCAACACTGACCATGGCGCAATGATGCTTGCAGCGATAGGCAGTTTCATGGCTTGGAAAGCCGGTAAAAGCAAAGCGCTAACGCTTGAAAAAGCCTCGACGCCCATCATTACAGCGTATTTAGGCCAAGGGATCAGCCTTTCGCGGGGGTAGATAGCATTATTTATCAGATATGAAGGGCGATTTTATTATTGTTTTTTGTCCAGTTATTGATTGTGATTGGTATTAACCCCTTTATCAGGTACAATTCGACCTCATTATATCCACCATTTTAGTAGTAGCCATTTCACCCACATGAAACACATTAGAAACTTCTCAATTATTGCCCATATCGACCATGGCAAATCAACATTGTCTGATCGCCTTATCCAATTTTGTGGTGGTTTATCAGACCGTGAAATGGACGTTCAAGTTCTCGATTCTATGGATATCGAACGTGAGCGCGGCATTACCATTAAAGCGCAGAGTGTTACCCTCGACTATAAAGCCGATGATGGTGAAACTTATCAGCTGAACTTCATTGATACACCCGGCCACGTTGACTTCTCTTATGAAGTATCCCGTTCACTTGCTGCGTGTGAAGGTGCATTGCTAGTAGTTGATGCCGGTCAAGGCGTTGAAGCACAGACACTTGCAAACTGTTACACCGCCTTAGAAATGGATCTTGATGTGGTACCGATTTTAAATAAAATCGATTTACCTCAAGCCGATCCTGAGCGTGTCGCTGCAGAAATCGAAGATATTGTTGGTATCGATGCTATGGAAGCTGTGCGCTGCTCAGCTAAAACGGGTATCGGTATTAAAGATGTACTAGAAGTCATCGTATCGGATATCCCACCACCAGAAGGTGATATCGATGCACCACTTCAAGCGCTGATTATTGATTCATGGTTTGATAGTTACCTTGGTGTTGTCTCGTTAGTACGTATTAAGCATGGCGTCTTGAAAAAAGGTGACAAGTTTAAAGTTATGTCTACCGGTCAAAACTACAATGCTGACCGTGTTGGTATCTTTACGCCTAAACAAACAGATACACCTGAGCTTAAAGCCGGTGAAGTTGGCTTTGTTATTTCGGGCATTAAAGAAATTCACGGCGCACCAGTAGGTGATACCTTAACTCACGCTAAACATGGTGCCGAAGAGCCTTTACCTGGGTTTAAAAAGGTTACACCGCAAGTTTATGCCGGTGTATTCCCAATTTCGACAGATGAGTTTGAAAGCTTCCGTGATGCATTAAACAAGCTAAGCTTGAACGATGCATCGCTGTTTTTCGAGCCTGAATCATCTTCAGCATTAGGTTTTGGTTTCCGTATTGGTTACCTTGGCTTATTGCACATGGAAATCATTCAAGAGCGTCTTGAGCGTGAATACAACCTTGATTTGATTACCACAGCACCGACGGTTGTTTATGAAGTTCAATTGAACAATGGTGAGGTGGTGTATGTAGATAACCCATCAGATTTACCGCCAATCAATAACATCGACATGATCCGTGAACCTATTGTTGAAGCAAACATGTTGGTGCCTAAAGAGTACTTGGGTAACGTTATCACTTTATGTGTCGAGAAGCGTGGCGTACAAACCAATATGGTTTATCACGGTAATCAAGTTTCTGTGACTTACGAATTGCCAATGGCTGAAGTCGTCATGGATTTCTTTGATAGATTGAAATCAACCAGTCGTGGTTATGCCTCATTAGAGTATAACTTTATTCGTTTTGAAGAAGCGGATATGGTGCGTTTAGATATCTTGATCAATGGTGACAGAGTTGATGCGCTAGCAATGGTTATTCATCGTTCAAACATTCGTCATCGCGGCTTAGCTTTAGTTGATAAAATGAAAGAGCTGATCCCAAGACAGATGTTTGATATCGCGATTCAAGCTGCGGTGGGTAGTCAGATTATTGCCCGCTCAAACATTAAAGCAATGCGTAAAGACGTTACCGCTAAATGTTATGGTGGTGATGTCTCGCGTAAGAAGAAACTACTAAATAAGCAAAAAGAAGGTAAGAAGCGCATGAAGCAAGTCGGTAACGTTGAAGTGCCTCAAGAAGCGTTCTTAGCTGTATTGAAACTTAATGATTAATCCTGCATAGGTTTCATTAGAGTTCAGATAACGCCGCAGTTTGCGGCGTTGTCATTAGCAAAAGTTAATTTTGCAACAACGGTTTATTCGTATAATTTGTAACATTACAGTTAGTGCTTAACGATGTATTCCATAGGATACTCATTATTCAGCGGTTTATTCATTAAACTATTATTTGAAAGTGTTAAAGGCAGGAGCTTAAATTTCAATGGCAGCCCATTTTTCTCTTATTTTAACCATAATAACCCTTGTGAGTGGGTTAATTTGGTTAATCGATGCAACGATATTTGCCCCTAAACGTCGTGAAAGCTTAGCCCTTGCAGAAGCAAAGCAACCTGATTTGAGTGATGATGCAAAATACAGCATTACGCGTGAATCAACCTTGGTTGAATTTGCCCATTCAATTTTTCCGGTTATCGCATTTGTATTGATATTGCGTTCATTTATTTATGAGCCATTTCAAATACCATCAGGCTCAATGAAACCGACTTTACTGGTAGGTGATTTTATTCTGGTAGAAAAATTCAGTTATGGTTTACGTGACCCCGTCTTTCGCAGCAAGCTAATTGAAACAGGTGAGCCTGAGCGTGGCGATGTGTTTGTGTTCAAATATCCTCAGCAGCCTGAAATAGACTATATTAAAAGAGTGGTTGGTTTACCCGGTGACCGTATTATTTACCAAAATAAGCAATTTCTTATTCAGCCTAAATGTGATGCAGCAACAAATTGTCCGCCAGCAAAAGCAATTAAGCTAACGCCAGTTAATCGTGGTGAGTTTACCCATGAAGGTGTGTCGTTATCTCGCTATACCGAGCAGTTAACTGATGTAGAACATGATATTTTAATCAACCCATCTCGCCCTGATTTTAGCTCACATTTCTTTGAGCAACCGGGTACGGCAGTGGGTGAATTTATTGTGCCAGAAGGTCAGTACTTTGCCATTGGTGATAACCGTGACAACAGCACTGATAGCCGCTTTTGGGGCTTTGTCCCTGAAGCTAACTTAGTAGGTAAAGCGGTAGCGATTTGGATTAGTTTTGAATTTGAACGACCTGCAAGTAGTTGGTTACCAACATGGGTACCAACCGGGGTGCGTTTTGACAGAGTAGGTGCGATCAAGTAATGGAACCAATTAAAAACTTACCGCGACTGTGTCGTACGCTGGGTTATGAGTTTACTAATGTTGATTTATTAACTCAGGCATTAACTCATCGTAGTGCTGCATCAAAACATAATGAGCGCCTAGAGTTTCTAGGTGACTCGATTTTATCAATCATTATTTCTGATGCCCTTTATCATCAGTTCCCTAAGGCTACTGAAGGTGATTTAAGCCGTATGCGTTCCACCTTAGTCAAAGGTGAAACCTTAACGGTTATAGCAAAAGAATTTAAGCTAGGCGATTACCTCTACTTAGGCCCTGGCGAGCTTAAAAGTGGTGGATTTAGACGTGAGTCTATTTTAGCTGATGCGGTTGAAGCAATTATCGGGGCGATTTATTTAGATGCTGACATAGAGACCTGTCGTAAGTTATTACTGACCTGGTACCAGCAGCGTTTGGCTGAAATCAAACCTGGCATCAATCAAAAAGATCCGAAAACGATTTTACAAGAATATCTGCAAGGTTATAAAAAGCCCTTACCTGAATACCATGTTGTTGATGTAAAAGGTGAGGCCCATGACCAGACATTTACAGTTGAATGTCGCGTAGCAGAAATCAATAAAGTAGTGACAGGCGTCAGTACTTCAAGAAGAAAAGCTGAGCAGCTAGCTGCCGCTCAGGTATTGGAGCTTATTAATAAATGACCAAAAAAACAGACTTGCCAGAGAACTCACCAGTTGAGCCGAGTTTAGATGAATTATTGGCAAGGATGAATGGCGCTGCGCCAGCCGCTACAGCAAAATACGAGATCACCTATTGTGGCATGGTTGCTATTGTCGGCCGCCCTAATGTGGGTAAATCGACCTTACTGAACAAGTTACTTGGGCAGAAGGTCAGTATTACCTCTAAAAAACCGCAAACCACTCGTCATCGCATTATGGGTATCCATACCGATGAAGCTAGGCAAATTGTTTTTGTTGATACTCCAGGCTTACATATTGAAGAAAAGCGTGCGATTAACCGCCTCATGAACCGTGCTGCAGCAAGTTCGCTTGCTGATGTCTGCATGGTTGTGTTTGTGGTTGATGGCATGACGTGGACTGAAGATGATGAGATGGTGCTCAAGAAATTAGAGCAAGGCAGTGGTCAGCGTAAAACGGTTTTAGCTATCAATAAAGTCGATAATATTAAAGATAAAGAGTCTTTATTCCCTTATCTTGAAAAGTTATCTGCTAAGTTTAAATTTGATGAAATTCTGCCTATCTCGGCTACTAAAGGCACGAATATTCAACGAATTTTAGATTTAGCCAGTGAGTCGTTACCTGAAGCTGGATTTTATTTCCCAGAAGATTACGTCACTGACCGTTCGCAACGCTTTATGGCATCAGAAATTGTCCGTGAAAAGCTAATGCGCTTCTTAGGTGATGAATTGCCTTATGATGCCACCGTTGAGATTGAACAGTTCAAAATGATGGAAAACGGCGTTTATCAAATCAATGCTTTGATTTTGGTCGAGCGTACGGGCCAAAAACGTATGGTTATCGGTAATAAAGGTGAGCGTATCCGCACTATCGCCACCCAAGCTCGACTTGATATGGAAACCTTGTTTGATAATAAAGTTTTCTTAGAAGTTTGGGTTAAGGTTAAGTCAGGCTGGGCAGATGACGAACGTGCTTTACGAAGCTTAGGCTATGGTGAAGACTAAGCCGATGCTTTACTTAATACCGACTTTAGCGACTGTGTAACCCTGCTATGTTAAGGGGGTACATACTACATCATCGACCATACAGAGAATCCAGTGTGATCGTTAACCTGTTAGTTGATGATGTAGGAAGGGTCGATGCCTTAGTCAGAGTAGGTAGCGGAAAAAAATCCCTTAAAAGTATCATTCAGCCATTTCAGCCGCTGATATTCCAGTTCAATAGCAAATCAGGCTCTACTGATTCTTCGCTTAAATTTATTACCCAAGTTGAACCCGCAGCGCCGGCATTACCCCTTAAAGCTGAAAGTTTATATTCTGCTATGTATCTTAATGAGCTGCTGGTTAGGGTACTTAATTCAGGCCAACATGCTGAAGGGTTATTCCTGCATTATCACCGCAGTTTAATGGGCTTGGCGCAGCAATTTAGTTCCAGTCATTTACGCTATTTTGAGATGGAGCTACTTTTAGAATTAGGTGCTTTGCCATCACTGGACTACGACACCTTAGGTGAGATGATCATGGCAGGTTGCAGCTATCGTTTTGTTACTGATGCCGGTTTTGCTGTCGTAAATCAAGCCGCATCAGAGCATTTTACAAGCAGTCGTAACTTGCTCGCTGGTGAGATGCTCATTCAGCTCAAGCAAAAACAATTAACCCCAGAGCACCTAAATCAAGCCAAAGGGCTCATGCGCTATCTGTTAACGCCGCTATTAGGCGGTAAGCCATTACTTAGCCGTAAGTTATTTATTAAACAATAACTTTTTAATATATGAGCAGCCAGTGGTTTACATTAGAATAGGCCCACTAGTTTGAAATATTACTTTTTAGATTTGCTAGTTAGCGAGTCAGTTTTGCCAATTAAGGAGCCACAATGAGTGGAATTTTATTAGGAATTAACATCGATCACATTGCCACTCTTCGTCAAGCTCGTGGAACCAGTTACCCTGATCCTATCCATGCCGCAGCAGTTGCAGAACATGCTGGCGCAGATGGCATCACTATTCATTTACGAGAAGATCGCCGCCATATTCAAGACCGTGATGTGTATTTGTTGGCTAAAACCCTTAAAACGCGGATGAATTTTGAGTTTGCCGTTACCGATGAAATGATTGCAATAGCCTGTGAAGTTAAGCCCGCCTATGCCTGCCTAGTGCCAGAAAAGCGTGAAGAGCTGACCACAGAAGGTGGCTTAGATGTGGCAGGTCAACTTGATAAAATCACTCAAGCTGTCACGACGTTAGCTGCAGAAGGCATCAAGGTATCTTTATTTATTGATGCCGAAAAAAGCCAAATAGATGCTGCTGTAGCATCGGGCGCACCTTATATTGAAATCCATACCGGTTGTTATGCCGATGCTGAAACGGATGCTGAGCAGGCTATAGAGCTGGCGCGCATTACTGAAATGGCCAAATATGCTCACAGTAAAGGCTTGATTGTTAATGCAGGACATGGATTGCATTACCATAACGTCAAAGCTATTGCAGCTATCCCTGAGTTGTATGAGTTAAATATTGGGCATGCTGTTATCGCTAGAGCAGCCATTGACGGTTTAGCGACTGCAGTAAAAGATATGAAAACATTAATGCTAGAAGGGCGTAGAGGCGAATAATGGCCATTGTGGGTATTGGTACAGACATTATTGAGATAAACCGCATTGAGCTGCAATATGCCCGTTTAGGGGATAAGTTAGCTAAGCGTGTACTCACACCTACAGAGCTTGAAATTTACCAATCTTCAAAAATAGCCCATCGATACCTAGCAAAACGTTTTGCTGCAAAAGAAGCCGCAGCGAAAGCCTTAGGCACTGGTATTGGCCGCGGAGTTTCATTTCAGCATATTCATATCAGTAATGATGACAATGGTGCGCCACTAATTAGCTTTACTGATGGTGCATTAGCAAGGCTTGAGCAACTTGGCGCAACCCGCGGCCATATTACTATTGCTGATGAGCAGCATTATGCCGTTGCAACTGTGATTATTGAGTCTTAGTGACTGAAATTGTTAATATTAAATATCTAAAGGCGCTTAATGCGCTTTTTTTGTGGTTGAGTCTTTTTAGGGCGAAACTTGAGTTTGCTGATATCGATAGGGTAAGTTAACGTGAGTTAACCATTACTCACAAAAAACTAACAACTAAAGGTGGTGATATGAAATCAGCGGTCGAGCAGTTAGCAACTTATAAAAGTGTGCACTTAAACCCGAATAATATTCGCACCCATTTCATCGGCGTACCGCTGATTATCTGGTCAGTATTTTTGATGTTAAATTTTATACCGGTGAATTTGCTGTCTTTGCCAAATTTGTATATCAATGTGAATGTGGCATCCGCGTTTGCTATCGGTACTTTAATTTACTACTTCATCTTGCATAAAGGTTTAGCGTTAGGATTAACGATTTTTATTGTTCCAGTGCTTATCACCACTACGCTGGCAGCGCAGCATGGGGCGGGCTGGCTTGTGGCCATTGCTGTATTTGTTGTTGGTTGGGCGATTCAGTTTATCGGCCATAAATACGAAAAAGCCAAACCAGCTTTTATTGACGATTTAAATCAACTTTTGATAGGGCCGTTTTTTTTAATGGCAGAGTTGTATTTTATGCTTGGCTTTGGCAAAGAACTTGAAGAAGAAATCACCCCAATAGCGCGGGATAAACGCAGAGCGTTAGAGGCTAAAAAGCGTCAAACCGCATAAGTTTGATTGAATTTTTGGTATTAAAAAAGGCGCTCAATGCGCCTTTTTAGCTTTTTAATAGCTTAAAACTAACTAATGTTAGTCATCCTGCTCAACTTCAGTAAGCGCAGCATCCGGTATGACTTTTACCGTTTTAATCATGTTATCTGATACCTCTAAAACCTCAATGTCATAGCGGCCTATTTTAAGGCGAGTACTGGCTGATGGAATCTCTTCAAGGTGTTCGATGATCAACCCATTTAAGGTTTTAGGTCCATCGATGGCAAAATCCCATTTCATTTCTTTATTTAAGTCACGTATGGTGATGCTGGCTTCGATAATGAAACTGCCATCTTGTTGAATATCAATATCTTCACTGGCAGTGGTGATCATTGAAGTGGTGAAATCACCGACAATTTCTTCAAGAATATCTTCTAACGTCACCAAACCTTGAATATCACCATATTCATCCACTACTAAGCCAAAACGTTCTTTATTCTGCTGAAAGTTAGACAGTTGTACCGTTAACGGCGTGCCTTCTGGAATGAAGTACAATTCTTTTACGGCTCTTAATAATGTCGACTTACTAAATTCTTCTTTTGACTGCAGTCTTAAGGCATCACGCAGGTGGATAAAACCGACGGCATCATCGATATTATCGCGATACACCAACACTCGTGTGTGCGGGCTTTGAGTCACCTGTTTATTAATCAGTTTGAATTCGTCATTAACGTTAATGGCATAAATGTCTGAGCGCGGGATCATAATGTCTTCAACCGTGACTTTTTCTAAATCTAGAATCGACAAAAGCATTTCTTGATGTCGCTGCGGGATCAATGCCCCAGCTTCATGAACAACCGTGCGTAATTCTTCTTGGCTAAGGGCATCATTAACACTGACATTTTTAATTCCTAATACCCGTAAAAAACCAGAAGTGATTAAGTTAATTACTTTCACTAGCGGCCATAATATCGACAGTAAGGCTTTTAATAGCAAGCTTGACGGAAAGGCAATACGTTCAGGGTGTAAGGCGGCAATGGTTTTTGGGGTGACCTCGGCAAAGATGAGAACCACCAAAGTCAAAACACCTGTGGCAATAGCTACGCCCATGTCACCAAATAAGCGCATGCCAATAATGGTTGCTATAGCTGAGGCTAAGATATTAACCAGATTATTACCAATTAAAATCAGGCCAATTAAGCGGTCGGGTCGCTCTAACATTTTTAGTGCACGAATAGCACCTTTGTGGCCGCTAGCTGCTAAATGACGTAAGCGATAGCGATTTAAGGTCATCATGGCGGTCTCACTACCCGAAAAATAGGCTGAGATACAAATTAACACCAACAGAGAGAAGAGGAGTGCGCTGGTAGAAATAGCGTCCAAAAATGGCTCCAGTTATTGTAGTAAAAAAAAGACGAATGATGAGTATCAATCATTCGTCATGAGTGTCAAGCTTGGTTAATACTATTCAACCAAATATACGGTTATCGTAAAATAATTTCAGTAACGATTCGTGCGCCAAAATAAGCCAGAGAAAGTAACGTTGCCCCAGATAAGGTATATATTACAGCTGTACGAACACGACAACCGATGCTGTAATGCTGCCAAAGCATCACACAGTAAACCACCCAGGCCATAATTGATAAAATAGCCTTGTGACCTTTGCCATCTTCAAACATATCTTCCAAGAAGATAAACCCTGTCGCCAGTGATAATGTTAGTAGCATCACTCCGATAGTCACCAAATGGTACAGCTGTTTTTCAACTGTCATTAATGGCGGCATGCCGGGGCTCATCATGGTTTTCTTGTTTTTCAATTTATTTTGGATTAGCCACAACTGAATAGCGTACAGAGCTGCAATCATCAAGGCACTGTAGGCCATAAGCGATAATACAATATGTGCTAGGATTTCTGGGTGAACATCAAAGTGGATGATGTATTGAGGGGGAATGAGCCACAGCACAGCAACCGAAATAACTGAGCAAGCATAAACCACAGGCACCACAACAATCACTTTTAAGCGGTGCATGATAATGGTAAAGCTAAAGGCAATAATCCAATTAACAAGTGAAATCACATTGGTTAAACTAAAGTTTTGCCCATCAGCGGTAAAAATGGTTTGTGATAATGCAATGCCATGAAGCACAACGGCAATGGATGCAAAGATAGCAACGAGCTTGCGATTGGGACCTTCTACGTGGAAAAGTCGGCTTGTCACTAAAATAAGTGCAATGCAATAAAACAACATCGCCGAAGCTGGGAAAATGACCATCTGGAATAAACCTATCAAGTTATGAGTGCCGTTGTTTTTTACAATATAAAATCAGCACATCTTTAGTTAGTTAAGATTAACACGAACGCCCCCCAATAGTGGAGTGACCTAAGACTCAAAATTTAACAGTTTCCATCATTTAACTGCAAATTCTTTACGAAAGATGATGAATATCAAATCTGATAGCGCAGGCTGATGTCGCATATTGAAGTAGTTTGGGTATAATGGGCGCCAATTATGGAATCGTTTAAGGTATACAGCAGCGCATGTTTGAGAATCTATCTGACAGACTGTCACGCACCCTCAAGAATATTAGTGGTCGTGGTCGCTTAACCGAAGACAACATTAAAGATACCTTACGTGAAGTGCGCATGGCGCTGCTTGAGGCTGATGTTGCTTTGCCAGTGGTACGCCAATTTGTTAACAGTGTAAAAGAACGCGCTGTTGGTCAAGAGGTGTCAAAAAGTTTAAGTCCAGGACAAGCATTCATTAAAATTGTCCAAAATGAACTTGAAATTGCAATGGGTGAGGCCAATGAAGCCTTAGACCTCGCTAGTCAACCGCCAGCAGTATTAATGATGGCAGGTTTACAAGGTGCGGGTAAAACCACCAGTGTTGCCAAACTGGCTAAATTTTTACGTGAACGCGAAAAGAAATCAGTACTGGTAGTGAGTGCCGATGTTTATCGCCCTGCAGCGATCAAACAGCTAGAAACCTTAGCCACCGAAGTAGAAGTTGAGTTTTTCCCATCGGATGTGAGCCAAAAGCCAGTAGATATTGCTACTGCCGCGATTGCCCATGCCAAGCTTAAGTTCATTGATGTTGTGATTGTCGATACCGCAGGTCGCTTGCATGTTGATGAAGCGATGATGGATGAAATTAAAGACCTTCATGCAGCCGTTAATCCTGTAGAGACGCTCTTTGTTGTCGATGCTATGACTGGCCAAGATGCAGCTAATACTGCAAAATCATTTAATGAAGCATTACCGTTAACCGGTGTGATCCTGACAAAGATTGATGGTGATGCACGTGGCGGCGCGGCGTTATCGATTCGTAATATTACTGGAAAACCGATTAAATTCTTAGGTGTCGGTGAAAAAATTGATGCCCTTGAGCCATTCCACCCTGAGCGTATTGCTTCACGTATTCTTGGTATGGGCGATGTGCTTTCACTCATTGAAGAAGTAGAACGTGGCGTTGATAAAGACAAAGCCATGAAGCTTGCTTCAAAAGTGAAATCAGGTGGCGGCTTTGATTTAGAGGATTTTCGCGAACAACTGCTGCAAATGAAGAATATGGGCGGCATGATGAACATGATTGAAAAGCTGCCAGGTGTAGGCCAATTACCACCCGAAGCGTTAGCCCAAGTTCAAGATGGCAAGATGACCGGCCAAATGGAAGCTATTATTAATTCAATGACACCAGGTGAGCGCAAGCGTCCTGATATCATTAAAGGTTCACGAAAACGTCGTATTGCCTTAGGTTCTGGCACTCAAATTCAGGATGTTAATCGTCTTTTGAAGCAGTTTACTCAAATGCAAAAAATGATGAAAAAAATGTCAGGTAAAGGTGGCATGAAAAAAATGATGCGCAGTATGGGCGGTATGATGCCTCCGGGAATGAAGTTTCCAGGACGTTAATGCCTAAGTTTTTCATGGATATCTATTCAAATACCGCCGGTTAGATTTATTTTGACCTATTGCAGGCATTAGCCTTCGATGTAAAAATCGTCGGATTTGGTTGCAATAGTTGAAAAGTCAGGTAAAATCTTCCGGCTTTCTACTGGGGCCCTTCGCGAACACGGAGTCCCAGTTTTTTATTTTTGCTTCTAGCAAATCATTAGAGGAATAAAACGCATGGTTACCATTCGTTTAGCTCGTGGCGGCGCAAAAAAGCGTCCATTTTACAGTATCGTTGTAGCAGATAGCCGCAATGCACGTGACGGTCGTTTCATCGAACGTGTTGGTTTTTTCAACCCTTTAGCTAAAGGTCAAGAAGAAACTTTACGTTTAGATTTAGATCGTGTTGATCATTGGGTTGCAACTGGTGCTGCAACTTCAGATCGCGTAGCAAAATTGATCAAAGACGCTCGTAAAGCTGTTGCTTAATAGCGTTAAGGTATAAAGATGAGTAGTAATCAACAACCCATCGTACTAGGCAAAATAGGTTCTAGTCATGGTATTAAAGGTTGGATGAAAATCACCTCTTATACCGATTCTGTTGAAGGTATTTTTGAATATTCCCCTTGGTACATAAAAGAACAAGGTGAATGGCGTGAGGTTAAGGTCTCTCAGTGGCGTTTTCAAGGTAAAGCACTCGTGGCTTGCTTAGAAGGCGTAAATACACGAGAGGATGCGCAAGCACTTACAAATTGTGAGATTGCCATTCAGTCAGACCAAATGAAAAACTTGTCAGAAGATGAATTCTACTGGCGAGATTTGATTGGTTGTACTGTGACTAACACCAAAGGTTACAACATGGGTGAAGTTGATCAGATCGTGGAAACAGGATCGAACGACGTACTCCTTGTTAAAGCTAACGTAAAAGATGCTTTTGGCAAAGCGGAACGAATGATTCCCTTTGTCCCTGAGCAGTTCGTCCTTGAGGTGAACTTGCAAAGCAAACAGATATTAGTGGATTGGGATCCAGACTTTTAAGTCGAGGTACATCATATGCGGTTAGGGGTAGTAACCCTGTTTCCTGAGATGTTTCGTGCCGTTACAGACTTTGGAGTCACGGGTCGAGCCGTTAAAAACGGCCTGTTAGAGTTGCAAACGTGGAATCCTCGTGATTTCACCCATGATCGACATAACACTGTTGATGACCGACCTTACGGTGGTGGTCCAGGCATGTTGATGATGGTGCAACCGTTACGCGATGCTATTCATGCAGCGAAAGCTGCGGCAGGTGACGGTGCAAAGGTGATTTATTTATCACCTCAGGGACGTAAGCTGGATCAGCAAGGCGTTTCTGAGTTAAGTAAATCAACAAGTTTAGTGTTGGTATGTGGTCGATACGAAGGTGTTGACGAACGTATTATTCAATCTGAAATTGATGAAGAGTGGTCAATTGGTGATTATGTGCTTTCGGGCGGAGAATTACCGGCGATGACCTTAATTGATTCAGTTGCAAGGTTAGTACCTGGTGTACTAGGTAAGCAAGCGTCAGCAGAGCAAGACTCTTTCTCTGATGGCTTATTGGATTGTCCACACTATACACGCCCTGAAACTTTAGATGGTGTCGGTGTACCAGCAGTGCTTTTAAGCGGTGACCACAAAAAAATTAGACTCTGGCGGTTGCAACAAAGTCTTGGTAGGACTTTTTTAAGACGACCAGAATTATTTGAAAATCTAGCTCTGACTGGCGAACAAAAGACTCTTTTAGCGGAGTTTGTCAAAAATTTAGACAAACCTGTGTAGTCATAAGCCCAGTTATTTCTAGAACGGAGTAAGTTATGAACAACATCATTAAAATGCTCAACGAAGAGCAAATGAAAACAGATGTACCTGAATTTGGTGCTGGTGATACAGTAGTAGTTAAGGTACGTGTAGTTGAAGGCAACAAAGAACGTCTTCAAGCGTTTGAAGGTGTGGTTATCGCTAAGCGTAACCGTGGTCTTCATTCTGCATTTACAGTACGTAAAATCTCTAATGGCGAAGGTGTTGAGCGTGGTTTCCAAACGCACAGTAAACTAGTAGCTAGCATCGAAGTTAAGCGTCGCGGTCGTGTTCGTCGTGCTAAGCTTTACTACTTACGTGATCGTTCAGGTAAATCTGCACGTATCCGTGAAAAGTTGGCAACTAAGTAAGACTAGTTACCCGCTTAAAAAAATTAGATGCAGTGTTCGCACAATAGCCCGCCTTTATGGCGGGTTTTTGTGTTTTTGGAGAAAATTAAATTTAGTGGTTGATTAGTGGCTTAATCCAAGGCATAGTTAGCCCAACCTTGTAATGGTGTAGCGGTACGGTGTTACTTTTTAGTAAGGTCAGTTAGTGCAGTCATGGTTTACGCGATAGCCCCAAGACAGAAATAATTTTTTAAGAAGTGAGAAATATCATGCAGCAAGATACGATTAATAACGTTCATATTAGTTCAGAGAAAGTACTGGTCACCCCAGCAGAATTAAAAAAAGCATTGCCGCTGTCTGATCACGCTTATCAGTACATTCTTGACGCACGTAAAACCGTTGCCGATATTGTCCACAAACGTGACAATCGAGTATTAATCGTTACTGGCCCATGCTCTATCCACGATATCGATGCTGCCAAAGAATACGCCCTAAAGCTTAAAAAATTACATGATGATCTCAGTGATGAGTTTTATATCTTGATGCGGGTTTACTTTGAAAAACCACGCACGACAGTAGGTTGGAAAGGCCTTATCAACGATCCTGATATGGACGAGTCATTCGATGTTGAAAAGGGACTGAGAATGGCGCGTGAGTTGATGATTTGGCTTGCAGAGCTCGAGCTGCCGGTAGCGACTGAAGCGTTAGACCCCATTAGCCCACAATATATGTCAGAGCTGGTGACTTGGTCGGCCATAGGTGCCAGAACCACAGAGTCGCAAACTCACCGTGAAATGGCATCTGGCTTATCCATGCCAGTAGGATTTAAAAACGGCACTGACGGTAAACTTGGAGTGGCGATTAATGCACTGCAATCTGCGGCAAGCAGCCACCGCTTTATGGGCATTAACCAGCAAGGGCAAGTGTCATTACTGCAAACTGCAGGTAACCCCGATGGCCATGTGATTTTACGTGGTGGCAAAACACCTAATTATGATGCTGACAGTGTGGCAGAGTGTGAAGCGCAGTTACATCAAGCCAAATTAAATGCCAGATTGATTATTGATTGTAGTCATGGCAATTCATCAAAAGACTATACAAGACAGACACTAGTTTGCGAGGATGTGTTTAACCAAATACATGCAGGTAACCGTTCAATTATTGGGGTGATGCTTGAAAGTCACTTAAATGAAGGTAATCAATCCAGCAATAAGCCTCTGTCAGAACTGGCTTATGGGGTATCGGTAACCGATTCTTGTATAAATTGGCAAACTACTGAGACATTGTTGCGTAGCAATGCTAATTTACTTAAAACTGTATTACCTAATCGATTCGCAGCATAAACGCGGCGATGGATGGATTTAAGCGATGAATGAAAAAACCACTTTAGATTTAGACAATTTGCGTGAGCTCATTGACGGCGTTGATCAGCAACTACTGCATTTATTACGTAAGCGATTAGATCTTGTTGCTCAAGTCGGGGCGGTTAAGCATGCTGCTGGGGTGCCGATTTACGCACCGCAGCGTGAAGCATCAATGTTGGCGAAACGCCGTAAAGAAGCCAGTGAGATGGATGTTTCACCGCAACTTATTGAAGATATTTTACGTCGTTTAATGCGTGAGTCCTATTTGAATGAAAAAGATGTCGGATTTAAGCAAGTAAAAACGGATCTTGGTCATATTGTCATTGTTGGTGGTGAAGGCCAACTTGGTGGTTTATTTAGTCAAATGCTGACGCTGTCTGGCTATACTGTAAAAAGCCTTGATAAAAACGACTGGCATCGCGCAGACGAGTTATTTGATGGCGCTGGCATGGTGATCGTTACCGTGCCAATTAATGTCACTTGCGAGGTGATCAGCAATCAATTAAACAATTTAGCTGATGATTGTATTCTTGCTGATTTGACCTCAATTAAAACTGAGCCTTTAAATGCCATGCTTGCCGCTCACAATGGCCCTGTAGTGGGTTTACACCCAATGTTTGGCCCTGATGTGGGCAGTTTAGCAAAACAGGTTGTGGTGGTGTGTGATGGCCGTGAACCCCAAGCTTATCAATGGTTGCTCGATCAAATTGTTATTTGGGGTGCACGCATTGTTAACGAAGATGCACAAAAGCATGATAAAGCCATGCAACTAGTGCAAGCCATGCGTCACTTTTCAACTTTTGTTTATGGTTTGAACTTATGTAAAGAGCAGGCCGATATTGAGACGCTTTTACAATTTAGTTCGCCTATTTATCGTTTAGAGTTGGCTATGGTGGGGCGTTTGTTTGCTCAAGATCCAAAGCTGTATGCTGATATTATTTTTGCCCAAGAAGGTAGCCAAGTCGCCATTAGTGATTATCTCGATAACTATGGTCAAGCGCTTCAACTACTTAAGACCGGCAATCGAGATGAATTCGTGTCTCAATTTGAGCAAGTTGCAAAATGGTTTGGGGATTTTGCGCCACAATTTCAGCAAGAAAGCCGCGCTATGCTACAGTCTGTCAATGATATGAAGACCAATTAAGCCGAGTTAACGCTGAATAATATTGCGAAATCATCAAACAGGGATTAAGGTTAAAGGGAGCTGCTTTTAAGTAGCTCTTTTTTTCGGACTAATAGGAGTGATAATCTAATGACAAATACTGAGGTTTACACCGCAGAAGATTTATCGCTTGGGCATTTTTTATATGCACTAATGAGCGCCTTTCCACTCTTTTTTTTACCAGTGTTTTTTAGTTTATTAATTAATATTTCCCAAAACCGTATTCCAGCAAGCTCTTTGCTGGGCTCTCATTTAAGATGGCAACGTAATAGCATGACAGGTTTGATGCCATTATTGATCTTAGGCTATTTTACTCCTCAATTATGGCTTAGTGTCCCGATATTTGTATTAGCTTTAGGCTGGTTTAGTTATCGTATTTTTAAAGGATGGCTTGGGTTAAATGATAATGTCAGCATGTATTAATTGTTGATTAACCAATAAAAAACCGAACTTAAAGTTCGGTTTTTTATTGGGCTAAAAGCAACCGCATGGTTTGGATAAATGATGCGGTTGGTTGCTGGTTTTATTGATGAAGCTCGTGTAGCAAGTGATGTTGGTCATCTGCCTCTGCCAGTTGTTGCTCATTCAGAATCAGCCCGTTGGCCTGTAGTTGCTTAACCGCTATGGCTTGCTGATGTAAAAGTGGGCTGTTAACCGCGTAACTGGTATTAACAATAACTGGCAAGTGGCATTGATGCTTTATTGCAATTAATCCGGCTAAATCCAATGACAGTTGCTCAGGATTAGTAAAGCTTCTAATGCCTGCTTCAACCAAGATCAGTTGTTGATTACCCGTGGTTAAAACTCTATCTGCAGCAGTAAGCCAGTCAGAGGTACTTGCCATAGTATTGCGCTCAAGCAATACCGGTTTACTGATAGCGCCAGCTGCATCTAACAGTTCTTTATCAAACATCGCCTTACCGGCAAGATAAACCATATCGGCCGACTTTACTGCGATATCGAAGCTGCTTACTGAGTCAACTTCAATGGCACTGAACAAGCCTGCTTGCTCAACGATATGACAATAGTTTTTAAGGTTTAACGGCGATAAGTTATCTGTAGATGAAGCTTGTAGCAATACCCCTTGATAACCAGACTCTTTCACCTGCTTCACCTTAGCGGCAAATAAGTCATCGGTGTCTGTAAGGGTCATTTGTTGCAGCGCAACTAAGTCCTTTTCACCAATGGCACACTGTTTGGTTTCAATAATGGTCTGCTCTTGTCGATACAACTTCGAATGCTTTGGGGCATCAAGATTGTCACTGGTAGTTTTATTGGGGGCTTTAGAGCTATTTGGCTCAATCACTAGCTGACTACTATTAAGTTGAGTTGGTTTGACGGTTTCACAAGGGTAACAGCCCAGCACTTTTATAAAGCGTGTCAGTCTTTCTAATTCTTTTAAGGCTTGCTGCATATCATGGTTTGCAAGATTTTCATCAACATCAAGGTAGAACATTTCTTCCCACGGGGTGCCAGGGATTGGGCGAGACTCTAACTTACTCATATTAATGTTATGGGCTTTTAATACGAGTAGCGCCTCAACTAGCGCGCCGGGCTTTTGTCCTGTAGCCATAATCAAGGTGGTTTTTGCCGGCAGTTGTGACGGCACTGCTACAGCTTTGCGTGCAACCACAATAAAGCGGCTTTGATTAATTTTTTGGTTGGCTAACCCTTTTTCTGTGGCACTTAATTGATATAAGGCGCCGCCTTCAGCACTGCCAATAGCGGCAACACTGTCATCATCTGCGTCAATGACTTGCTGCATGGCTTCAGCACTGCTTGAGCAATAGGCCAGCGTTAAGTTTGGATGTTGTGATAACCACTGACTGCATTGGCTAATGGGCTGTGGGTGAGCAAATACGGTTTTGATTTGTTCTAATTCAGCATTATTTTTGGTGAGTAAGCAATGGCCCACTTCAATGGTTGTTTCTCCGACAATTGAAAGAGAGGTGTGTTGCAGCACGTCATACACTTCATTAATTGAACCCGATGAGGTATTTTCAATAGGTAAAAAACCTAAGTCAGCATGGCCGAGTTCAACTGAACTGATAATTTCATCAAAACTTTGGCAGCCTAAATCAATCATTTCTACTTGGCGGCGCTGACAAAAACGGCTGGCGGCGAGATAAGAGTATGAGCCTCTAGCACCTAGGTAGGCGATGGTCGATTGTTGTTGCTGGATTTCAGGGTTAGCACGGCCATGTAAAAAGGCTTGTTGATTCAAGACTGAATCTTCAATAATGCTTTGATAAAGTGAGATAACAAAGTGAGCATCTAAACCTTGCTCTCTACCTTGTTGAACTAAGCGTTCTAATAATTCTTTTTCCCGCTGCGTATCTCTGATGGGCCTAACATCGACTTCTTTACTTCTGGCGACATCAAGGCTTAATTCACGCCTTTTGGCTAGTAAGGCTAATAAGTCCTTATCTAGTGAGGTAATTTGTTCTCTGGTCTGACTCAATTCTGGCGCTTTTTTCATAATAGCCTCAATGACGACTGCTTAGCTGACGTGGTGTTGAACAGCGAGCATTAAATATTTAATAATAAAAAGCCCCCCAGTTGGGAGGCTCTAAATTTCATTTTCGTTTTTACACAAAAAATCGGCCTCAATATGGGGGCTGAATAAAAAAGAAAATAAAATTGCGGCTAGTGATATTTTTCATACTGTAAAATTAAAGCGCTAAGCTATCAGTGTCAATCAAATAATGATCAAGTTTGCCCATTGTTGATGGTTTGCATAAAAAAGCGCACCCGAGGGCGCGCTTTGGTTTAAGAGTAATAAAAAACATCAAGCTGCGGTTTCCTCCTTATAGACATACTCAAAATCATTATCGGTTTCAGTTGTTGGTGAAACGTGACGTTGAGCCTGGGGTTTATGAGTCAGGCGATTTAGCTGTTTTTCCAGCTTTTTACCCATTGCAGTTATTGCTGCGTAAAGGTTTTCATTTTTCGCCTGGGCGAATAGTTCTCCACTTGGCAAGCCTACTGACGCTTCTATCTTAAAGAGCTGCTTTTCCTGAGTGATAATTACATGCGGGTTAATGAGTTGTAGATCATGTCTTGCGAGTTTTTCAATTTGTCCTTCGATACGTTCAAGAATCGGTGCAGTTACTTCAAGTTGCTTGCTAGTGATTTTCAGCATATTTCGAACCTTCTGTTGTTTGCTTAAGTTCAGATTACCAAGCTCTGAAAGAAAAATCGTGATCTAAATCACGTTTTGTAGGCCTTTTTAGACTGTTTGATTCATATTTGATCGCTTAGACAATTTAGCTAAAAAACCGCTTAAAAAGTCTTGAAACTCAATCTAAATAGGCGCATATTTGAATGGATAACAACCTAGCTTACCTCCCAGTTTTGAACGATTTTTGTTCACCAACTCCATTCTATGCAGCGGTTCAACGTCATTGAAACCATGTTTGCTGCCAACGTTTATACTGCTTGTCATCACTGGCTCCAAATATCTTTCTAATTTTGACACTCATATCCAGATTTAAGGCCGCACTTATAGGCAAAGCCCTATTTTCAGAGCTGATTAAATAAACCCAAGTCTTGTGTTTTAATCCAATAATACAGAAACATGTAAGCTGTTGATGCTAATTGCTCCACAAGTGCTAGAGTTTGCACTTGTTTGATGAAACGCTGTAATACTTAATTACTTTTCTTTACCTTAAGGGTCTATGAGTGCAAGAATTTGCTCTTTATAATCAAGCATATTAAAAGAACTAAGCTTAAGGCACATCTATGAGTATAGAACAAAAAAAAATTAAGGTATGGGATATACCCACTCGATTATTCCACTGGTTTACGGTGGCGTTGCTGATTTGTTTGTGGTGGACAGCAGATGCAGGAGAGATGGAGTGGCACCAAGTTTGTGCTTATAGCTTTTTAGTGCTGATTGTCTTTAGGTTACTGTGGGGGGTTGTAGGTAGTGATACCGCAAAATTCAAAGACTTTGTCGCTGGACCTAAAAAAGTTATTGGTTATTTACGTGAGCCGTTAAAAGAGCCTGTTGTTGGCCATAACCCTATGGGTGGTTATATGGTGATGCTAATGCTATTTGTGCTCACATTGCAGTTGCTAACGGGCCTATTCGCTACAGATGATATCTTTACCGAAGGACCGCTTTACGCCATGGTGTCTTCTGATACTGCTTCATTTATGACATGGTTACACAAAATGAACTTCAATTTTATCCTTGGGTGCATCGCATTGCATCTTTGCGCGATTACGATTTATGCCATTAAAGGACACAAGTTAGTAGGTGCGATGATTTCGGGTAAAAAAACCTTAACCCATGAGGAACATAAATTACTGAGCGCTGAGCCTAAAATGAAATCACCGTTACTTGCTTTTGGGATTGTCATGATACTTGGTTCAGGTGTCTGGGTATGGCTTATTGCACCTATCATTGCGTTTATGTGATTGAATTAATTCAAGAGACTGTCAGAAAAAAGCCCACTTCAGTGGGCTTTTTATTAGCGAGCTTAAATATGAATAGCATATTTAAGGCGCTGAATTTTTAACAATGTTTTATGGTTAGTCTTTCTTGTACATGTCATGGCAGCCTTTACAGCTTTTGCCTGTATTACCAAATGCTTGCTTGATTTGCTTTTTATCACCTGTTTGGGCTGCCAAGTCTAACTTAACCGCATTTTCTTGGAATTCGGTCATCTTAGTATCAAAGTCTGCTTTATTTGACCAGATCTTTGCTAAAGCTTCTGTATCGCCGTTATCAGAGCCTGCAATAAAACCTTCATGAGGGATTTTAGCTAGTGCCGCTAAATTAGCAGCGCGAGTTTGAAATACAGTTAATTCAAACTCTTTTTTGCCTTTCATCATTGCAGCCATATCGCCAAATTGGTAGCGGATTAAACTAAAACCTGCTTTACGATAATCGATAGCGTCATTGGCATCTTCAAAGTTATGTGCGTTGACAGTTGGAATAAGCAATACGCTGACAGCTAAGGCCAATATTTTATTTTTCATGACAGATCTCTTTTTATTTATTGATTTATAGGTGTTTGTCACATTTTAAGCATAAATTTGAACCAAGTGCGAGTCTAGTTTTGTGTTTAATTGTAAATTTGATTTTTACAATAATTATCAGGCATATTTTGCATATATGATTTCTGTAAAAGCTGAATTGTTGCTACACTTTGTACTGTCGAGGCATTACTAAAAGAGAGCGTTATGCGAGCTAATTGGGATTCAGTTGTAGAAAAGGTACTAAGCTATCCAAATTCTGACGAATTAGGCATTTTATTTCAGTTATTAATGACAGAAGAAGAGCGTAGTGCAGTTGCTGGTAGGTTAAAGGTTTTTCAACTTTTATTGCAAGGTGAGCTAAGTCAGCGTCAAATATCTGCAGAATATCAAGTGAGCATTGCGACCATTACTCGCTGTTCAAACTATTTAAAAAATATGCCTCAGGCGCAAAAAGACAAAGTCCAGCAGCTGATACTGGACTAGTTACTTATGTCGCGCTAGCTATCTAAATTTAGCTTTAATGTTCGTTGAGGGATGCTTATGGCATCGATAGCTGATACGGCGCAGTAATATATAGCCTCCGTATGTAAAAAGCCCTATCGACAGTAACTGTGCTGAATCTTGAGGGAAAAAACGAAAGGTGATTACGGCCGAAATAATGTAAATGAATGGCATAAAGCCATATATTGAATCGGGTAGGTAACCCTCGACTCGTTTTCTTTTCTTATCCGTTCGGCGGTTTCTAGAGCGTAGGTTCCAGACATGAGCGCCGTAAAAAAAGACTAATATTGAAGCAACGACAATATAGGGTTGTTCAATGAAAGGTACGCTAGCTGCGCCGACAATCATATAGGCGTAAGGTAAGATTTCGTATAGCGGTTTAATTAACATAAGCACTCCTTCGCTTTAAATTAATTTTCAAACAGCAACAAAGGTTAACTCTATAACCTTCAAACCCAGCTGCTTTCTAGTTACCAAAGCACAGAGAAAGAAACAAAACCTGTGCCCAGCAATGCTTGTGGTTAAGTTTCACAGACAATCTATCTATGATTAATAATAACGTAAAAAAAATACGTCAACCTAAAAAAGGCTAACGTATTTAATAATTCAAACTTTAGGCTGAGTTAATCCAGTCTAAGTTATTGAATCAATGTCTAGGACAAAAATTGTTTATTAGACTTTAGTGGCAGCCACAACCGCCATTGCCATCACAACCCGGTTTGTCAGTACCACAAGCTTCATGGGCGTGCTCGCTGCCACAACCACCAGCAGCATGAATATGACCATGGGCAATTTCTTCGGCAGTTGCTTCACGTACATCCATCACTTCAACGCTGAAGTTTAATGCTTGACCAGCTAAAGGGTGGTTGCCATCAACAACGACTACAGTATCTTTTACTTCAGTAACTTGAACTGGGCGTTGACCCATTTCAGTTTCAGCAATAAAACGCATACCTGGCACGATGTCTTCGATATCGCCGAATGCTTCAAGAGGGACTTCTTGTTTTAGGCCGTCATGGTATTCACCATATGCTTGTTCAGTTGGAATATTCGCGTCAAATTTGTCACCAATAACTTTACCTTCTAGCTCAGTTTCTAAGCCTGGAATTAAGCCTTCAGTTCCGTGTAGATAAACCATAGGTTCAGCTTCAAATGAGCTTTCGATTAAACGACCTTCTTGATCGGTTAAACTGTAGTGAATAGTTACTGCTGCATGTTTTGTGATTTTCATAACGACTCCAATTCTGAATGTGGCGGCATAATACTATTGTTTTTACAAAGTCGCGATAATTTGTATCAGCTTTTGCTTATTCAATCACATGTTTTTAAATCAAGTATCTCGCTGGCTGACATTTGCTTTAAATCGTGGCGCATCCGGTTACTTATCCTTTGACAATGGATGTTTTTACCATTGTTGCTGTGACTAAATTTACGCGCAGTACACAGGTCACTGTTTTTAAATAGATTAGATGAATCATTTTCATGGTGATTTGCGCTGCCATGTTTATGAAAATGCTAATTTTAGTGCTTAGGCACTGAAATTTAATGCAAGATGACTTTTGGCGCTTTTGAATAACCATATAAAAATCATAATAATAGTAAGCCTCTGACTTGTAAGTATTTATTCTTGATATCTTTTTTGGATTACGTTTACGTAAACATACTAAAAACTTGTTTTGGAGGCGTTTTTTAGTGTGATAGCTGCGATTATTGTGATTTCAGCAGTGATTTAGCTTGTTATCAATAGAGTGCTTAAAAATAAACCACTAATTAGGGGTTGACAACCTACCTTAAAAAAAGCAATTCTGTTATCAATTCAAAACAAACACATATTAAATCGAGTGTAATGATGAAATCCGTTAACCATGTTGTAGTTACCATTATTACAACCACCACAATTAACATTGTGGGGGCGGGCTGATTACACCCTAAAGATTTATAACGACAAGCCCGCTTCCCACAAAGAAGCGGGCTTTTTGTTTTCAGATTTAAAATTAATATTTAGTGCTAGCGAGTTAAGGGAGAAGAATATGAAAGTGATGAAGTTTGGTGGAACCTCGTTAGCCAATTGGCAACGTTTTTTGATGGCAGCAGACATTATTGAACAAGCTGCAGCTGAAGAGGCTATTGCGACTGTGTTATCAGCGCCTGCAACTGTTACCAATGCCTTGTTAGAGTTAGTAAGTCTCGCACAAACCAATCAAGACTATGCAGCGGTATTAGCCCATATTGAGTCGGTTTTTAGTGGCCTTTTTAGTGACGCTGAACAAGCGTTAATTTCACCGCAGCAAAAAGCGCTACTGGATGAAAAGCTGGCGCTGCAATTAACTGACTGGAATGACAAAGTCACTGGAATAAAGCTGCTTAACGAATGCCCCGATCATGTTCAAGCGCAGGTTATCGTCTCTGGCGAGCGTTTATCGGCAGCCTTAATGGAACAAGTGATGCTAGCAAAATCACTTACCGCAGCGCAATTTGACCCAAGAAAATTATTCTTAGCCCATGGTAAGCCACTTGAATCTATTGTTGATATCAATGAAAGCAAACCGCGTTTTGCTGCGCTTTCATTAAATGAAGCACGGGTATGGATTATGCCAGGTTTTACTGCTGCTAATGAGCAAGGTAAAACAGTGACTTTAGGGCGAAATGGCTCAGATTACTCTGCAGCGGTTTTAGCAGCTTGTCTTGATGCCTCAAGCTGTGAAATTTGGACTGATGTCGATGGGGTTTATAACACGGATCCACGCGTGGTATTAGACGCTAAATTACTTGAACAACTTAGCTATCAAGAAGCTATGGAGCTTTCTTATTTTGGTGCTAAGGTGTTGCACCCTAAAACCATTGCACCGATTGCTCAGTATCACATTCCTTGCTATATCAAAAATAGTTTTAACCCATCAGCGCCTGGCACATTAGTGTCTAATCAGCCTGACAAAACAGGCTTGCAGGTCAAGGCCATTTCTAACCTTGATGAACAAACCATGTTTAACATTTCAGGCCCTGGCATGAAAGGCATGGTGGGCATGGCCAGTCGTACCCTTGAAGCGATTTCTCGCAGTGGTATTTCAGTTTCATTAATCACTCAAAGCTCGTCTGAATACAGTATTAGCTTTTGTGTTAGCTCTAATGAAGCTTATAAAGCAAAACAAGCATTAGAAGTTGAATTTGAGTTAGAAATCCAGTCTGAGTTACTCGAGCCTATCGAATTAAGACAAGATTTAGCGATTGTGTCGCTTATTGGTGATGGCATGAAAACCCATAAAGGCGCCGCTGCTAAGTTTTTCAGCGCCCTGGCTAAAGCCAGCGTTAATATTATCGCCATCGCCCAAGGCTCGTCAGAACGTTCGATTTCTACTGTAATTGAGCAACGTAAAACTAAGCATGCCATTGCCGCCTGTCATCAAGCCTTCTTTGATGTTCAGCAGTATTTAGATGTGTTTTTAGTAGGCAGTGGTAATGTGGGGGCAGGGCTATTAGAGCAAATCAAACAACAAGCCTCGATGCTTAAAGAGCAGCATATAACCATGCGAGTATGTGGTATTGCCAATTCTCGTAAAATGCTTCTGAGCAGTGCTGGGCTAGATTTAAATAATTGGCAGGCTTTATTGGCTGATAGCGATACAAGCTATGATCTCGCAGAGATGCTGGCCTGGGGTAAAGAACAGCAACTGCTAAACCCTGTTTTAGTTGATTGCACTTCAAGTGAGTTGGTTTCAGATCGTTATCTTGATGTGATGAATGCTGGCTACCATGTCGTCACCCCGAATAAGAAAGCCAACACTCGTGATTATGCTTACTACCAACAATTGCGCACAACGGCGTTATTGCAGCGCAGACAATTCTTGTATGAAACAACCGTAGGTGCTGGCCTGCCAGTGATTGATAACTTAAAGAAACTGCTATATGCCGGTGATAAGTTACAGCGATTTAATGGGATCTTATCTGGTTCATTATCTTATATATTCGGCATGTTAGATGAAGGCATGAGCTTATCAGAGGCCACCTCAATCGCTCGTGATAAGTGTTTTACAGAGCCGGATCCTCGTGAAGATTTAAGTGGTTTGGATGTGGCGCGAAAAGTACTAATTCTTGCTCGTGAAGTGGGCATGCCATTAGAACTTGATGATATTAATGTTGAATCAGTTCTGCCAAGCTCGTTTGATGATTCAGGCGATGTAGACACCTTTATGAATCGTTTACCACAACTTGATGCGCAAGTCAGTGCGCGAGTTGAATCGGCAAAAGCGCAAGGTAAAGTACTGCGTTATGTGGGTCAGATTGAAGCAGGTAAGTGTCATGTACGTATTGTAGAGGTTGATTCATCAGATCCGTTATACAGCGTAAAAGGCGGTGAGAATGCACTGGCATTTTACAGCCGTTATTATCAGCCTATTCCATTTGTATTACGCGGTTATGGTGCGGGTACTGATGTGACTGCAGCTGGCGCGTTTGCGGATGTATTAAGAACTTTAAACTGGACTCGCGAGGTGGGGCTATGAGCAAAAAAGTCACTTCGGATAAAGCGATAACTGTTTATGCTCCTGCTTCAATGGGTAATGTCGGTGTTGGATTTGATCTACTCGGCGCTGCGCTTGCGCCAATTGATGGCAGTTTACTGGGTGATAGAGTGATGATTGAAGCGGCTGATGCTGGTGTTCATTATTCTCAAACGGGTCCATGGGCGCATAAGTTACCAGAAGATGGTAAACAGAATATCGTCTATCAATGTGCTGTGTTTTTTCTTGAAAAACTTAATGCTAAACAAGGTGTGGCTATTTGTTTAGAGAAAAATTTACCAGTTGGCAGTGGGCTTGGTTCTAGTGCAAGCTCTGTGGTTGCAGCACTTTATGCATTAAATGAGCATTTTGAGCAGCCTTTTGATGAACAAGCATTATTGCTTTTAATGGGCGAGTTTGAAGGAATGATTTCAGGCAGTGTTCATTTTGATAATGTTGCCCCTTGTTATTTAGGCGGCATGCAGTTGATGCTAAATACTCCCAATAAGGTGTGCGCTGGTATTCCTACGTTTAAGCAATGGTATTGGGTGGTGGCCTATCCGGGGATCTCACTGTCAACGGCCAAGATGCGCGACTTATTACCACAGCAATACGATAAAGCGGTAGCCATCGATTTTGGCCGTCATTTAAGTGCATTTGTGCATGCAAGCTATCAGCAAGATCCAAAGCTTGCTATTAGCGTTTTAAAGGATGTGATGGCTGAGCCTTATCGAGCCGATGCGATTCCGGGTTATAGCCATGCGCGCGCAGAACTTGAAACGTTAGGCATGTTAACCACCGGCATATCAGGAAGTGGCCCAACGCTGTTTTCTGTAACCGATAATCTAGAAACTGCTAAAGCTGCTAAAGCATGGTTAGAGCAGCATTATTTATCACAGGCTGGTGGGTTTGCCCATGTCTGTCAACTTGATGAGCAAGGTACGCGTCGAGTTTAGTCACCACATTTTAATTTTAAAGGCGTTTAGAAATGGAATTATATAATTTAAAGCACCCATCACAAGTGGTCAGTTTTAGTGAAGCGGTAAAATTAGGTTTAGGTAAAGATAGAGGGCTTTTTTTTCCAAAATCTATTCCTGTGCTTGATAATATCGATGAGCTACTCGCGTTACCTTTTGTTGCAAGAAGTCAGCGTATTTTAGGGGCTTGGCTTGCTGATGAAATTGGTCAAGATAAAGTTAATGAGTTAGTTAATGCAGCATTCACTTTTGATGTGCCTTTAGTGAAAGCTGATGATAAACGTGCGTGTTTAGAGTTATTTCATGGGCCTACATTGGCATTTAAAGACTTTGGCGCGCGCTTTATGGCGCAATGCGTTAATTTATTAGCGGGTAATGAAAAGCTGACTATTTTGACGGCGACCTCAGGGGATACTGGCGCGGCGGTGGCAGATGCTTTCTTTGGCCTTGACGCTGTACAAGTGGTGGTGATGTACCCCAAAGGAAAAATCAGTGAGCTGCAAGAGAAGATGTTCACGACTCTAGGTAAGAATATTCATACTGTCGCAGTTGCGTCAGATTTTGATGCTTGCCAAACACTGGTTAAGCAGGCATTTGATGATAGTGATGTTCGTGATGGGCTGCACTTAAACTCGGCTAATTCAATCAATATTAGTCGGTTATTGGCGCAAATTTGTTACTACTTTGAAGCGGTAGCTCAAATGAAGCAAACCAGCAATGCTGAAATTGTGCTGTCAGTGCCTAGCGGTAACTTTGGTAATTTAACCGCAGGTTTATTTGCCAAGGCGATGGGCTTACCTATTAAGCGCTTTATTGCGGCGACTAACTCAAACGATACTGTGCCACGTTACCTTGCTGCAGGTGATTGGGCGCCAAATACTACCGTTGCGACTATGTCTAATGCGATGGATGTGTCCGAGCCATCAAACTGGCCAAGAGTCGAAGCCATTTGTGAGGCGTTAAATTGGCCGTTATCGTCTATTACAGGGGTGGCGCTTAATGAAGCGCAAACCACTGCGGCGTTAAAAGAGTTATATCAGCTGGGTTATCAATCTGAGCCTCATGCCGCAATTGCCGCACAAGCTTTATCTGATGAGCTTAAAAGTGGTGAAACCGGTATTTTCTTAGGAACGGCGCATCCAGCGAAATTTAAAGATGTGGTCGATGTGCAATTACAAATCGATTTACCATTACCCCAAGAGCTTGAAGCTGTAGTGAATAAGCCGATTTTATCTGCAGAACTGAGCGCTGATTTTACCAAGCTGAAAGAGCACTTATTTAACATTCTTAAATAATAAAGCTTTAATATCAGCTTACTAAAGCACCTTAGGGTGCTTTTTTGTTATTTAAACTCATCTGAATGTTTCAGATTTGTATTTTATGATCTCGGTCATAACATCTGCGCAATCCATAGTGTAGATTAATAATACTAGAGGTTTAAACTTTTTAGACATGAAGGAATTGTGGTAATGGAGAAGATGATACTTAAAAGGCTAATGAATGATCACAAACACATAGCCATATTATTGAATATTCTAGCCAAGAAAAATCACAAACTTTCTCAGGGCGAATCAGTTAATTTTGCGCTTATTCGTGATGTCGTCGAATATATGCAGGTTTATGCTGAGCATAGTCACCATCCGGTAGAAGATATTACTTTTGATTACTTTATTAAGCACTTTCCTAGCCCTAGTACGACCAGGCTTCATGATGAACATAGCAGTCTAGCAGAGTCATCTGGTGCATTGATGTATAGTCTGAATTTGATACTTTCAGATGTGGTGATTTCCCGAGAAAAGTTGGTTTCCGACTTAAAAGCGTATGTTGAAATCCAAACGGCTCATATGCAATATGAAGAAAAAGAGCTATTTCCTCTGTTTGCTAAGCACATGCAGGGCAGTGATTGGGATAAAATATGGCAACAATGTGAGCAGCGTTTAGTTGATGATCCGTTATTTAACGATAGTGATGATAATATCTTTGAAGAGCTTAAAGAGCATATTGCTGAAGTTGAACCACAGTAGCTGACTCTGTGTTATCTCCCCTAAAGGATTAATGATAACGAGTTACAGTTAAAAGCATTGCAATTAAAAAGAGCGCGATAAGCGCTCTTTTTATATATAGACCTTTGAATAACTATTCAGTTAGTTATCTTGCTTACAATGGCATCGCATCGAAATCAAAATCGAAACTTGTGTCAATGTCTTGAAGTTCCTTAAGTAAGCGCTGTTTATCCTTTAACGCTTCTATTTCTCGCCATTTACGTTTTTTATTTGAGCTTTTTGAGCGAGTTGGTCTTTCAACAACTTGGTCTAGCGCACCACCATAGTCTAAACGATCCATGGTAAACCTCCCTTGTTATTATGATGTCTCTATTCAAATAAATATCATATTCCGTCACTATAGTGCAATAGTTATGTTTCAATATTGTTAATGGGAGGTGATATTTAAGTGATGTTCAAGTGGTGTTTTGCTGGCGTATTTAGAGGCTTGTGCTATGAGGAAATGAAAGTGTATATAAAAAAGCCAGCTTTAGCTGGCTTTTTTAGTGTTTAAATCTGACCTTGACGGTATAAATTAATTAATGAATTACTGGAGCTATCAAGCTCTGTGGCATCATTTTTGGCGCCGATGCGGTCTAGGACATCGTTGCCAAGGACTTTACCTAATTCCACACCCCATTGATCAAAAGAGTTAATTTGCCAAATAGCGCCTTGAACAAACGTGCGGTGTTCATATAAGGCAATTAACGAACCTAAGGTCGTTGGAGTTAGCTTATCCATTAATAAGGTATTACTTGGCTTATTACCTGCCATTGTCTTGTGCTTAGCAATAAGGGCTTTATCAGCATCAGGCGTATCTTTGCCTGCCAATTCCGCTAAAGCTTCTTCATAAGTGCGACCTTGCATTAATGCTTGGGTTTGGCCAAAGCAGTTTGAAGCAAGCTGGTTATGATGTTCACCTAATGGATTGTGACTTTGCAGTGGCATAATAAAGTCAGCTGGGATAAGTGCTGTACCTTGATGTAACAACTGGTGATATGCATGCTGACCATTGGTGCCTTCACCACCCCAGATCACTGGGCCGGTATTGAAATCTACCTGAGTTCCATCAAGCATGACCGACTTACCATTACTTTCCATATCAAGTTGCTGGAAGTAAGCGGGTAAACCACGTAAATAATGATCATAGGTCAAAACTACATGGGATTGTGCATCATGAAAATTGCTATAAAGCACTGACAACATGCCCATAATCACAGGCATATTTTGTTCAAGTGGCGCTTGGGCAAAATGTTGATCCATTTGGTTGGCACCATCAAGCAGTTGCTTGAAGTTATCCATACCCACTAATAACGCTATGGGTAAGCCAATGGCTGACCATAATGAATAACGTCCACCCACCCAATCCCACATAGGGAAAATATTGTCAGCATCAATACCAAACTCAGTCGCTTTAGCAACGTTTGATGTTACTGCAACAAAGTGCTTGGCGACATCGGCTTGGCTACCACCTTGCTCGAGGAACCAGTCTTTAGCGCTTAGGGTATTGGTCAGTGTTTCTTGGGTGCCAAATGACTTAGATGACATAACAAATAAGGTTGTTTCAGCATCTAAGTTTTTAAGCTTCTCACAGATAGAGCTTGCGTCAACGTTAGCCACAAAATGGCAATTAAGGCCTTTTTGCCAATAAGGCCTTAATGCTTGAGAGACAATTTTAGGGCCAAGGAAAGAGCCACCAATGCCAATACTGACAATATCAGTAATGGTTTTGCCGGTGTAACCTTTCCATTCACCTTGAGATACAGACGCCACAAACTGAGTCATCTTTGCTAGTGTTTGCTGCACTTCAGGGACGATATTCGCCCCTTCAGCCATAATTACTTGCTCAGGATTACTCCTCAGCGCTGTGTGTAATACTGCACGGCCTTCGGTGTTATTGATAATATCGCCATTAAACATGGCAGAAATTTTAGCTGATAACTGGGTTTCTTCAGCTAATGCAAACAATAATCCTAAGCCTTCCTTATCGATACGGTTTTTAGAATAATCTAATAATAAACCGCAGCTTTTGAGGCTCATCTTCTCAAAACGTTTAGGGTCATTAGCAAATAGCTCCCGCATATGGGGAAGCGCTGCTGTATTTTTCTTTAGCTGCTGCCAAGTATTACTCTGAGTTAAATTAGTCATGCAAATCACTCCGTTGATTAGCTAAGTTTTGCGTTTAGCATAACCTCAAGTTTACCTTGGTCGATGGCAAAGTTGCGAATGCCTTCAGCAAGTTTATCAACAGCCATTGGGTCTTGGTTATATTCCCAACGGAACTGTGCTTCGGTTAATGGTGCTGGCGCGGCAACCGTTGTTGTTGCAGGTTTTAGCTTTTGGCTAATAACAGTATCGCTATTGGCTAACTCTTCTAATAGCGCAGGGCCTATCGTTAGGCGGTCACAGCCCGCAAGCTCGATAATTTCGCCAGTGTTACGGAAACTTGCACCCATTACCACAGTGTTATAGCCGTGAAGCTTATAGTAGTTATAGATATCGGTTACTGATACCACACCAGGATCGGTTTCAGCGGTGTAATCAAGACCTGTGTCTTTCTTATACCAATCTAAAATACGACCAACAAATGGCGAAATAAGGTAAACACCTGCTTCAGCACAAGCTCGGGCTTGAGCAAAGCTAAATAATAGCGTTAGGTTACAGTTGATGCCTTGTTGCTCAAGCTCTTTTGCTGCGCAGATCCCTTCCCAAGTAGATGCTAACTTGATCAGAATGCGAGATTTATCAATACCGGCTGCTTGATATAGGTTAATTAGCTTATGGGCTTTTTCGATAGAGCCTGCTTTATCAAAAGAAAGTCTGGCATCGACTTCTGTTGAGATGCGGCCTGGAACAATCTTAAGAATTTCTACACCGATGTTGACGGCTAATTTATCACCTGCGTCTTCAACTTGCTGAGCTGTGTCATTTGACTGCTGTTTTGCCCAAGCAATAGCATCATCAATTAATGGGGCATATTCAGGAATTTGCGCCGCTTTTAAAATTAGAGAAGGGTTGGTGGTTGCGTCTTCTGGTTGGTAGCGTTTAATTGCTTCAATGTCGCCGGTATCAGCAACGATTGTGGTTAGTGCTTTTAGTTGAGCTAACGTGTTCGCCATGGAAATTTCCCTCTCAAGTAACAAAGTTATTTTGTTCAATACAGTTATTAAATGCGATCTTACTGTATTTTCCAACAACATTTGTAAAAAAATAACGCAAATAAACGTGAAATGAGCTCATAAGCAACTAATTGTGTAATTTAATGCCTGATTTATTAGTTGTTTAAGTTGTTTTTATCGTTGAAATAAAAGTGTTACCGATAACATCTCTTTATTGGTAAGGGTTTTTATTTTTTAGCTGATGGCTACAAAAACAAAAAAGTCGCTGCAAGCAGCGACTTTTTATTACCAGCTTAATTAGTTGATTATTTTAGAACCGCACGTTTTTCTGTGCCGGTTACGATAGCTTCAATACGACGATTTTGCTTATGGGCTTCAGCGGTATTGCCTTCCATAATAGGTTTAGTAATACCATAGCCAATAGCTTGAATACGACTTGCTTCAATATCATATTTAGCTGCTAAAGCTTCAGCGACTGATTTAGCACGACTCTCAGAAAGGGTCATATTATATGCAGGCTTGCCAACATTAGAAGCGTGACCTTCGATTGATACGGTATGCTCAGGATTTTTCTTCAAGTAATTAGCTAATTTTTCAATGTCAGCATAAGAAGCTGACTTAATAACAGAAGAGTTGTTATCAAATAAAATACCACCTAAGTCATGATTGTCTGTTACAAATTCGTAGACAGTACAACCATTGGCATCAACTTTGTGAGTTGCTGGTGTATCTGGACAGCTATCTTGATCATCCATTACGCCATCGTTGTCGGAATCAATTGGTGCAACAGCAGCTGCAACAACAGGGGCTGCTGCTTTAGCTTTACCAAAGCGGTAGCTTAATTCTAAGCCCCAATAGTTACTTTCCATTTCAAGGGTATTATATTTATCATCGTCTAAGTTTTCGTAGCGACGATATTTAGCCTGCAGCTTTAAGTTTTCGGTAAAATTATAACCGATACCAGCACCGATATAGGGCGCAATACCGCTGTCACTGTAATACTCAGTGCCATAATTTTTTATGTTCTTTAAAAGGTAGTTCATTCCGCCAGCCTCAGCAGACAAACTCCACTTGTCAGCGAAAGGATAAAAACCGACTAAACCTAATGCCATGCCTCTAGCGCCGACATCATTACGTTTATTACTGAAATCTGTCCATTGAATACGACCTAAGTCTCTATAACCGAGTTCAATACCAAAATAGTCATTAAATAAGTAACCACCGAAGACATCCCAAGCATAAGGGTCATCATCTTCACATTGGGTCATTGTTTTAAGGTCGCAATGTGGTTCGTAATTATTAATCCCTAAACCACCACCGACATACCATGGCGTTAACTCTTGTTCTGCGACAGCGGCAAAAGGCAACATTGAGGTGAGTAATACTACTTTTAAGGTGTTTTTCATCATATATAGTCCATTGTTATTTTATGTCACCAAAACACATGTAAACCGATTGTTTACCTTAAGTGTCACCAGCACTTATTTGGCGTTCCTATTATGATTTAGCTGGCAAGCTAATTATCGTCTTAAATTCAATGGTTTTCCATAGTAGTTACGAATATTTTTAAAATATTACCAACAAATACCTAACGAATTCGCGCAAGATGTTGCAGTATTGGTTTTTTCTAATGAATTGACGATGGGCTTTGTTGTCCGTGGTATAAAGAAAAAGCGCCCAAAGGCGCTTTAACTCGTTATAAACGATTGTAGCTTGTTTTTTGAACTCTAATCTAATTACCGAGTCCAAACCCAATTTTCAATGTCTACTGGGTCAACACCGTTGGCCTTAATGTAGTTACGGTGTTCTACTAATCTTTGGAGCATATCCGTTGTGATTTGAACATGCTGAGTTTCATCAATAACACCTTGTTGGAATAGTTTGTATGCCATATCAATCACAAGGTGATAACGTGATGTGCCATTACGAACGCCCATATCAAATGGTGTGGTAGTTGAACCTTCTTCTTCATAGCCTTTAATGCGGAAACGTTTACTGCCTTTATAATCAAATACCAATTTCTTGATGGTATTTGGATAACCATGGTAGTTAAATACCACGCCTTTATCTTCAGTAAATATTTCATCCATTAACCAAGGCTTATTTTGGAATTTACGACTACCTAAACCGTTACTATTAAGTTCAGTTACACTGACATAACGAATACGCACTCTTGGCAGTAGTTCTCTAATGAGTACTAATGACGCCATACATTCTTGAGTGACATAATCACCACAACCTGCAAGTACTACATCAGGATTATCATCTGATGCAAAATCCCATACCATCACGCCATCTTTAGTTTGCTTACGGGCTTCATCTAGTGATAGCCATTGAGGTAACTCTTTTTTACCTGCAACTAAAATGTTGAGTTTGTCGCGGTCTTCATATGCACGCTCTGTATAAGTGAGTGTACTGTTACCATCAGCAGGTAAATATGCAGAAATAATATCTGGATGCTTTTCTAACATAGCACCTAGAAATGAAGGGTTTTGATGCGAATAACCATTATGATCTTGACGCTCTAATAAAGAAGACAAAACAACATTACAAGAAGGTACAGGTTTACGGAAGTGAACCCCTTGACTGGCATACACATATTTACAGTACTGATCAGCCATTGATGAAACTACTTGAGAGAAGGCTTCATAGGTTGGGAACATGGCATGCCGACCTGTTACTGTGTAACCGTGCATCATACCGAAAAGTAAGTTTTCCGATAGCAGTTCAATAACACGGCCATCACGCGCCATATCTTGATCCCAGCTTTCAATCGGCCATTGCCATGCACGATCTGTTTCTTCAAATACCGCTTGCAATTGATTTGAGTATGTTTCATCTGGGCTGAAGATACGTAAGTTACGTTGATCTCGATTTAATTTGAATGCGTCACGCATCCACTCGCCCATTTTGTACATTGATACGCCGCGAGTACCACGTGGGGTTTCTGGACCATAACTTAGTTTTTTAAGATCTGGTTGAGCAAGTGCACGGACTACTTCACCGCCATAACTTAAGTGTTGGCGACCACAACATAACTGCTTAGGTGGAATCAAAGATTGAATTTCTTCATCAAAGGTAATTTCACCTTGCGCATTGATACTGCACAGTTCATCAAATTTGTAACTTGCTAACCAGTCATTAAGCGCTTTTAGGTGACCTGCATCTGTTGCACACTTATTGACGATGACTTGATGAGATTCGCAGTTGCCAGCTAGCTTCTTACCGCCAAACTCAGATGTACCTGTCCAGCCTTTAGCTGTTCGCATAAGAATAACCGGCCAGCGAGGCTTACAAACATCTTCGCCGCGACGGGCACGAGTTTGGATATCATTGATCATCTCGTAAGCTAAGTCCATAGCCTCTTTCATTTGAACAAACACATCCTCTTCAAGTTGATCATCAACAATAATGGGATGATAACCTAAACCACGAAATTCAAGATCTAACTCTTCATGACTCATGCGTCCCATACGAGTCGGGCCTGAGATTTTATAGCCATTAATATGCACAATGGGCAGTACCGCACCATTGGTTGCAGGGTCGACTAACCGGTTGGCATACCATGATGCAGCTAATGGCCCTGTTTCAGACTCACCATCACCAACTAAACAAGCTGCGATTAAGTTTGGATTATCAAGAACGGCGCCCCAAGCAACGGATAATGAATAACCTAATTCGCCACCTTCTAAAATTTGGCCGGGGGCTTCAGGGTTTGCATGAGAAGGGTAGCCATATGCTGCTGAGAACTTTTTACAGATATCTTCAATACCTGATTCGTTATAGGGGATGGTTTCTGGATAAAAATGGCTTAAAGAACCTTCAACAAACAGGTTAGCTTGAACTGCTGGGAAGCCGTGACCAGGACCGACTAAATAAATGAATTCTCTTTCATGCTTAACGATTAAGCGATTAACGTTTGCATACACAAAATTGATACCTGGACAGGTACCCCAATGACCTAAAAGTCGAGGTTTAATGTCTGTATGTTGTAGCTCTCTTTTAAAAAGCACATTTTGCTTAAGATAGATTTGTGAGGTAGCGAGGAAGTTAGTTGCTCTAACATATTTTTTAAGAGCAGTGATTTCATTTTGCTGTGTCATAGTGACCTCATTATGAAAGATAAGATTGATTTGGCTTTTAATGAGAACACTGTATTCCCTAAATTGAACCAATAATGTGTTATTGATCTAACTTTGTATTAAAAAAAATCATTAATAAAATGATGTTAGGTTAAGAAATTGTTGAGTCACTTGGTGTTAGGCGATTTGCAATTGTTATTCTAGATGGGGCTTTAGGCGGCTATTTAAATAAATGTGATCACTGTCACCTATGTTTGAAGTTTTTCTATGCTAGTTTTTTCTCGCATTTTTTTGAGAACACCTATAACTAAGCGATAAGTGGTAAAGAGTGGTAATGTTTGCTGGGCTTTACTGGTTAAAGTCAGTAAAGTTAACTTGAATAATGCTAAATAATAATTAACTAATATATTCGCTCACTGAATTTAATAAACAGTAACAGCTTGGCTATTTACGAATACATGCTGAGGCTGCGAACTTAGATTTTGATGAGCTCATTATAATAATTCGATAATTTTATTTTGTCTGAAGGTGTTGCTCGGTTTAAGCATATTTTTACAAAATAAAGTTATTCCAAGGAATAGATTAAGCAAATGGCAATGTTAGAAACAATTGTTGGTTTCATGAACAATTTACTCTGGGGTAAATTGTTAGTTTATGGGCTGGTAGGCGCAGGTATCTTTTTTACTGTACGTCTTGGCTGTATTCAAATTACTCATTTCGTACACGGCGTTAAAGTATTAGCGATTAGCCGCCGCCCTGGTAAGCATGGCTTATCTTCATTTCAAGTTTTTTGTACCAGTATGGCTGCCCGTGTCGGAGCCGGTAATATGGCTGGTGTTGCGGTTGCAATCGGTGCCGCAGGTCCTGGGGCAGTATTTTGGATGTGGGCCATTGCCATGCTCGGTATGGCGACGGCAATGATCGAGTCAACGTTAGCGCAAGTTTATAAAGTTAAAGACGTTGACGGGCAGTATCGTGGTGGCCCTTCATATTATATGGAAAAAGGCCTTGGCCAACGCTGGATGGGGATTCTATTTTCAATCCTACTGATTATTTGTTTTGGCTTAGTGTTTAATGCTGTTCAAGCAAATACTATCTCTGGTGCAATGACTGCCGTATTTGATTTAAATCCAATTTATGTCGGTCTTGGGATTGCGCTATTGAGTGGCCTCGTGATTATGGGCGGTCTTAAAAAGGTCGCTAGAGTGTCAGAAATTATCGTTCCGATTATGGCATTAGCCTACATTGCGATTGCCTTGGTTGTTGTTTTAATGAATGTTGAGCAATTGCCTGCCGTATTTATGTTGGTGATTAACAGTGCATTTGGCTGGCAAGAGGCCGCTGCTGGTGGTGTAGCATACAGTGTTGCTCAAGCAATGCAGGCGGGTATTGCTCGCGGCTTGTTCTCTAATGAAGCAGGTATGGGTAGTGCCGCCAATATTGCAGCAAGTGCTTCACCGAATCCTAATCACCCAGCGTCACAAGGTTTTGTGCAAATGATGGGTGTGTTTGTGGACACTATTGTTATCTGTACTGCTACTGCGGCAATTATCTTATTGTCTGGTGATGGTGGCGGCTCTGGTGATGGTATTGCAAGAACCATTAATGCATTAACGCATCATGTGGGTGACTGGGGTGGGGCATTTATTGCCTTTGCTATTTTACTTTTCTGTTTCACGTCAATTATTGCTAACTATTCGTATGCAGAAACTAACGTGATGTTTCTATCTGGCAATAAAAAAGGTGCACTACCAATCTTCCGTATCGCAGTATTAGGTATGGTTATGTTTGGCGCAGTGGCTAAGATTGGCATCGTTTGGGATTTAGCCGACGTTTCTATGGGCTTGATGGCGTTAGTTAATATGATTGCCCTGCTGTTATTGTCAGGTTTAGCGGTGAGAATTATTAATGATTACCGCCAACAAGTTAATAAGGGTGAAGATCCTGTATTTGATACGACTAAGTTCCCAGAGCTTGAAGGTCAGATAGAAGATGGGATTTGGATCAATAAAGAAGTTGAAGTGACCAAGTAACTCACTTTACTTAATCGCGAATGTTAATTGCAGATTAATCAAATCTGAAAAAAGCATTTAGCACAATCTAAAAAACCATGCAGTAATTGCATGGTTTTTTTTATGAAGCTCAGTATGATAGATAGCATGAATTAGAGTCCATTTTATAAAATAGGATTATCAGCAATGCTAGTATTAGTTTCTCCTGCCAAAACACTTGATTTTGAAACGCCTGCATCAACCAAGAAGTTTACTCAACCGACTTTGCTAGATTACAGCCAACAATTGATTGACGTATGTCGTGAATTGACGCCAATGGATATTGCCTCTTTAATGAAAGTGAGCGATAAAATAGCAGGTTTGAATGCGGCTCGATTTGCACAGTGGCAACCACGTTTTACTCTAGATAATGCCAAGCAAGCTATGTTTGCCTTTAGGGGCGATGTATATACCGGCCTTGATGCTGACTCACTGTCTGATATGGAAATCGATAAGGCTCAAAAGCACCTACGAATTTTATCTGGTTTGTATGGCTTACTGAAGCCGCTGGATTTGATGCAAGCCTACCGTTTAGAAATGGGCACCAGCTTGGTAAACCCCGCAGGTAAAAGTCTTTATGCATTTTGGGGCGAGACAATCACCAATGAAGTTAACGCAGCTGTTGCTAATCAAAGCGATGATATCGTCATTAATTTAGCCTCAAATGAGTATTTTAAAGCGGTTAAACCCAAACTACTTAAGGCCACTTTAATCACCCCGGTATTTAAAGACTGCAAAAATGGTCAATACAAGGTGATCAGTTTTTATGCCAAAAGAGCCCGCGGCTTGATGGCGCGTTACATTATCCAAAACGATGTGACGTCATTGGCACAATTGCAGCAATTTGACTTAGATGGCTATTATTACAGTGAAGACTTATCGACACCTGCAGCGCCAGTGTTTTTAAGAGAAGAGCAAATTAAGTAACCACTACAAGTTTCAGTGTAATGTAACGGGTAAAAAAATACTTAATAAAAAAGCAGCTAAGGTTTGAACTCCTTAACTGCTTTTTTGCGATAAAAGGCTGATAGATTATTTCTTATCGGCCTTTTTAGCTAATGGGCGTAAGTTAAGTTCTGATTGCGCCATGATATAAGCAAATTGCGCATAAGCAGCGACATTTTGCGCTAATGCGGTAGGGTCGATTTTATCTAAAGTGTCGTTAGGGGTGTGGTGATAATCAAAGTAATCAGTACCATCTTGTCGAAGGGACGCCACAGGGACACCTAGAGAGGGCATCATAGACACGTCAGGGCCACCAGAAGCGTTATTGTTCCCTAACTTAACCCCGTTGATGGTCATTGAACTGTGCTCAGTTTTAACTTGCTCAAATACGTGTGGATTAACGTTGAAATCAATTTGGTAAATCTTGCCTGCGCCAAAATCAGATTCTGCGGCAATATAATGATTAACCAGCTCGTCAGCATGTTGCTTTGCATAAGCCTTACCGCCAACTAATCCCACTTCTTCTGCGGCATATAATACCACTCGAATGGTTCTCGCTGGTTTTTGAGGTAAATCTTGAATCAATTTCGCCGCTGCAGTCACAATCGCAACGCCTGCACCATCATCAATTGCACCCGTGCCTTCATCCCAAGAGTCAAGGTGAGCGCCAATCAGCACCACTTCTTCAGCCTTACTACTGCCAGTTACCTCGGCAATAACATTGTAGGATGTTGCGACCCCTAAATTCTTTGAAGATAGGTTAAGTGATAAGCTGATGTTCTTATCTCTTTTTAACATGGCATTAATCATATCAGCATCTGGTGCAGACAATGCAGCAGCTGGAATTTTTGCCACTCCATCTTTGTAACGCATCATGCCGGTATGGGCCATGCGGTCATGATCGGTACCTATTGAGCGAATGACCACAGCGACAGCGCCTTTTTCTGCTGCAGCAACCGCGCCTCTTGAGCGGCCGCCAACAGACTGACCATAGCCTTTACCACTAATATGGCGCTCGGTTTTATGATCAATAAAGACAATTTTGCCTTCGACTAATGCTGGATCGGCGACTTGTAGTGCAGCAAGGGTGTCAAAGCGCACTATCTGGGCTTGTAAACCTGACTCAGGCGTTGCCACGCTGCCACCTAGAGCGCTAATGACCAGCGGTTGCTCAAACGGTGAGACGATTGATGCCTGAGCATGGCCTCGTGACCAAGCTGGGACTTGGACAGATTCCTTATAGACCTTATCAAAACCTAAGCTTTTGAGTTTATTCATCGCCCATTCGACTGCGATGAGATCTTTCTCGGAACCGGCGAGTCGAGGGCCGACTTCCACTGTCAATGATTCAACAATGTCATAACCTAAAGTAGAAGATAACGCCTTTGTGGCTAGTTGCTGGCTAATTACATCGTTAGCAGACTGTGGTAATTGTGTTACTTGGGTATCATTTGTCTGGCTTTGACAGCCTGATATAGCGGCTAAAACTATCCCTGTAAAAATTGATTTCTTATAGTTTTTCATGAGTTTCCTTCATTTTTATTAGCTAAGTCTCATTTTTAAAAACAATCTACCAAAAAGTGTGCTTCATGTCGCTGCCCGATTTGTTAGGGAAGGCTATATTAGTCTCAGTGATGATTAAGGAGAGCTAACGCGTGATGAATATAGAAATGATGCAGCAGCGAGCAGATCATGCTGTGGTAATGCTAAAGGCACTGGCAAATGAACGCCGTTTATTTATTTTGTGCCATTTGCTGAATGAAGGCGAAATGTGTGTCGGTGAGATGAATAAAAAACTAGGTCTAAGCCAATCTGCGTTATCGCAGCATTTAGCTTGGCTGAGAAAAGACAATCTCGTTTGTACACGTAAAGAAGCGCAAACTGTGTTTTATTCACTTAAAAGTGATGAAGTTCGTGAGCTAATAAAAGTATTGGATAATTTATACTGCCATTAATGGCAATAATTTTGATACCTATAACGTCTTAACAATATCTTGCTACTGATGACAGTAAGATCGAGTTAAGGCGTTTTTTTATGTCTTAAATATGGATTTGATATTTAGCGCAAAAATGTCCGTAAAAGCTTGAAGGCAGGGCAAGTGGAGAGAGTATTTTTTGTGAGTTATTTTATTGCAGGTATAAAAAAACCGACCTAAGTCGGTTTTTGTAATATAAATCGCTAAAATTAAGCAGCTAGTGCTTTGATTTTTGCGTTTATACGTGCCTTTTGACGAGCAGCTTTATTCTTGTGAATAAGGCCTTTAGTCGCCATACGGTCAACAATTGGTTGTGCTGCTGCGAATGCTTCGGTAGCCGCTTTGTGGTCACCGCTCTGGATAGCAGCGATAACTCTTTTAACGTATGTACGTAACATTGAACGACGACTAGCGTTATGCTGACGACGTTTTTCAGACTGAAGCGCGCGCTTCTTTGCAGACTTGCTATTAGCCAAGGTGCAACTCCTAAAACTGGGTTTAATACTTTGAGGGCGAGGAATATGCCTGCTTTTATTCATTTTGTCAATGAATATGATAGAAATAACGTCGAAAAGACAAATAAAACTACCTGGCTCGGTTATCTTCAACCCAACTCGTGTAAGATGTGGCGCAATTCTATCAGTTCTTATACCCCATAGACAGCATTAGAATCGAAAATTTGAGATATATCAGACTTAATTTAAACGCTTGTGTGCGGCTTTGGAGTGATGCTTGAGTAAATCGTTATTAAAATCAGGTGCTATCGTCAGTGTTATGACCTTGATATCTCGGGTGCTTGGCTTGGTTAGAGATGTAGTCATTGCCAACTTAATGGGTGCAGGTAGTAGTGCCGATGTGTTTATCTTTGCCAATAAAATTCCCAATTTTTTACGTCGATTATTTGCTGAAGGTGCTTTCGCACAGGCATTCGTGCCGGTGTTGACAGAATACCAACAAAACAAAACCCCAGCTGAAACCCGTGAGCTTATAGGTAAAGTGGCCGGTACTTTGGGCGGCATAGTGAGCGTTGTAACCTTAATTGGTGTTATCGGCTCACCGATACTTGCTGCATTATTTGCTGGTGGCTGGTTTTATGATTGGATGAACGATGGGCCGGATGCGGCAAAGTTTGAACTTGCCTCTATGATGCTCAAAATTACCTTCCCTTATTTATGGTTTATTACCTTAACCGCACTGGCTGGCTCAATATTAAATACCCGCGGTAAGTTTGCAGTTTCTGCCTTTACGCCGGTATTTTTGAATATTACCATTATTATTGCCGCTTTAGTGTTTGCCCCCAAGATGGAACAACCTGAAATCGCTTTAGCTTTAGGGGTGTTTTTTGGTGGTTTAGTGCAGTTTTTGTTTCAAATTCCGTTTTTACTACGTGAAAATGCCTTAGTAAAACCGTCATGGGGCTGGAACCACAGTGGGGTCGTGAAAATCAGAACCTTAATGATCCCGGCATTATTTGGCGTTTCTGTTTCGCAAATCAATTTATTGTTCGATACCTTTATTGCCAGTTTTTTAATGACAGGCTCTATTAGTTGGCTTTACTACTCAGACCGCTTACTTGAGTTCCCTTTAGGATTGTTTGGTATTGCCATTGCGACGGTTATTTTGCCAGCTTTATCTAGAAAGCATATTGATGATAAAGGCAGTGGTTTTAGTGACACTATGGACTGGGGAGTAAGAGCCATTTTATTATTGGGCATGCCAGCCATGCTGGGATTAATCATTCTTGCCCAGCCGATGTTAATGGTGCTGTTTATGCGCGGCGCATTTACAGTATCTGATGTTGAGATGGCATCGTACAGTTTAGTGGCTTATGGTTGTGGCTTACTGAGTTTTATGATGATTAAAGTATTGGCGCCGGGGTATTACTCACGCCAAGATACTAAAACCCCAGTTAAATTCGGTATTATCGCCATGGTAAGCAATATGGTGTTCAATATCATTTTTGCCATTCCATTTGGCTACGTAGGACTTGCAATTGCCACTTCTATGTCAGCCTTTCTTAATGCCGGCCTGTTATATCGAGGCTTACACCTAGCTGGTGTCTATAAAGTCAATCGTTCAACCATGGTATTTTTCGCTAAAGTGGTCATTGCGACACTCGTGATGGCAGCGCTTTTAGTTTACTTATTACCAGAGCAGCAAATGTGGTTAGATATGGCAATGCAAGTTAAGGTTTACAGCCTGTTAAAACTCATCATATTAGGTGCATTAGCCTATTTATTCAGCTTAGTGCTAATGGGGCTAAAACCTTGGACAATGAAACGTCGATCATGAATGCTGATTATCCATTCTATCTAGTATATAATCAGCCGATTTACAGTAGCAGTTGTTTGGCGTAATGGAACTAATTCGCGGTATACATAATATTTTACCTTCGCATAATGGATGCGTGCTCACTATTGGTAACTTTGATGGTGTGCATCGTGGTCATGCGCAAGTGATTAATAATTTAGTTAATAAAGCTAAACACTTTCAGCTACCTGCTGTAGTAATGACCTTTGAGCCACAACCGCAAGAGTTATTTCGCCAACAAGATGCCCCTGCAAGAATTAGCTTATTAAGAGATAAAATTAGTTTGCTAGAAGAGCTCAATATTGATCGTCTTCTGTGTGCTAATTTTAATACTCGTTTTGCTAATCAACCGGCAGAGCAATTTATTGAAGATTTATTAGTCAATAAATTAGGGGTGAAGTATCTAGTGGTTGGTGATGATTTTTGTTTTGGTAAAAACAGAACTGGCACCTTTGATATGTTACTTGAAGCGGGTAAAAAGTTCGGTTTTACTGTGGTCAGTACCCAAAGCTTTATCTTAGGTTCGACCAGAGTGAGCTCCACTGCGGTTCGTGAGCAGTTAGCATTAGGGAACTTAGAGCAAGCAAGGCGTTTACTCGGGCACCCAGTGTTACTGTCAGGTAAAGTGGCCCACGGCCAAAAAATTGGGCGAACCATTGGTTTTCCAACTGCCAACATTGCATTAAAGCGCAAAGTATCACCTGTTAGAGGGGTGTTTGCGGTAAAAATGTATTGGGATGGCAGTGATATTTATGAAGGCGTTGCTAATGTTGGTTTTAGGCCAACTGTTGAAGGGCAAGTCTGTCAATTAGAAGTGCACTTATTCGACTACTCTGGTGACTTATACGGTAAAAGAGTGGAAGTTGAATTAGTGGCAAAAATCCGTGATGAACATCCGTTCGAGTCACTGGATGCGTTAAAAAAACAAATTTTGAATGATGTAAATGAAGCAAAAGCTTTATTTAGCAATGATGCAGGTTGAGATTAATCAGCCCAAATAATGGTATAGGATCAATGACCGACTATAAATCTACTTTGAATTTGCCGGAAACCGATTTTCCGATGCGCGGTAATCTGGCTAATCGTGAGCCAGCTATGTTAGACCGTTGGACTCAAGACGAACTTTATCAAAAAATTCGTGACAGTCGAATTGGTCGCAAACCGTTTATTTTGCATGACGGCCCCCCGTATGCGAATGGCAATATCCATATTGGTCACTCGGTAAACAAAATATTAAAAGATATCATTGTTAAGTCTAAAACAATGGCAGGTTTTGATGCGCCTTATATTCCTGGATGGGATTGTCACGGCTTACCAATTGAATTAATGGTAGAGAAAAAAGTTGGCAAACCAGGTCAAAAGATTTCAGCTGCTGATTTTCGCGAAGAATGCCGTAAATACGCCGCTAAGCAAGTTGACGGTCAACGTGAAGACTTTATTCGTTTAGGTGTATTTGGTGATTGGCATAATCCATACTTAACCATGGATTACAGCACTGAAGCTAACATCGTACGTTCTTTATCTAAAGTGATTGAAAGCGGTCACCTGCACAAAGGTGTTAAACCTGTTCATTGGTGTACTGACTGTGGTTCAGCGTTAGCAGAAGCAGAAGTTGAATACGAAGATAAAACCTCACCCGCTATTGATGTGGCATTTAATGCCGTTGATAGCGCAGCGGTTGCAGCGAAATTTGGCGTTGAAGGTTACACAAACACGGTTTCAGCGGTTATTTGGACCACGACGCCTTGGACTATCCCTGCTAACCGTGCATTATCATTAAGCCCAGAGCTTGATTACAGCCTAGTTGAGCTCGTTAAAGATGGCGTAACTAAAACCGTTATTTTAGCTGAAGTGCTAGTTGAAGGCTGTTTAACCCGCTTTGAAGCTGAGTCACATCAGGTTATCGGTACTACAAAAGGCGCTGAGCTTGAGCTAATGCGTTTCAAGCATCCTCTTTCTGCATTTGATGTGCCTGCCATTCTTGGTGACCACGTAACAACTGAAGCTGGTACTGGCGTAGTTCATACTGCACCAGGTCATGGTCAAGACGATTTCGTGGTTGGTCAAAAGTACGGCTTAGAAGTCGCAAACCCTGTTGGTGACAATGGTGTCTATAAAGCTGACACTGAGTTTTTTGCTGGTCAACACGTATTCAAAGCCAATAAGAGTGTTGTTGATTTATTAGAAGAGAAAGGCCAGCTGTTGTGTCATGTGGCATATCGTCACAGCTACCCACATTGCTGGAGACACAAAACGCCCATTATCTTCCGTGCAACGCCACAATGGTTTATCTCAATGGATAACCATGGCTTGCGTAAGCAGGCGTTATCTGAAATTGAACAAACGCAGTGGATCCCTGACTGGGGCCAAAGCCGTATTGAAAAAATGGTTGAGAACCGTCCTGACTGGTGTATTTCACGCCAACGTACCTGGGGCGTACCAATCACGTTATTAGTGAACCGTGAAACTGAAGAATTACACCCTGATAGCGTTTCTATCATGGAGCGCGTTGCGCACCGTATCGAGCAACAAGGTATTCAAGCTTGGTGGGATCTTGAGATCAGTGAACTGATTGGCGATGAAGCCGATCAATACCGTAAAGTGACTGATACTTTAGATGTTTGGTATGACTCAGGTTCTACTTTCTCATCAGTTGTTGCATCACGCCCTGAATTCCAAGGCCACGAGATTGACTTATACCTTGAAGGTAGCGATCAGCATCGCGGCTGGTTCATGTCTTCATTGATGATTTCAACGGCAATGAATGGTAAAGCACCTTACAAGCAAGTACTAACACACGGTTTCACCGTTGATGGTAAAGGCCGTAAGATGTCTAAATCAGTAGGTAACGTGATTGCACCGCTACAAGTTATTAATAAGCTTGGCGCTGACATCTTACGCTTATGGGTTGCAGCAACTGATTACAGTGGTGAGATGACGGTTTCTGATGAAATCTTAAATCGCAGCGCTGATTCATATCGCCGTATTCGTAACACCGCGCGCTTTTTACTTGCTAACTTAAGTGGCTTTAATCCAGAAACGGATATGATTGCTACTGAAGATATGGTGTCACTGGATCGCTGGGCAGTACGCCGCGCTGCAGCACTACAAGAAGAAATCATTGAAGCTTACGAGCAATATAATTTCCACTTAGTGACCCAAAAACTAATGCAGTTCTGTTCTGTTGAGCTTGGTAGCTTCTACTTAGATATCATTAAAGATCGCCAGTATACTGCTAAATCAGATGGTCACGCTCGTCGTAGTTGCCAAACTGCTTTATACCATATTGCTGAAGCAATGGTACGTTGGATTGCACCAATCTTAAGCTTTACCGCTGATGAAATCTGGCAGCTACTTCCTGGTGAACGTGAGCAATACGTGTTTACTCAAGAATGGTACCAAGGCCTAGAGTCAGTGACCTTAGCTGACGATTTAAATGATGAATACTGGCAGCAACTTTTAGCTGTTCGTAACGAAGTCAATAAAGTATTAGAGCAAGCCCGTCGTGATAAGCGTATTGGTGGCTCACTGCAAGCTGAAGCGACTTTATATGCTGATGAAGAGTTAGCGGCAAAACTGGCTCAAGTGAATGATGAGCTACGTTTTGTATTGTTAACATCTAAAGCGATTGTTGCCCCATTAAGTGATGCGCCAGCTGATGCAATTGAAACAGAGCTTGCTGCATTAAAGCTTGTTGTTGCAGCAAGTGAAGCCCAGAAGTGTGAGCGTTGCTGGCACTACAGCGAAGATGTTGGCACTGTCGAGTCTCATGCGACATTATGTGGCCGCTGCGTAACTAACATCGAAGGCGATGGCGAACATCGCGACTTTGCATAAAGGACTTGCTTGATGCCACTAACATGGAAAGAAAGCGGCATTCGTTGGTATTGGGTAGCTGTATTGGTATTTATTGCCGATCAGCTATCTAAGCAATGGGTGTTAGCCAATTTTGAGCTGTATGAATCAATACAGCTGTTACCTATTTTTAATTTCACCTATGTGCGTAATTACGGCGCCGCGTTTAGCTTTTTAAGTGAAGCCGGTGGCTGGCAGAGGTGGTTTTTTACCATCATAGCCGTTGGTTTTAGCACACTGCTGACGATATGGCTGCGTAAACAGTCAGCGTCGCTGTGGCGCACCAACCTTGCGTATACGCTCATTATTGGTGGCGCCATTGGTAATTTAGTTGATCGTTTAATGCATGGTTACGTAGTGGACTTTATCGATTTCTATTGGAAAACCAGCCACTATCCAGCATTTAATATTGCTGATTCAGCTATTTTTATCGGTGCAGCATTGATTATTTGGGAAGCGTTTAAACCCGAAACCCAAGCGGCAGAAAGTTAGGGAGTCTATTTTGTCTGAGCAACAACTTGCACGTTCCATAGTGTGTCATATGAATATCATTTTAGAAGATGGCTCAACGGCAGAAAGCACCAAAGCATCAGGAAAACCAGCGCGTTTTAATGTTGGTGATGAGAGCTTAAGCCCTGCATTTGAATCAGAAATTTCAAGCCTGAATAAAGGTGATAAGCACAGCTTTACCTTAGATGCGATTGATACTTTTGGTGAGTCTAATCCTGATGCTGTGCATCATATGGACAGAAGTAAATTCCCTGCTGATATGGCATTAGAACCTGGTGTCATTGTTAGTTTCGGTGGTCCAGGCGGCAGTGAAATCCCAGGTATGGTTCGTGAAGTTGCTGGTGATTCAGTGACTATAGACTTGAATCATCCTCTAGCTGGTCAGAAATTAACTTTCGAACTTGAAGTGGTAGAGGTACTTTAAAATGCTTAAAGTTGATCCTACATCGCCAGAACTGAACATCTTACTGGCAAATCCGCGCGGTTTTTGTGCTGGTGTTGATCGGGCGATTAGCATTGTCGAACGTGCTTTAGAGTTATTTGAACCACCGATTTATGTCCGCCATGAAGTCGTACATAACCGTTACGTGGTACAAAACCTAAAAGACCGCGGCGCTATATTTGTTGATGAGTTAGAGCAAGTGCCTGATAACAGTATTGTGATTTTTAGTGCTCATGGTGTTTCTCAGGCTGTTCGCAAAGAAGCAAAAGTGCGTGGTTTAAAAGTATTTGATGCCACGTGTCCTTTGGTCACTAAAGTGCATCTTCAAGTTACTCGTGCAAGCCGTAAAGGCGTGGAGTGTATTCTGATTGGCCATGAAGGCCATCCAGAGGTTGAAGGCACTATGGGTCAATACGACAACACTGAAGGTGGGGTTTATTTGATTGAATCCCCGGAAGATGTAGCGTCTTTAAAGGTTAATAACCCAGATAACCTATGTTTCGTCACGCAGACCACATTATCAGTTGATGACACGCTAGATATTATTGCGGCCTTGCAACAACGTTTTCCTTCCATTGAAGGGCCGCGTAAAGATGATATTTGTTATGCCACTCAAAATCGTCAAGATGCAGTGCGCAATATGTCATCAGATGCAGACTTAATGATTGTTGTAGGCTCAAAAAATAGCTCTAACTCCAATCGACTGCGTGAACTCGCTGAGAAAACTGGTACAGAAGCCTATTTAGTTGATACCGCTGCCGATGTTGATGAAGCTTGGTTTAAAGATGTAAAAAAAGTAGCAGTGACTGCTGGCGCTTCAGCGCCTGAAGTGCTGGTTCAACAAGTTGTTGACGCGATAGCTAAATTTGAGCCATCGGTAATCACTGAGGTTGAAGGTCGTAAAGAAGATACTGTCTTCGCTGTACCCGCTGAATTGCGCTAGCACTTAATAAACACGCAAACTAACTAAAAGCTAAAAAACCGTAAATCTGTAAAGGTTTACGGTTTTTTTATATCTGCAACTAATAGACTATACTCTTGAAACAGTCTAAGTTAACGATTTACTTATATTTGGCAAACAACTAGACACCTTTCGGTTACATCTTGCTCGCTTATAGGTAAAGAGATACTATTAGCGGCTAAGTTATGGTTTTTTAAAAAGATAATGACCTTTACCTTGTCAATATATTGGCGATAAATGGAGATTTGACACTCATGCCTGTTAAAAGGAATGGATTTTCTTTAATCGAAGTTATGGTTTCTCTGGTGATTCTGACTGTAGGGTTAATTGGGATTTTTAATCTTCATATTGTTGCCAAAAGAGGTAGCTTTGAGTCCTTTCAGCAAACCCAAGCTTCTTACTACGCCAACGATATTATAAACCGCATGCGATTAAATCCATCGGTGTTAGATTCATATGGCTCAGCCACAGGTATTACCTACACCGGCGCTTCTTTAACTGCGCCCTCCAAAGCATGCTCGGGTGCAGCAATTTGCACACCCGCTGAGTTACAGCTTTGGGATGTATATGAATGGCAATCTGCTTTTATTGGTGAAGCTGAAAGTGATGGTGGTAATAATGTTGGTGGTTTACCAACTCCCAATGGCTGCATTTATGTCGAGCCAAATAAAGTTGTAGTGGTGATGAGTTGGACTGGTATTAGAAAATCTTCGAATACAGAAAAAGGGTACTCAAATTATGTTATCAACTGTGGCACCAAAAATAATAAAAAACGAATTTTCGAAATCGAAACAGCAATTCTTTAGGTTTTTTTAATGAACACTTTATATAAACAACAAGGTATGTCACTGGTAGAACTAATGATCGCAATGCTCATTAGTTTGTTTATTTCTGCTGGTTTATTCTCAATGTTCAGTATGTCTTCAAGTAATGTCACTACAACTAGTCAATTCACTCAATTACAAGAAAATGGGCGTATTGCACTTGCGATAATGGAGCGTGATATCAGTCAATTAGGTTTTTTTGGTGATATTACAGGAACAGATTTATTACTAGGCACCAATACATCCGTTTCTGCAACTGCGGCAACCAGTGATTGTGTTGGTGATGGGTTCAATAATGCAACTTTTCCAACAAATGTACCTGCACATTTTAGACGTTTATGGGGATATGAACAGGGCAATAGTTTGATTACATTAAACTGTGATTCTGCAATTTCTCCGAATAGTGGCACTGATGTTATTCAAATTAAAAGGCTTGTAGGGCCAGAAGCTACAGTTCAAGATTCAAATCGCTATTATGCCTCTGTAACTTCTAATGAACTCGAATTTTTTAATGGCAGTAGTGCGGCTCCAACGACGTTGAATAGTCGAGTATGGGAGTACCAGCATCATGTTTATTTTATTAAAGACGATAGTGGTATTCCTATTCTGAGTAGAAAAACATTGAATATTTCTAATGGAATGAAAAATGAAGATCAACTTGTTGAAGGTATTGAAAATATGAGGTTTTTATACGGGTTTGATGACGATGGTGACTCTACCCCAGACTCTTTTATGCCTGCTGATCAAGTTTCTACCATGATGTGGGACAATCAAGGATTTCAACGTTTAGTGGCTATTAAAATCTATGTACTTGTACGCTCGATACAAGAAGATGACAGTTATGAAAATGAAATCGTTTATCAACTTGGTGATAAAACGATTGCAGCAACAAACGATAAATATAGAAGAAAAGTGATGTCAACGACAGTAGTACTTGATAACCCAGTACTGATTAGAAATTAAAAATTAGGTATTTCAATGATTAATCCAATTAAGAAACAACAAGGAATGGTGTTATTTTTTTCCTTGATTGTTCTCATTGTCATGACGATTATTGGTGTCGCGCTTGCTGTTAATTCAAGCCAATCTTTAAGAATGGCCGGTGCTGGTGGGGATAGAATATCCGCACTTTCAAAAGCTCAAGGCGGACTTAATTTAGTTGTTAATGATAATGTTACCCATAGTTTTAGTACAAGAACAGCAGATGGAGTTGCCGCAGAAATGGATGGAACACAAAATATTAAATTGATGCCTGCAGATAATCCAGGGATTGATGTGAATTGCCAGCGAACGGAAAAAGCCAACGCTGCAAATTTGATTAGCTGCAGACGTTTAGAAGTTTCGAGTTCTGCTACATTTGGTAGAGCTGGCGTCGGTCAACTAACCGTTACAACTGGCATTGAGCAAGAAGTGCTCTCCGGGAGTTAAACATGATTACTAAAATAACGACAATAGCATTAAGTTTTATTGGATTAGGTTTAATTGCTAATAGTTTCGCCGATGACACAGAATTATATGTACTAGAGTCTTCAGCTCGAAGTAATGATAATCCTCAAGTCTTATTGATTATGGACACTTCTGGCAGTATGGGGGATAACTCATTTACTGCTCCAAGATTCCATGAGCAATCAACGATAAGCAATAGTACAAAACTATACTTTTCTAATGATGGTGCAGTTGTACCTGAGGCAAGCAGTAACCAGTATTTTTTAAGTGGTCTGAATGGTTGTGCAAGTTCTAAAGCATTTTTAAATGAGTATGGCTTGTATACTGGTTATTTCAGGGAGTATCAAGAATCTACTTGGTCTAAATTTCCTCTGACTGACGGAAGCAGTATTGCAACTGTTGACTGTTATGAAGATATATATGAACAAGATACATCAAATGCCGGTGGAGTATCAGGTTATCCGGTTGATGGTTTAGCTTCACCTTATGATTCTGATATCGAAAAAGCTAAGTTAACAGAGTTTGGGTTAGGAGATCCAATCCATATTTATACTCAGGAATATGTGACTTGGTTTCATAATGCGAGCAAACCAAATGGTAAATCAAATGGTGATTCTTATACTCGTATGGACGTTGCCAAAAGAATTTTGGAGGAGTTGATTGTTTCAACTCCCGGGATTGACTTTGGACTTGCCATATTTAATAAGAACAACAGTACATCTAGAGATGGTGGCCGAATAATATCAGGAATGAAAGAGGCGTCGGTTAACAATAAAAATAGCATTATTACTTCTATAGATGATTCAGACTCCATTAACGGTAACTACACTCCGCTATGTGAAACATTATTTGAAGCATACAGTTACCTTTATGGTAAACCGGTTAAGTTTGGTCATAAAACTGATGGCTCTACTTCTAACCCTAGCTATGATGAGAACATTGAGTCTGACGGTAACTATATTTCACCTTTTGAAGGTAAGGATTGCCAATCAAGCGCATCAATCATCTATGTGACTGATGGCATTCCAAACAATGATGTTAGTGCAGATACTGCTATCGGCCTATTGCCTGGAATAGATTTAACGTTAGGCGTCGATGTTGTGTGGAGTGGGAATACAACAACAAACTTATTGGCTCCTTTAGCAAATTGGATGTACAAAAATGATGTAAACCCTAATGCTCCATTAGATCAAACTGTTTCAACATATACAATCGGCTTTAGTTCTGGTGCGGATGATGCTGAAACACTACTGAAGAAAACGGCTGAAAATGCCGGTGGTGTGTATTATAAAGCTAATTCAGCAGAAGCGTTAAAGGCATCACTTTTACAGGCAGTTACAGCCATTCAAGGAACAGATTCTAGTTTTACCTCTCCTTCTGTTGTTTTAGATAAAACACAAACTGGTGACGATGCTTATTTTGCTATGTTCTTACCTGATAAAGGACCTCGTTGGTCTGGTAATTTGAAAAAGTTTAAAGTAACTGCAGATGGGAATGTTGTAGATAAAGATGGTAATGATGCCTTTGATAGCAATGGTGCAATAGCTGAAGAGGCATGTTCATTCTGGACCACCACAGCAGATTGTAATGCGACAAGTTATAAAGGTTATCATGTGACGGAAGGCGGCGTTGCTGCAACAATGAGAAGTACATATAGCTCTTCTATTAATTCACGAAACGTTTTATTAAACAATGGCTCAAGCGGAGACTTGATTAGTTTTACCCCTTCAAATGCCAAACTTAACGGTTTTTTGTCTACAGATGCCAAATTAGCTTCATATATGGGAGTAGATGAAAGTGATATCAGTGATAGCTTTGACTGGGCTAAAGGAATCAATGTAGATAATGAAGACAATGATGATGATAGTTCGACTGCACCGTTATATTTACGTCAAGATATAATGGGGGACCCACTGCACTCAAGACCATTGGTTATCAATTATGGCAATGAGTCCTCCCCTGATAATCGAATCATCATGGGTACCAATCATGGCTTTCTGCACATGTTTAAAGATGAAGTATCTGGTGACACAAGTAGTGTTTCAGAGTCTTGGGCATTTATGCCGGTTGAATTATTAAAAAACATTAAAGGATTAAGGGACAACCCTCAAACTGGTGTTCACTCTATTTATGGTATGGATGGCTCACCTGTTGCGTATATTGAAAGAGATTCAAGCGATAAAGTATCAAAAGCTTGGTTATATGTGGGTATGAGGCGTGGTGGCTCATCTTATTATGCTCTGGATATTACAGATCCTGATGCGCCTTCTCTGAAATGGATTTCGCAGACTAGTGATTTTTCAGTACAAGGGGAGTCATGGTCTGAGCCTGTGATCACAAAAGTACCTGATTGGCCAGCAGGGGCAACTACATCTGCAGATGCTAATCCAGTATTAATTATTGGTGCAGGCTATAACCCAACAACAAAAGATGGTTCTAGTGTCGGTAGTTCTGATACAACTGGGGTAGGTGTCTATATAATTGATGCTGATAAAGGCACTAAAGTTCATAGCTTTGGTTTAGCAGGTAGTGATACATCGATGCCTGGGCTTTCTGACAGCATACCTAATAAAGTCGCTATTTTAGATTCGAATAATGATCAACTCACAGACCGCATTTATGCAACTGATACAGGTGCCAATGTTTGGCGGTTGGATTTACCTGGTCTATCGACAGACTCCTCAAATCCATGGAGTGCTTTCAAATTTGCAAGCCTAGGTGGCGGAACAACTACAACAGATATTCGCTTCTTCTCTGAACCTGTCGTTGCACAAACTACATTCAGTAATGTTGCTGAACACACCCATACAGAAGGTGGTACAACAACAACGACAATGACATATCAGAGCATACCTTACGATGCAGTAGTAATTGGAAGCGGCCATAGACCGCATCCACTAGATAAACAAAGAGCTGATAAGTTTTTTACACTTCAAGATAGAAACATCGTTACTAAATCTTATAGTTCAGCTGCTGGAAACACAGCACCAGATACTCTTGATAATACTGATTTGTATAATGTCACATCAGAGTCGCCCGCATCGGATTCAGAGTTAGTCACTTTTGGAGCGAAACGCGGTTGGTATTATAACTTTAGTGATGCGGGTGAGAAGTCATTATCGGCCGCTACGATTGTATCTGGTAGAGTTTTTTTTACATCATACGTACCAGAAACTGGAGCGTCTGAAAACGCTTGTTTAGTGCCAGGCCAAGGTAGATTGTATGGGTTTGATCTACATAAAGGTGCAAGGACATATAACCATACTGAAGATTATTTTGTCATGGGTGAACAGGTTCCTGATACTCCAACACTTGTTGTTCCAAAAAATGGTGATTCAGATAGTTACATGTACTTAATAGGCATTGGTGATGCAGCAAATGATATGATTAAAAATGATGTTCTTGGTGATGACGGCTGCGCTGAAGGTGATGATAAGTGTATCGGTGGTGGCTTAGGTGTTAACAGAATATACTATCATCAACATGAAAACTAAAATGAGATATAAATGAATAGATTCAATAGAAATAATGGATTTACGCTAATCGAATTGATGATAACCATCACAGTGGTTGGAATACTAGCTGCTATTGCCTATCCAAGTTATACACAATTTGCTGCAAAAGGCGCTCGCGCCGATGCACTTTCCGGTTTAATGAATTTGGCGAATAGACAAGAGCAATTTTATTTAGATCACAAGACATTTACTAAGAACATGAAACAACTAGGAATGGATGATGATCCATATATTGTCGATAATGGTTTTTATGAGGTTGATGCTTTTTCAATTGGTGACGGTAGCAAATATACATTAAAGGCGACAGCGATAGGCACTCAAGCTACACGTGATACTGCTTGCCCTGTTATCCAAATAACTTCAGACGGTGTTAAGACTCCTACGGAGTGCTGGGGGAATTAAGTAAATTCTTCATTAGATAAAAAAGAGTTTATGGTTAACCATAAACCCTTTTTTATTATGTTTTTTTGTGTAGCTTATGGCCTTTGATAACGATAAGTAATGTACTGTTGATTATCTCAGAAGAGTTTAAGTACAGTTTACATTGTCAGAAATAATCTGAACTCTGCCAGAGGCGCTTAAAGAGACTTGTTTTGAGTAGGCACTGTCGGTTGTTCCAGGACAATAGGTAATTGTTTGAGCGTTAGAGCCGCTAACTAAGCCATCGGAATTAAAAGTTATGATTGCTGATGATGATGTTTTTATAAAGTCATCGCTATTAAAGCCATCTATATAGCGCAATACATCAGTGTTATTATCTTTAACACCATTTTGATCGTCATCAATAAAGATGGCAATACCACCAAGCCAATCAGTTGTGCAACCACTGCCATCTCCCGGGCAAACAGTCACTCTTCTGCCAAAGCTTACCGCTTGATTTCTTGCGAAAACTAAGGCTGACTCGATAGAGCTTGTGGCTGAGCTGCTTCTACTACTTTCATAAAGACTTGATAATCTAGGTACAGCAACACCTACTAAAACTCCTGCAACTACGAGTGCGACCATTAGTTCAACTAAAGTGAACCCGTTATTAAATCCGTTTTTCATTTGATTCATGCATATTTTCCTCTGCAATACTTAATTAAGTATAAGGCAATATGACTTTGAAATCAGTGTTTTTGTAAGCCTAAAGTTCACTTGAAACACATACGAATCTACTAGTTTTGTTTACATTCTATTTTATTTTTGCGTGAAAACCTTATTCGACCGGATTGATTTACAATGACAGCTTTTGAAAAAGGGCTATTATAAATTTCTGGGCAATATCTAAAGGTTCCATTGGTACCAGATGCAAGCCCATCCGGTTGAAATATTATGGCTTTTCGATTGTAGTAAACGATATCGTTTGGATTAAAGGCTGGTGCAATATGTAAAATGTGGTCGCCAGTATTGATGATATTTGACTCTCCTCCATCAATGAATATAGTGAAACCTTGTTGCCAGTTGTTAGTACATTGGTTATTTTCGATAGGACAAACAGTTACCCGAGCATTTAGGCTAATGGCATGATTACGGGCCAACTGGATAAGTTGTTGTATAGATCTGATATTGCTTTTACTGCGAGCATGGTTAATCAGATTATTAAGTGATGGAGCTGCCATGGTCGAAATAATTGAAGCAATGGAAACAGCGACCATAACTTCAATTAGGTTAAATCCCTTTAACTGGGTATTCATAAAAATCATCCTTGATTTTTAAGGTTCATTATCTGAGTAGTCGAAAAAGTATAGAAGCTTTTGCTGACTCTGCTAGTTTTAAACTGATTAATACCTACTTTATAAAATAATGAGCAAATTATTCTGGCTTAAAGTAAGATAGTTCAAGTATCCAAACTATTAATAAATAGATTTAAATTTGAGAATGAAAATTTAAATCTATATTTTCCCAAGTGATTAGGAGTGTGTTGATGAAAAAAGTAGAAGCCATTATTAAACCATTTAAACTTGATGATGTGCGAGAGTCACTTGCGGAAATAGGTATAACAGGCATGACGGTTTCTGAAGTGAAAGGCTTTGGGCGTCAAAAAGGTCACACTGAATTATATCGTGGTGCTGAGTATATGGTCGATTTTTTACCGAAAGTAAAAATCGAGCTTGTTATTCAAGATGAGCAATTAGACCAAGCCATTGAGGTTATTGTTGATACTGCTCGTACGGGTAAAATCGGCGATGGAAAAATATTTGTAACCGATATTGAACGTGTTATTCGTATCCGTACTGGCGAAGAAAACGAAGATGCTGTTTAATTTACAATAGATTAAATTAAAAAAGCCTCAATAAATAATTTATTGAGGCTTTTTTATTGGGGATAAATTATAAGCTCACTATTGCCATCATGGTTTGCTTGATGAGTCCCGAATAACTGGCTCAGGCGTAAATACCATCGATTTTTTCTCAGTCGTTTCTTTGCTATTGGCGATTAACAGTTCAGTGGCGACTTTGGCAATTTTCACGTTTGGTTGATGCACTGTGGTTAATTTGGGCCACGTCTGTCGGGAGAAGGGGCTATCCTCAAATCCTACAATGGATAAATCTTTTGGTATATCAAGCCCAGCTAAACGCGCAGCAAATAAAGCCCCTGCAGCTATTTCATCGTTACAGGCGACGATTGCCGTAGGCCGTTTGGTTAAGTTAATCAATTTATTGGCACCTTCTACCCCAGATTCGAAAGAGTATTTACCATCTAAAACCCAGGTGTTATTCACGTTAAGATTATTGTGCTCAAGGGCATCTTTAAAACCAGCTAAACGCTCTTTGGTTGATTCATGCTGCTGATCGCCACTTAAAAATCCAATATCACTATGACCCATATCAATTAAGTGTTGGGTGATTTCTAAAGCGCCATGTTTATCATTGACAAGTACAGTAAGCCCATTTTCTGCATCAGTGCTTTCGCCTGCAATAATTCTTACATAATTAGCATCTATTTCATCAAGTGCTGCAAGTATCTTCGGGTCTTCTGACATTGGCGGGGTGAGCACTAAACCCGATAGCCGAGAGTGTTTGACCATTTTGGTTAGTTCATCACAAATTGTGTCAGAGGTAGCATTACAAGGGTGGATCAACAACTCGTAGCCTTTATCTTGGCAGGCAGAAAGAATACCGTTCTGCATATCAATAATATAATAAGCATTGGGGTTATCATAAATAAAACCAATAACATAGGATTTTGTGCTTGCTAGATTTCTTGCTGCTAAGTTAGGTTGATAATTTAGCTCATTAATTGCTGCATTGACCTTGTCGACCGTGGTTTGTCTGACTGACGATTCGTTATTGGTGACCCGTGAAACGGTTTTAATTGATACGCCAGCATGTTTGGCAACATCATTTATGGTTACTTTCATTATTTGTTAACTCTTAAACTCAGGCGATGAACTTAGCATTGTATTTATATTGATAACCATCATCCCCAAATGAAGGTTATCAATATTGTAGGTAAAAACAAAAGCTAAGCCGATTTAACTCTAATAGTGCTGATTTTTATCCTAATAGGCAATCTCGAATTACTTTTCTGGTTGGATGAGTTCACTTTAAAGTCTATTTGTTCTTAATTTGATACAAACATCGTCAACATTTAAGTGTCTGATTTTTAGTTATTAATTGTGTTTGCATCTGTTTTGTATAAGCCGGCTTTGCACATTTTGTCTGCAATAAAGTTATTTTGTTGTGGCAAGACTGTTAAATATTGTGTAATGTTTGCTCTAGACATGACAGCGTTGTCATTCCGATTGGAATGGTTATGTATCCAAAAACGATAATAAAGTTATGGAAGGGAAATGAAGATGCGACCTATTAATTTTAAGAAAAATGTTTTAGCAACTAACATTGCTATCCTACTTGGCAGTATGGTTTCAGTTGCTGCGTTTGCAGCAGATGCTGAAACTACAGAAGAAAATATCGAAAAAATTGAAGTAAAAGGCATGCGTGCCTCGATGAAGGCTTCAGTTAATGATAAACGTTTTTCTAACTCTGTTGTTGATGCGGTAACGGCTGAAGATATCGGTAAATTTCCTGATGGTGACGTGGGTGAGTCATTAGGGCGTATACCAGGTGTGGCTGTGAGCCGTCAATTTGGTCAAGGTCAAGGTGTTTCGATTCGTGGTGCTTCTAGCAGCTTGACTCGTACATTATTAAACGGCCATTCAGTTGCATCTACCGGTTGGTACGATCAACAGTCAATTGACAGAAGCTTTAACTACAGTTTACTACCATCAGAAATGGTCGGTGGAATTGAAGTATATAAATCGTCTCAGGCTGATTTACCTGAAGGTGGTGTTGGCGGTACCGTTATCGTTAAAACCCGCAAGCCATTAGATTTAGATGCCAATACTGTATTCCTTAGTGCTAAAGGCGACTACGGTACAATTTCTGAAGAAACAGATCCTGAATTATCAGGCCTATACAGCTGGAAAAATGAAGATGAGAACTTTGGTTTCTTAATTTCTGCAGCTGGCTCAGAAACAACTTATCAACGCAATGGTATTGAGTCATTAATTGGTTGGGGTGATATTGTTCCGACGACTTTTGAACAAGAGCGTGAACGTACTGCTATTAACGGTTCATTCCAATACAGTCCAACAGATAATTTAAATTTCGGTTTAGACATTATGAGTCTGGACATGAAAGCGAACAACGCAAATACCTCATTATTCGTGATGTTCCCAGATGATAAAGACGAAGCGTGTGAACAGCGTAACTCTTTAGGCACTTGTACTTTCTATCGCCGTGATGGTAATGGTGAAAACCCAGGTTGGGCACAAACTTGGGCGCGCCAAGCTAGCATGGACTCAAATACTTACGATTTCAATTTCGATTACGAAAATGACATGTTTAAAGTAGAAGGTCGTGTGGGTAACACCAAGTCTGAAGGTGGTACTGATTTAACTTCTAACTATGGTTTCTGGTTAGGTACCGCTGCTGATTATGCTGGTACTTATGATGCGACTGGTGAAATCATCAAAATAGATGTTGCTAATAAAAACTTCACCGCAGATGACTTTGGTGGTCAATTGTCCCCTGCAGGTTGGGCACTTAAAAAGCAGCCAAACTCAGATGAAGAAACTTACGCACAATTAGACTTTACTATTCCGACTGATTTAGGTGCGATTACCTCATTCAAAACAGGTGTTCGTTATGCAGATCATGATGTTAGCATGTTAACTTTACCTGCAATCGTTAATGCTGATATAGCAGCAAAAGATGCATCAGCTTACTACAGTGGTCAAATTTCATCAGGGGCTGGTTATACTTTACCTAAGCCTGATATGGATGCCATGTTAAAGGATGCTAAGGCTGCAATTAATGGTTTCTCGACAGAAGGGACCGTATATAAGGCTGGCTACGGCACCATTAACGAAGAAAACCTATCGTTATATTTAATGGCTAATTTTGAGTCAGACGGTATGCGCGGTAACTTCGGCTTACGTTATATATCAACAGATGCATCATCTGATTATTTCGCGCTGCAAGCTGATGGTACTTATGCCGATAACTTAAGCACTAAAGATGCAAGTTATAATGACGTATTGCCAAGTATCAACGTTGCATTTGATGTGGCGCCAGATGTCATTATCCGTACTTCAGCATCACAAGTGATTTCACGTCCTAATTATGCTGATATGTTTGCAGCTTCGGCACTGCAAGGTTACAACGATGACGTTGCAGGTAACCAAGTGGTTAGTACCGGTAATATCGCCCTTGAGCCATTTAAAGCGACTCAAGCTGATTTAGGTGTGGAATGGTATTTCAGTCCTGACGGGTTAATGAGTGCTTCTTACTTTATCAAAGATATCAGCTCTTTTATCACCTCAGAGCAGAAGCTAGATCAAAGCATTGGTATTGTTGATCCTAATTCAGGTGAAGATAACTGGACTGTTTCAACGAAGAAAAATGGTACTGGCGGTCAAATCCAAGGTATAGAGCTGCAAATCCAAGATGGTTTTGATAACGGCTTTGGTTACTCTGCTAACTACACCTTTGCTGATTCTGATGCTGCAGCTGAGAACTACCCAGATCAAGTTAGCGTGTTCTCTGACTCTTCTAAGCACACTGTTAACTTAGTTGGTTACTACGAGATGGATGACTTCTCAGCACGTGTTGCTTATAACTGGCGTAGTGAATACATGATGCGTGAGTTACCAGGTTTCTACGGTAACCGTGAACATCAAGACTTCGGTACACTTGATTTAAGTGCTAACTACAATATCACTGATTACTTAGGTATCACATTTGAAGTAGTTAACTTACTTGAAGAAGACAGTGTTCAATTAGGTGTTGCACCTGATGATGCTGACGTTAAGCCTGAGCTAAAAGGTGGTTACCCAGCATGGAGCTTTGAAGGTGAAGCTCGTTATAAGTTAGGTTTAAACTTACGTTTTTAATCTGATTTAGAAGCATAAAAAGCCTAGCACTTGCTAGGCTTTTTGATTTTAACTTTCCACTGGTAAATACGGTTAAAATCCAATTAGCGACTTATCTACAGTTAACAGTTAAGAGGCGTAATATGAAAGTGCAGAAGATTGTTATTATCGGTGGTGGCACAGCAGGTTGGCTTGCTGCAAATCATATTGGTAAAGCGGTGCAATCATTGGCTGATGTGTCCGTTACGTTAATCGAGTCTCCTGATATTCCGCCCATTGGTGTTGGTGAAGGCACTGTACCTGCGATTAGGCAGTCATTACAAAGCTTTGGAATAAGCGAAACCGAGTTTATTCAGCAGTGTGATGTGAGCTTCAAGCAGTCTATCCAATTTCGAAACTGGCTCGATAAAACCAAACATGGCGCAGATAATCGCTACCATCACTTATTTGATGTACCAAGCCCATTAGGCGATGACTTAAGCGCCTTTTGGAACCAAACCGCCACTGAGGATATGGCTTATAGTGCAATGGTTTCACCTCAGCATTATATTTGTGAGGCATTAAAGGCACCTAAATCCATCACCACCCCCGAATACGCTGGCTCGGTGAGTTATGCTTATCATTTAAATGCGGCAAAATTTGCCCAATTATTAGCCACTAACGCCACAAGTAAATATGCCGTTGAGCATATCAAAGCCAATGTGTTAGATGCCGCAATAGATGATGTAGGCAATATCAGCCGCTTAAAAACTGATAAGCTCGGCGAGTTAGCTTTTGATTTTTATATCGACTGCAGTGGCTTTGAGTCCATTTTGTTAGCCAAAAAGCTTAACGTCGGCTTTGTGGATAAATCCCATCAGTTATTGGTGAATAAAGCCATTGTTGCCCAAGTGCCGACAGACATTACTGAAGCGATTGCCCCTTTTACCATTGCCACAGCGCATCAAGCAGGCTGGATTTGGGATATCGCTTTGCCAGAGCGCCGCGGTACTGGTTTTGTGTATTCTGATAACCACATGACAAGCGCACAAGCTGAGCAAAAGTTTAACCGTTATTTAGGCGGGAAACTAGACCAGTTACACCATCGTGAAATCCCCATGAAAGTGGGCTACCGCGAACAATTTTGGGCAAAAAACTGTGTAGCATTAGGCCTAGCACAAGGCTTTTTAGAGCCAATCGAGGCAACCTCAATACTATTAACTGATTTTGCCGCCGGTTACTTAGCTAAGCGACTACCGCAGACACTGGCGCAAATGCCAGCATTGTCTGAGCGCTTTAATCACACTATAGGTTACGCGTGGGAGCGAGTAGTGGAGTTTGCTAAGTTGCATTATTGCATTTCAGATAGAACTGACAGTGATTTTTGGTTAGATAATCAAAAGCCTGAAACGATACCTGAATCCTTGCAACAAAAATTGCAATTATGGCAGAGCTTTAGCCCGATAACCGATGATCTATTCTCACGCTACGAAGTGTTTAATATTGATAATTACCTGTATGTCTTATACGGGATGCATTATCAAACAAAAAACGTGTCGCTCGAGGCGCAGTACCTTAAAAGTGCCCAGCAGCAGGCCAATAAAATACAGCAAATAGGCCACAAGCTGGCGCTAGACTTACCAGAGCATCGAGCACTGCTTGATAAAATTAACCGTTACGGTTTACAAAAGGTTTAGCTACAGGATTAATAAACTTAGAACCCAGTTGAGTGAAATTTATACTTATAGATGAAAGTTGGCACGATTTAGGTGAAATATCAGCGAATAGCTAGTGGTACTTTATTGCTTGATACGGTAACGTAAGCTGCAGATTAAATGATAGTGGGCTTTATAATAAGTCATCAGCTAAAGATTTTGGGATTTTTTATTTTAATCTACTAGCAAAAGTTTAAAACAAAAGGGATTTGAATCCCTATTTTTATGTATATCATTATTGATTAGAAGCGCCTGAAGGAGCCAAGATGTCTAACCAAATTACGTTACTTGAACACGCAAAGCACGGTGATTTAAAAATTACCGCAACTAATTTTGCACACGTTGCAGATCAACATATTGTTCCAGTAACTTTGCATGAGATTGCTCGTGCAGCTACAGAATACCCAATTGTATTCGTTAAAAACACTGATAGCGGTGAATTCCAAGCTGTTGCTATGTTAGGTCTTAAGCCTGGTCAAAACCTGAGTATTAAAGACGGCAAGTGGCAAGGACTATATATCCCTGCTGTTGTCCGTGACTATCCACTTGGATTAGTACTTAACCCAGAAGTAAAAGACAAAGTATGGATTGGTATTCGCGAATCTGCTGCTGAAGTCAGCAAGACTGAAGGCCAAGCATTATTTGAAGGTGAGCAAGAGTCTGCTTACTTAGAAAACCGCAAAAAAGCCTTAATCGCGCATTTTGAGCAAGATCAAGCAAGCCGCAACATTCTTGGTTTCTTGGCTGAAAAAGAGTTACTAACAACCCAAACATTAACGGTTGATGTAGCGGGTGAGAAGCGCAACATCAATGGCTTATACTTAATTGATGAAGCTAAATTAAATGAATTGTCAGATGAAGATTACTTAGAACTTAGAAAGCGCGGCTTACTAGGTCCTATCTATGGTCATTTAGCATCGTTAAACCAAGTTAACCGTCTAGCACGCACTGAGATCATGGCTAAAGCTTAATCTTATTGTATCGCGCGTATTAAGGCATTATTTCATATATTGAAATAATGCCTTTTTTATTAGTAGCATATTTAGCATAAGATTCTTTTGCTTAAAGCTTTTCACTTCATTCAATCCTTTCTTTACCACTAGATGCCAATATTCTTGGTTATTACTAAGCCAATTAAGCTTAATTTAAGCAATTAAGCCACTGTTATTATTTGTTTTTAATGTCTATTGTTGCAAACCTGTGTCAAAACATAAAAAAAATGTAGAAATCTCGTTCTATATTCGGTAGATTATTAAATGACAGCGTTGTCATTGCTTGTGTGTGAATCGTTGTTTTAAGGTCGACATGGATAATTTATAGGTCCCTATTATCCATGCCTTAATGCTATTTCGGTCGGGCGAAATAGCATTAATTTATACTTTTAGTCTCTCCCCAGAAACGAGTATAAGCTGGGTACAATTTTTGTTCCCAGCTATTTTTTTGCCGGTTTCTTAGTAAGGATAAAACCTAGCAGTTAACGAGACATAGATATTGAACAGGCTAAATACACTAATAAATTGAATCAATTAAATACTGTTGCCGCTAAAAATTAGCTGCGGTAATTTAGCTAAAATAGGCTAACGTCAGTAGTCAGTCAACGCGCGGCATCTCATCAGATGATCATTTAGGGATAAATTGAGGAATATATGAAAAAGACCATCATTGCATCAGCATTATTACTATCAATAGGCGTAGTGGGTTGCCAGTATTCTTCAGCTCCTTCTACGTCTGATGATGCTCAATCAGCTAATGGTTCAGATCTGCAACATAAGGCTAATCAAGCCGCTGATAGCGCTTGGACTCAAGCAAGCCTAAAACAATTTGCCGCAGATCTAAAAGTCACTTATCGCATGGTGACCAATGTCCCTGAAGAAAGTTGCTCAGCAACACAGCCTGATGAGCAATGTTTTATCGCTGAATTTGATTTAACCAGTTCAGTTAATATTCCCCATGCCGACTGGGCAATTTATTTCAGTCAAATGCGCCCAGTACAAGCGGTGTTAAATCCGCAGTTTAGTATCACTCGAGTACAAGGTGATTTACATAAAATTGCCCCCACCGAACAATTCACTGGCTTTAGCGCTGGCGTAACCCAACGCATTGGTTTTAGAGGCGAGTTATGGCAATTATCTGAAACTGACCCAATGCCAAACTATTACATTGTGGTGGATGGTTTAGAGCCTGTCGTGATAGCTAGCACTCAATTAAGTATTGACGCAGAAACCGGCATGGAAGTTAGACCCTATGTTGAAGCCTTTACGGATGAAAAAAGGCAATATCGCAGAACCGCAACCGATAACTTAGCGTGGAGCCGTGCTGAGGTGTTATTTGAAGCCAATAATGCCCTTGTAGTTAATCGCGAGGCTGCCATTAATCGCATTATTCCAACGCCGCTCAGTGCTAGCGTTACATCAAGTAATACACCGGTAGATTTGTCTCAAGGTATTGAGGTTAATTACCAGCAAGTTGACTCAGCAGCAGTTGCCGCAGCTTTGTCGAGATTAGCGAGACTTGGGGTTAAGCAATCAGATACAGGCTTGTCGTTAGCGTTTGTTAAAAACAGCAAGGTTACAGCAGACGAGCAAGGGATTGATGGCGCTTATCAGCTCAAGGTGGCCATTGACGGCATTACCATTACCGCCGCCACCGACAGTGGTTTTTCATATGGTCTTTCGTCACTTGCAGCGTTAATCGATACTCGAGAACTCAGTATAAATACTATGGTTGTTGATGATGCACCGCGTTATGATTTTCGTGGTATGCACATTGATGTCGCCCGTAACTTTCATAGTAAACAACTGATATTTGATTTAATCGATCAAATGGCAGCTTATAAGCTCAATAAATTACACCTACATATGGCCGATGATGAAGCATGGCGCTTAGAAATTGATGGCTTACCTGAGCTTACTGATATTGGTAGTAAGCGTTGCCATGATTTAACCGAAAGCACCTGCTTAATTCCCCAGCTGGGCAGTGGCCCTTTTGCTGATGCCAGTGTAAATGGTTTTTATAGCAAAGCCGATTATATAGACATTTTGCAGTATGCCAGCGCCCGCCAAGTAGAGGTTATCCCGTCAATGGATATGCCTGGTCACTCACGTGCTGCGATAAAATCTATGGATGCCCGCTACCGTAATTTGATGGCAAGTGGCGACAATAATGCTGCTAATGAGTACTTACTGACAGATGCTAACGACACCACAGTGTATTCATCGGTGCAGTATTATAACGATAACACCCTAAATGTGTGCTTGGAGTCGACCTATCACTTTGTCGATAAAGTCATTGATGAAATTGCTAAATTGCACCAACAAGCAGGCCATCCGCTAAAACGCTACCACATTGGCGCTGATGAAACGGCAGGGGCGTGGAAGCAATCACCACAATGCGTAGACTTTGTTGCTAACAATGACAAAGGGGTTAAATCGATCGATGATTTAGGTGCTTATTTTATTGAGCGCGTCGCCAATATGGTCAGCGCTAAAGGTATTGAACCTGCAGGTTGGAGCGATGGTATGAGCCATACTAATGCAGACAATATGCCGGCTAAATCACAAACCAACATTTGGGATGTGATTTCACACCATGGTTATCAAAGAGCCCACAGCCAAGCCAATTTAGGTTGGGATACTGTGCTTTCAAACCCTGAAGTGTTGTACTTTGATTTCCCCTATGAGGCTGATCCTAAAGAGCATGGTTACTACTGGGCGACCCGAGCGCTAAACAGCCAAAAATTGTTTAGTTTTATGCCAGATAACTTACCTGCGAATGCGGAACAATGGAATGATATCGAAAATAACCCCTTTACTGCCGACGATAGCGTTAAAAAAGATGAGCAAGGTAAGGTGACCTCAGCGCCATTACAACAAGGTAAAGGCTTTAGTGGTATTCAAGGTCAAATCTGGAGTGAAACTATTCGCAGTGATGAAGTCGCTGAATATATGATGTTTCCACGGCTGCTAATGCTAGCTGAAAAAGCTTGGCATAAAGCAAAGTGGGAAGTGCCATATCAGTATCAAGGCGCGGTTTATCATCAAAACTCAGGTTACTTTACTGCTGATATGCGTAAGCAGCAGCAACAGCAATGGAATGACATCGCTAATACCTTAGGCCATAAAGAGCTGGCAAAGTTAGATGTGGCTAACATTGAATATCGGGTGCCAACCGTTGGGGCAAAAATTGAAGCTGGACTGCTTTATGCCAATATTGCCTTTCCAGGGCTTAAGATTGAGTATCGTCAACTCAGTGAAGACCTTGATAATAACGCTGCTGAAACTTCAGCATGGCTTGAATACCAAGCCCCTGTAAAGGTATCAGGTAATATTGAGATAAGAGCAATTTCCGCATCAGGAAAACGCAAAGGGCGCTCGTTGTTTTTATAGCTGGCTTTTATTGCTGCGCAGTTAACTAAATACAAAGGACGTTAATCGAATGGTTAACGTCCTTTTTTAAAAGAAAATCAGCAAAACATCCAAAACTTTCAATTTAATTACCTAGCTAAAATCAATATAAATCAGAGCTTTAATAGTTACTTCGCTGTTTGTTTTATAAACACCACAAAAAGTAAATGACAACGCTGTCATTTGTGGTGTAACATAAAGTTAACTTACAAAAGAGCCTATAAAAATCAGTTATAAAAGGCTTGGGTAATAGAGACAAGAGGGATGTCATGAGCGTTAATCAGCAAAATGAATCACAGCTTTATATCGGAATTGACGGTGGTGGCAGTAAGTGCCGCGCCAGCATATTTTGCCCACAAAAAGGTGTAATTGGCACTGGTGTAGCAGGTAGAGCTAATCCTCTTCACGGACTAGAACAAACTTTTAATTCAATTATCGAATCAACCAAGCTTGCCTTGGCAGATGCAAACTTAGCACCAAGCTACGCTCAGCAGTTAATCGCCGGTGTCGGCCTCGCTGGCGTGAATGTGCCGCGTTTGTTTGACCAAGTGAACAACTGGCAGCACCCGTTTGCCAAAATGTACCTCACCACAGACTTACATACTGCCTGTATTGGCGCCCACAACGGCGATGATGGTGCCGTGATTATTACCGGTACTGGCTCTTGTGGCTTTGCCCATGTAGGCGAGCAAAGTTTATTAATTGGCGGCCATGGCTTTGCATTAGGTGACAAAGGCAGTGGCGCATGGTTAGGCCAAAAAGCCGCTGAGCATGTATTACTGAATTTAGACGGCTTTGCCGCCGACACCGCACTAACACAATTATTACTAGCACACTTTAATGTTGATGATGCCATGGGCATTGTCGAGCATCTTGCCGGACAGTCTTCAAGCACCTACGCCAAATTAGCCCGTATTGTGCTGTTATGCGCCGACAATGGTGATGAGGTTGCCACTGATATTGTGCAACAGGGAGCGGGTTATATTAGTGAAATGGCCAGAAAGTTATTTGCCATTCATCCCAGTCGTTTTTCGATGATTGGCGGCCTAGCAGAGCCATTATTACATTGGTTAGACATTGATGTGGCTAGCAAAGTGGCTGAAGCGCTATCACCACCAGAAATCGGCGCTATCTTGTTTGCGCAGCAACAGTTTGCCGCAGATAACGGCAAGAGTCTGTAACTCGCCAAATTATCTTGAACTCGCTTAAAATTTTCAGTGTCAACGATAAATTCATCGCCATGCACTGCTCAGTAACTTGATACCTCAATGGATCAACTTGAACATAAATTAAGGTTAACTCGATGACAAATACAATTATGGAACGTGAAGCGCGTTCAGCACCGCAGAAAATCGCTGAGCAACTGGCTGCTAATGCTGGCTTAACCAAAGAGCTTGGTGAAAAACTACGTAGTTTTAAGCCAAAGTTTGTGATGATTGTTGGTCGTGGCTCATCAGATCACGCAGGGGTATTTGCTAAATACTTATTTGAAATTGAAGTGGGCATTCCAACTTTTGCTGCAGCGCCATCAGTTGCCAGTGTTTATGGTAAAAGCTTACAACTTGAAGGCGGATTAGTGATTGTTATTTCACAATCAGGCCGTAGCCCAGATATATTGGCTCAAGCGAGAATGGCTAAAGAAGCAGGCGCTTTTTGTGTCGCATTAGTCAACGATGAAACAGCACCAATTAAAGATATTGTCGATGTGGTATTACCGCTTAGAGCGGGTGAAGAAAAAGCCGTCGCAGCGACCAAAAGCTACTTAGCGACTTTATCAGCCATTGTGCAGTTAACTGCTGAGTGGACCCAAAGTGAGTCGTTAGCTGCAGCCGTTGATTCAATGCCTGCTGCATTACAAACCGCCGTTGACGCAGCGCCGCAATTAACCGCCGAGTCTTTAGCTGGGGTTAATAACCTTGTAGTGCTTGGCCGTGGTTTAGGTTATGCGGTAACCAAAGAAATCGCCCTTAAAATGAAAGAGGTTTGTTCTATTCATGCCGAATCATTCAGTAGCGCTGAGTTTCTACATGGGCCGGTGACTTTAGTTGAAAAGAAACTGGCTATTGTCGATGCCTGCATTAATGATGAGTCTTATGAAAGCCATATCGAGCAAATAGAAAACGTAAAACAACGTGGCGCAGACTTGGTGCATTTAAATCAAACATCATCTGAAATACACCCGCGTGTTGCGCCATTAGCATTGCTACAACGTTTTTATATCGATGTAGCCGCCGTCGCTGTTGCCCGTGGTATTGACCCAGATCAGCCAGAAGGTTTGAAAAAAGTCACCCAAACACTATAAGTTTGACTCGACTGTGAGCATTAAGAAGTAAGCAGTTAAAGATTAACGCAATATAAAGAGAACATTATGAGACAAACCCTAATAGCAGACGGTTTTTTTGATGGACAGCAATTTCATCAAGATGCGGTGATCTCTATTGAAGACGGCCACATCATCGCCTTAGATTCAGTATCGAATGCGAAAGAAGTGCGTTTACAAGGCACGTTAGTGCCAGGGTTTGTTGATGTTCAAGTTAATGGCGGCGGCGGGGCACTGTTTAATAGCGCACCAACCCTTGAGTGTATTGAGACCATAGGTCGAGCACATGCTCAATTTGGTACGACCGGTTTTCTGCCGACGCTCATTACCGATAAAGTTGAGGTGATGGCGCAAGCCGCTGATGCCGTTGCCGAGGCTATTAAGCTGCAATCTGCAGGCGTGTTAGGGATTCACTTTGAAGGGCCACATTTAAGTGTGCCTAAAAAAGGCGTGCATCCACAATCGTTTATTCGCAGTATTTCAGATGAAGAACTGGCGATATTTTCACGACAAGATCTTGGTATAAAAGTGGTCACTTTAGCCCCTGAAAATGTCTCAGTTGAGGTGATAAAAACCTTAATCGCTAACGACGTAAAGGTGTGCTTAGGTCACTCAAATGCCGATTATGACACTGTGCTGGCGGCGTTAAATGCTGGCGCTAACGGTTTTACACATTTGTTTAATGCCATGTCAGGCTTTGGCTCTCGTGAGCCGGGCATGGTGGGCGCAGCGCTAGAAAGTGATGCAGCATGGTGCGGATTGATTGTCGATGGCCACCATGTTCACAGTGCTAGCGCTAAAGTTGCCCTTAAAGCTAAGCCCCAAGGCAAAATCATGTTAGTAACCGATGCTATGCCACCGGTGGGACTGGATGATGATGCCAGCTTTGAACTGTTTGGCACCGAGGTTATACGCCAAGGTGATAGGCTCAATGCCAAATCAGGCGAGCTAGCAGGTTGCGTACTTGATATGGTTGGCGCAGTTAACAATAGCGTCAGCATGCTTGGCCTCAGTTATGAAGAAGCCCTTAGAATGGCATCGTTATATCCAGCGCAGTATCTACAGCAAGCTAAGCTTGGCACCATAGCCGTAGGTCAGCGCGCAGACTTAGTGTTGTTAGCTGCTAATGCAAACGATAACTCGCGTTATCAAGTTAACCAAACCTATATTAATGGCGATGTGGTTTTTAGCCGATGTGATAAAGGCTAATGTATGTCGACTAAAACCGCTTTGAAGCCAAGATTAATGTCATTGGACGCCTTGCGCGGTTTTGACATGTTTTGGATCCTTGGCGGTGAGGGCCTATTTGCTGGATTATTTATATTAACCGGCTGGGCTGGGTGGAATTGGTTTGACGGCCAAATGCATCACAGTCAATGGCATGGATTTACCTTTTATGATGTTATATTCCCGCTGTTTATTTTCCTCTCCGGTGTGGCTTTAGGCCTGTCACCAAAACGCTTAGATAAACTACCAATGCAGCAGCGGCTGCCCTTGTATCGTCATGCTATAAAGCGCCTTGGTTTACTGATTTTTTTAGGGGTACTTTATAATCATGGTTGGGGCGTTGGTATGCCTGCAGATCCCGACAGTGTGCGTTATGCCAGTGTGTTGGCACGTATTGGTTTTGCATGGTTTATAGGCGCGATGTTGGTGTGGCATACCAGCCTTAGAACCCAAATTATTGTCGCCATTAGTCTATTAATTGGCTATGGGCTTATTCAGTTATATCTTCCTTATCCCGATCTCACGCTATATTCTGGGCTAGTTCAAAACCCAGAATTAGCTCAAGCAGCAGTTAATCAAACAAGCCAAACCTTTGCCCGCTTTAGCGCCGAAAATAGTATTAACGCTTACGTGGATTCAATACTGCTACCTGGTAGCGCATATCAAAATAGAGCCGTAGATCCTGAAGGGGTGCTATCCACACTGCCTGCGGTGGTAAATGGCTTAATCGGTGTGTTTGTCGGTCACTATATTGTTAAAGCCAAGCCGCCCTTATGGGGGCTTAGGGGTGAATGGCTAAAAGTCTTGAGTATGGTGATTATTGGTGCGGCGTTATTGTCATTAGGCTGGCTATTAGACTTGATTATTCCGGTCAATAAAGACTTATGGACCAGCAGTTTTGTGTTGGTAACCAGTGGTTGGAGCATCATCTTACTCGCCATTTTTTACGCCATTATCGATGTACTTAAATGGCACAAATGGGCCTTTGTTTTTGTGGTGATTGGCACTAATGCCATCATCATCTATATCGCATCTAGTCTGGTTAATTGGCAATACTTAGCCAATAGTTTATTGGGCGGCTTTATTCGCGCCACCCCAGCAGACTGGCAACCATTACTCTTTGTACTGAGCTTACTGACAGTGCAATGGCTAATTTTATTGTGGCTTTATCAACGTAAAATTTTTATTCGCATCTAAAGGCTGTTTATAAGAGCTGTCACTAAGAACTGTTTATAAGAGCTGTTTATTAGAACTGTCACTAAGAACTACATGCAAGATTTATTTTGGGGCTTGTGGTGTGATCAATGATGTTTAGTTGCCAATGAAATGACAGCGTTGTCTTTGCTGTGTTTATGTTTTAACATGAAATGCACAACGATTATGATCTGCAGCAACATTGCTAGGTCAAATTGTTGATAAAAACTCAATAATAATAAGACTCATATGGGGCACTAGTAGTAAGTCAGTGCTGAAATATCAATGACAATAAGAAGCAGGGTTTATGGAAACAACAATGAATAATAGTCAGCAAAAAAGCAGCATAGTGCCCATGGCCATTGTGGCAATACTCTTTTTCGTATTAGGGTTTGCGACTTGGCTTAATGGTTCGTTAATGCCATATCTAAAGCAAATCCTTCAGTTAAGCCCTTTTCAAGCGTCACTAATTCTATTCTCTTTTTATATTGCAGTAACTTTTACCGCACTACCTTCAGCTTGGGTCATCCGTAAAGTGGGCTATAAAAACGGTATGGCGCTGGGTATGGGCGTGATGATGGTGGCGGGTTTACTCTTTATTCCAGCCGCTAAAACCCAAGTGTTTGCTTTGTTCTTACTCGCGCAACTGGTTATGGGCACCGGACAAACATTATTACAAACCGCTGTTAACCCTTATGTGGTTCGCTTAGGCCCTGAAGAGTCTGCTGCAGCACGCGTTAGTGTTATGGGGATTTTGAATAAAGGCGCGGGTGTTATTGCTCCTATGGTGTTTACCGCATTAATCCTTGATAGCTTTAAAGATCGCGTCGGCACCACCCTAAGTCAGGTTCAAATTGATGAAATGGCTAACAGCTTAATTCTGCCGTATTTAGGCATGGCAATCTTCATTGGTATTTTAGCCTATGCTGTTAAGAAATCACCGCTACCAGAGCTTGAACAAGACGAAGCAGAAGAGGGCACCAGTAAAGGTCAAATTAAACAGGCACTAGCAAAACCCAACTTAGCCCTTGGGGTGGTGGCCTTGTTTGTGTATGTGGCTGTTGAGGTAATCGCTGGTGATACTATTGGTACGTATGCACTCACCTTAGGGGTTGAAAACTATGGGGTGATGACCTCATACACCATGATATGCATGGTAGTGGGTTACACCTTAGGGATTATTTGTATTCCACGGTTTATATCTCAGCCTAATGCGCTACTTATTAGCGCCATACTTGGGGTGGTGTTGTCCTTTGGTATTGTATTTGGTGATAGCAGCTCAACGGCTATTTCTGACACTGTATTAGTGCCATTTGGTGGCGCACAACTGCCAGATACCTTATTGTTAATTGCCTTTTTAGGCTTGGCTAACGCAATTGTTTGGCCAGCAGTTTGGCCGTTAGCCTTATCTGGTATGGGTAAACTAACCAGCACAGGTTCAGCACTACTCATCATGGGTATTGCTGGTGGCGCATTTGGCCCAGTATTCTGGGGCTTAACCAGCTCAGCAACCTCCCTTGGCATGCAAGGCGGCTACTTAGTGATGATCCCATGTTATCTATTCATTTTATTTTATGCGGTAAAAGGCCATAAGATGAAAAGCTGGAAATAATCCTGTTACTCCCCTTCAGGATTATCAAGAGAGCCAATAGGCTCTCTTTTTTTATGCCCAAATCTAGACTGCCATTTTGAACAAATCAAGGTCATGGTGTTGCTCCCAGATCAGATTTAAACCGTCAGTTTCCTTTGTGTATTTCCAAACTCCGTTTGGATTAACATTGTGTCTTTCCACACTCACGCTTGCCCTCAATTTACTTTGCATGTGAAAAATCAAAGTCGTGGTGCTTCGCCCACACCAGACCAAAAGGGGAAAAGCGCTTGTTCCCCTTTTGGATATCCCTCAGCGCCCCTAACGAAAAATGCTGAAAAGCGTATAATTTTCGATGGGGATTGATCCAGCTTTTAACTTCATTTTTTGCTAACTTAAGACTTATTCGAAAATGCTAACGCTTCCGATGGTGCATCCATGCACCGCGAAAGCTAGCCTGACGTCCTGTCAGGCTCACGCTATTTTCTTCAACGTCATCAATTCAAATTGAACATTCACGCTTTTAAATTTTGTTACTGATGAAGTTAAATCGAAGAGATGAAAATCCCGGTGTAAGCGCGGCTGTGACCGTCCATGACATGGACGTCATGGCCGAGCTTTCAGGGATGAACTTGCAGCGTGTCACAGTCGTGCTTGCACGAAAGCCTGCGGCAGGCAATGGGTTAGATTGAAGTGATGACCTGCTGTAACTGAGCTAATATAAATGAATTTTAAAGCTGGTGCGGGTAACTCGTTTATGCCCCATTACGAGTTACGAGCTAGTTTTAACTGTCACGAATTACTTCAATATATTCATCTTCAAAGATGACCCTCCCAAAGATCAATAGCACTGTGTATTAATACAGTTATAATAATTCTCTAAGAATTTGCATTATTATCGAAGCAAAAATTAGCTAAAATTGCATGGATAAATTTGAGCATAAAAATATAACTGATATGTTTCAATACTTTAAGTTTTTCATGTGGAGTAACAATGGACCAGATAAATGTTCTTGCTCAACTTTGCGGCAAGGTTAACTTTAAAGTGGTTGGTAATTGAGATATTAGTCTCTTTACATCAATATGTTGCGTGATATGTTTAATGCAAAATTAATTTTAGGCAGGGATTTATCTGAGATGCTGGATAATAAGCTGTTATGTGATTCTCAGGCTATGGTGTATAAAAATATAATTTCCGCTGAGGCATAATTCTTTGTCGGAAGAACCTTTATGAAACCTACATATTATAAAATGGAAATAATAAGGCTAAAAGTATGGCTGAAGTAGAAAGAGAGTTAAACTCAATAATTAAAATTCATTTACAGATGTTACAAAACTTCCCTAAATCTAAAAAATTTAAAGAGGAAGATGTTTTCTCTGAAAGTGATATCGAACTAATGGAAAAGCCGTTCCGGAATATAGTTCGGGGGACAGGCGATACTAATAATAAAATGCTTAATGATATTAGCTTACTTGATAACCTGCTAAGCATACTAAAAAATGGTAAAAACAACCCTGTTCGTTTCTTCGTTGCTAACTTAATTAGTCAGCTTTATATAACAACGAATGAAAAGAAAATCCCAGAAAAATTGGTAAGTATTTTAATAGAGCATGATATTGATGATAATAGAACAGTAGCACTTCTCTATGCAATACCAAAAGGTTCAGAGGGGTTATTTGAACTAGGACGTTTTCTTGATAGTAACAATAGAAATATAAGAGAATCTGCCTTATGTGCAATCGTCAAAAGCAAATCTAATGATGTTAGACCTCTACTTGAAAAGGTACTATGCACACCCCGTATATCAGGCGAAGAGTTTCTAAGGGCGATTATATCTATCGGAAAATTAGGAAATGAAGATTCGGTAAAATATATTAAACCTTACCTTTATGATAAAAATGGAGATTCTCAAATTTACGCTTTAGGCGCGATTAAAAGGATAATGAAAGATAAAAACACGGACTTATATATAGAACTATTATCTGATAGAAGATTCAGAAGTAAACATAATGCCATACTGGCAATTAAGCAATGTTGCGGCAAAGAAGGCTTAGAGTCAGTTATAAAGAGAGCTAAGTCAATATTGTCTGGTAAAAGGTCGACAATCTCACACCATAGCGATGGCACTACAGAATTAACTGATTGTATTGATTATATTACTTCTTTTGAACAAGAGACTCAGGTTGTATCTTTTTATCAATACATCAGTAAAAAAATAATAAAACTATCTGATATTGAATTAAATTATTTAAAAGTAAATAATGAAATGGCTTATAGAACAATCACATAAAAAGACCTTTAAACGGACAAAAAACAGTTTGCTGTTTCACTCCGTTCACATTTTAGCAAACAATTTTTTGCCGCTTAAGGTGGCGTTATGTTTCAATTTATAATATGGAGTATTTATGAAAAAAGTAGTATTAGTAAGCCTTGTTTTAGCAACAAGTATCGGTTTAATTGGTTGTAATGGTAAGCAGGATATAACAACTGGCATAGCTTGTTTAGGGAGTAATAACGATAGTTTAGTTGAACGTATGCCTAATCAATGTAAAGCTGGTGATACAGTTGCCACAAAAAATCCAGCTTATTTTTGTGATTTTAATTATTCAGTAGCATATAACGATTATAACTCTGCATTTTGTATTTATTCGGGAAAGCAGAAGGAAGAACGTACCGCAATGAAATCAGCAAGTAAAACATAACAGATAAGGATAGGCCGCGCGTAGCCGCGTCCTTATCCCAAGTGTTGAACAAGCCCGAGTGATACCTTTATAGTGTAAATATCGGCGTAAGATCTTACGCTTTTTCGATGTGTGCTGAGCAGTTACATTTTTACTAGCCGCCTCGATCCCTTAGCATCGTCAGCTAATTTCTTTACCTCAAAATATCAATGCCTTAGCACCTCCTGATACTTTTATTGTTCTGCATCTAATAAAATTAACATGGCCACCTAAAATTAACATGGCCACCCATTCCTAAAATTAACATGGCCACCCATTCCAGGTGGCTAAATATCAAACACTCTACTAGGCTTTGGTCATTACTTAATATTAGGTAGTTGATGATGGCCAGACCTAGAAAAACACTCGTGAGCTTAGAAGACACCCCTTACTATCACTGCTGTACGCGGGTGGTGCGCAAAGCATTTTTGTGTGGATTTGATAAGTCGACTGGTGATAACTATGAACATCGCCGAGAGTGGGTTGATTCGCGTATTATTGAATTAGCGACGATTTTTGCGATTGATATTTGTGCTTATGCCGTGATGAGTAACCATTTACATGTGGTGCTTAAAGTCGATGTGGATAAAGCCAAAGAATGGTCTGATATAGATGTGCTTACCCAATGGCATAAAGGCTTTAAAGGCACCTTGCTGACCCATAAATTTGTTAAAGGTGAAGTCCTTAATGAGTTTGAATTAAAGACGGTTAATGATTGTATTGGGCTATATCGAGAACGTTTAACCGATATTAGTTGGTTTATGCGTTCCTTGAGTGAACCGATTGCGAGAATGGCCAATAAAGAAGACAAGTGTACAGGTCGCTTTTGGGAAGGGCGGTTTAAATCTCAAGCCTTGTTAGATGATGCCGCCGTACTCGCCTGCATGGCTTATGTGGACTTAAATCCCATTCGCGCCAGGATGGCAGCAACACCTGAAACCTCCGATTACACCAGTATTCAGCGTCGTATTAATTCAGCTATAAACTGTGAGCAACCAAAAGCGTTGCTTCCCTTTGTGGGCAATGAGCGTTTAGATATGCCCAATGGTTTAATGTTTAGCGTCAAAGATTACATTGTGCTGGTTGAAGATACTGGGCGGATTATTCGTGATGATAAACGTGGCGCCATCAGCGCGAGTAGTCAGGATATTCTCAATCGATTGAATATACCTGCTGAAAACTGGTTAAAAATCACCACTGAATTTGGTGCATTATTTAAAGGAGCTGTAGGGGCGTTACCTGCATTAACTGAATATTGTGAACATTTAGAGCGTAAACGACGACAAGGCGCAGCTAACTGTCAGCGCTGGTTGTGCGCTTAATAAATCATTTCTTAATTTAAAATAACAGCATTTCCCACTTGATTGATATCAAGCTTTTCTGCTGTGTTTGATTTAGTTTATGAGTGAATTTTGGTGATTAATGATGAAATATTCAGTCCTTTGGCAGGAATAATCCCATCAGTAAATGAATGTTGGTGTTGGCAACTCAAAATGAAAGGCGTTATGTTATAACTTCAAAATAATGGGTGGCTATGTATTTTATATGAATTGAGCAGCCTGGAACATTATTGTGCTGCTATTGAATAAGCTGTTATGTTTTTCGTGAGGGATGATGGGGAATTGGGATAACGCGTTTATAAAAAGCATTATGTATGTCGGGCTCGGCTCAATAGCTTACCTTTTGTTGATGGCCTTCATTGATGGTTACGAAGCACACGAGTTCATAATGCTTTTAACTCTTTATGGTGCGGGTTATTTGCTCGTTTCATTTGTAGGCTGGATTGCTTTCGGACTTCCAATTCACTATTTGATATCTAAATGTACAAACTCTTCATATTTCTACTATGTGCTATCAGTTATGTTACTTTTATTAATTTTATGGGCAGTAGTAAATTCGGGAACAGCGTTATTTTTTGGTTTGTTTGCATTAATACAGGCATTAATATTCCGCTACTTAGTATTTAAAAAACATAACAAACAAATGCAGCCGACGCCAAACTGCGGCTCGGCTGATTAGGGCGTTACCACATATCAGGTCGCCATACTTTACCTAATGGAAGTCGTTGCTTTCAGAGTTTCAGCTCTAAATGATTTCTGTCCAATTACGTGTTATACCTACTCATCTTATGGTGTCGGGAATCTATAAATTCTTCAAATCTAGTACGCAGCTATGACCAAAGTAGGGCGAATAACAAGTAGCCTTGATTAGTTACTAATAAAGACCACAAATTTCAGATACAAAAAAGCCACTCATTGAGTGGCTTTTTTGTTTTTATGGTGCCGGCACCAAGAGTCGAACTCGGGACCTACTGATTACAAGTCAGTTGCTCTACCAACTGAGCTATGCCGGCTTATCTTGCTTAATAGTAAACACTATTAATATAAATATGGTGCCCGAACCCGGAATCGAACCAGGGACACGAGGATTTTCAATCCTCTGCTCTACCGACTGAGCTATTCGGGCGACTAACTATCGTTAGCTTGAAACTTACAAGAAAAAACCACTCACTGAGTGGTTTCTCTGTATATGGTGCCGGCACCAAGAGTCGAACTCGGGACCTACTGATTACAAGTCAGTTGCTCTACCAACTGAGCTATGCCGGCTTATCTTTCTTAACAGTGATAACACTATTAAATTAAATATGGTGCCCGAACCCGGAATCGAACCAGGGACACGAGGATTTTCAATCCTCTGCTCTACCGACTGAGCTATTCGGGCAACTAACTAAGCGTTAGTTTACTACTTCAAACTGGGTGCTAACTTAATCGTTAGAGCCTGTGTCGTTTGGAGTGCGCACATAGTATAGCGATGGTTTTAATCCTGCAAGTGCTTTTTTAAATGATTTTAATCGTTCGGCTAGTAAATGGCCAAACTGAGCGATTTTTTACCTTTAATTGGTTTAAAGCCCAATGATAGTGGTTTTAGAGAGTTTAATCGATATCTCAAATTGAATGCTTATTTGAGTAAGACTGGCTGGGTTTAGTTAGGACTCAATTAGTTTTATTGTTCTATTTTATCGAATGATTTTGGCGATTTTTAGCGATATTCTTTTTGTTTTGTGTCGATATAATCATTCACATAGATTTTGACAAGGACAGCTTGATGTTAGCAAATACAAAAAATGGCTATGGTTTAGTGAGTATTAGTCTCCATTGGTTAAGTGCATTAACCGTTATTGGCTTATTCGGCTTAGGTTTTTGGATGGTTGATCTCACTTATTACAGTAGTTGGTATAAAACCGCGCCGGATATTCACAAAAGTGTTGGCATTTTATTGTTACTGGCAACGCTAGTGCGATTAGTGTGGCGCTTAGGCTCTGCGAAACCTCATGCAAAGAGTAATCACAAGGCTTGGGAGCAAACGGCGGCTAAGTGGGCTCATGGAATGCTTTATCTATTAATGTTGGCCATTATGGCGACAGGCTTTTTAATTTCAACGGCTGATGGCCGCGGAATTTGGGTATTTGATTGGTTTGAAGTGCCGTCACTGGGCAGCTTTATTAACAACCAAGCTGATATTGCTGGCTTAGTTCATCAATATGCAGCCTATACATTAATAGCCCTAGTGATTATTCATGCAGCAGGCGCGATAAAACACCAATTGATTGATAAGGATGGCACTTTATCAAGAATGATAAAACCTGCCACAAAATAGTTTTAACACCTACAGCACTTGAATCGAGCCTGTAACTCGACGAGCTGAGAACGCTAATTATTAGCTAGCAACACTTATTAGTACTTGAACATATCAATAATATTGAATTTATAATAAAGGGAATGACCAATGAAAAAGCAACTTTTAGCCACAGTATTATCTAGCGTTATCGGCGCTGCAATGTTACTACCATCAGTCGCTAATGCGGCCGATTATAAGATAGATACTCAAGGTGCCCACGCATCAATTCAATTTAAAGTAAATCATTTAGGCTATAGCTTTGTAGCTGGTCGTTTTAATGATTTCAGTGGTGATTTTAGTTACGATGCGGCAAAAATTGCTGACACTAATTTGAATGTCACCATCAATACAACGAGTGTTGACTCAAACCATGCCGAGCGTGATAAACATTTACGCAGTGCTGACTTTTTAAATACTGGCGCGTTTCCTCAGGCGCAGTACACCTCGACTAGTGTTGAAGACCAAGGCAATGGCAAGATATTGGTTAACGGTAATTTGACCTTAAATGGGGTGACTAAGCCTGTGGCTATTGCCGCTGAATTTGTTGGTGAAGGCCAAGATCCTTGGGGTGGTTATCGTGCTGGCTTTATTGGTACCACAGAATTTGCCATGAAAGACTTCGGTTTTAAAATGGATTTAGGCCCAGCGTCTGCCAATGTTAGCCTAGATTTGGTTATTGAAGGGATTAAGCAATAACGTCTATTGAACAGGTTTACTAAAAACAACAAAGCCGTCAATGATATTAGTCATTGGCGGCTTTTTATGATGATTATTGTGCCGCTTTTAGAATAATACTGCCAAAAACATCAGCGTGTTTATAGCCGCGATTCATGTCGCCATTTAACGGCTTTATCGGGTGGGAGCCAATAAAGTTCTCTCTTTGTTTGGAGCCATCATTATCACAATAGGCCAGCATAAAACCCATTTGTTTGTTGGCTTGTAAGCTAACGGCTGCAACCTGCTGCTTATCAAAAGCGCTTAAGCTGTCATTGTAACTGTCAGGGAATACCGTTATCGCCATTTCCCAATAGATTTTTTGAGGGTTAACTGGGTCTCTCGACCATGCTGTGGTGATATGCTCATTAAAAGTGGCGGCCTTTTTTTGCGTGGTAAAATCAGCCACTTGTTTATCTAATGCCACATGATAGGCAAAAGCATTATGGCTATATTGATGCTCGCCACCTGAGCCATCTTCATCAATAAACACCTCTACGGTGTCATCATCCCAATACCGCACTGTGGGATCTGCGGTTTGATCAAATAGCACATCATCAATCACTTCAGTCAGTAGATAGAGCTTATTTTCGCGCCAAAGCAGTTTATATTGGCCACTAAAATCATCGGCAGTTATAGCATCGCCGATGATCATTTGATCAATCGGTAGCCACTTAGCTTGTTGCCAATCAGATTCATCAGCAATGCCATCAAGGGTAATGGCTTTATTAGCGTAGTTAACTTCAATAGGGGCATGCACATATTCGGCAGATGTTTTGTTTGTGCTTGAAGACGTATCAGCATTCGCCATTGAAGCAATTGCGGTGCAATTTAATGCCAACAGGCAGGGCAGTATTAGGCCTTTAAGTGAGGCGTTGGCCTTATGTTTATGGCTCGCTTTATTAGTTGGTTTTTCAGTGCAGTCCATTGTCCAGTAAACTCCTAATGTTTAAGTCTTAAAGTCAGTATCTTATAGAATCATTTATTATTGGGCATATTCACACGCTTTGACATTAGTCGAAAGCGTTATCTTAATCAGTAGCTAGGATACTGATTTTTCAACTTGCGTTATTCAGCCAGCAACACGCTGATGCTATAGCTTGTATTAGTGCTGATAGCTAAAATATGCTCACCTGCAGCATTAGTCTGTAAGCTTTTACCGTTAACTAAAACCTGCTGGGATATGATGTCTGCTCGCCTTTGTATTGATACATCCACAGTTGCGCCGCGAAAACGCCTACTTACCTTTAGGCTAGGCCAGTGCTTTGGTAGTTGTGGTTTGATTTTTAAGCCGTCGCTGCAGCCTTTTAGGCCACAAAGTTGCTCGATGATAATTCGGTAAATCCAAGCGACGGTTCCAGTATTAAATAACTGGCTCGATTTACCCGCATCATCAGGATATTGAAAATAAGCCCCGCGGTAATAGTTGGGAATAAACACGGGTAATTGACCTCGGGTGAGCTCATTTTGCACATCTTCAGCAGTTATCATGGTTTGTAATAGTTCAAATGCTTGCTCTGTTTCGCCTTGTTCAAATAGGGCGTATATATAAAATGCCCCAGCATGATTATAAACTGAACCATTTTCAGCGGTGCCAGGAAACTTTTGGGTTAATCTGCCCACTTGCTCATCCATTTGGGTATAAGCGGGAGCTAGCATCATCATCCCAAAAGGTGTTTGTAATTGCTGCTTGATTTGCGGCTGCATCAGTGACCAGCGCTGATCATTAACTGCGCCAGACAACATGGCAAAAGTTTGCGGGTTAAGATAAATGCGGCCTTGATGATTATCGCTTACACCAAAACAGTGACCTGCATCGGTAATACCGCGGGCAAACCATTCACCATCCCAGCAATGTTCAATTACGGCATCATTTAATTGCGTTGCAAGTTGGCTAAATTTTGATGCTTTATTGTCACAGGCCATTTGCGGGCAAACTTTTGCCCACAGTGTCATGCTGTAAGCACTTGCTAACGTCAACCAGCTTGAAACACCCAAGCCTTTATAGCCCACCATGTTCATCGGATCGCACCAATCGCCTTGGTTGATAAAGTTAAGGCCGCGGTTATCACGTTGAGAGTATAAGAACTCCAGCGCTAAACAAACGTGTTCCATCACCGAACGGTTTTCTTCACTGTCAGCAAAACCAATGGTTTGATTTAAGAAATCAAAGTCGGCGGTTTCATTTAAGTAAGCCTCAATACAAATCACTAGCCAGACACAATGATCCGTGTGGGGGATTTGATTGATGTATTTAAGCTCAGATTCAGGGTGCAATAAAATGCCATCCGGCATTTCACCATTGCGATGTTGCTGGGCGAGGGCGACTTCAAAGGCGGCTTTGGCCTTGTTAGGGTTGATATAAATCATCCCCATAGCGTCTTGAAGGTAGTTTCTGGTTTGTGGATCGGTACTTAATCGATTGACATCGCCATGGTAAAAAACCTGTCTTGGTAGCCAATGGTTGATGAAGTTATCAAGCTTAGGGGTTGAGGATAAAAGGCTTAAACAGCCAGTTTCTCTGCTGAGATACGCTTTGTATTTATCTTGGGCTTGAGTAAATAGCGCTGTTGAACTCAAATAGCGCTGTTTTAACTCACTCGCTTCGTGAGCATCTTTTACCGGCGCAAAAACAAACTTTAATGCCACTGCTGGCTTGGTGTTATTGCTAGCGTCATCATAAGCGGCAAGCTTACGATTAAATTGCATTATCGCTGCAGGGGTTTGGTAATGAGCAGGCATGTTTTCTAAGCGGTTATTACTGATAGCCGTTGGGTTATGTAAACCGCCTTCGCCTTCAAAAACACTTTGACGGGTTTCGTAACTATCAGGGGTTGTGTCAGTTAGAAATACCGTGGTGTCTTTAAAGTCTTGTTGAACAAAGTATTGATCGACTTTTTGATAGGGGGTGATTGAGTGACATAAAATTGCATTAAGTGAAGGATCAAATTTTGCAGATTGATTCATCCACGACATATAGCCCACAGGAAAGTAGCTATAAATGCTGATATCTCGCGCCGATTGACTTAGGTTATCAATGGATAATTGCCATAGCTCTGCGGTATCTTCAGTGGCTAAGGTTAAGCTTAGTTTACAGTGTAGGTTGAGGTGCTTAACTTGCCAACTGACTTGATGCTGGCTAACGATAAACTCAAATGATGCCAATGATTGCCTTACTGGCTCATAGGGCAATGAGAATAGCTCGTTAGTGTGGTTATCTTTTATATAAAAAAATCGCCCAGGATGATGGCTAAAGTAGGCGTGTTCTGGCTGCATAAAGGTTTTGGCTTCTAATGCAGGCCCATGGGCATATTTAGCAGGTTCTGGCTGCATAAATTGCGCAGTCGCAAAACCCCGACAATTCATTTGAATCATCATGTTTTTATTCCATAAAAAACCACAGGCTTTTGGCATAGTGGTTGGACTATGCAAGCTGACGTTGCCATTTTTTTGATGGTAAGTAATCACTATTTAAATTCCTCAACTACTCGCTTGCAGGCTCTGATTTATCAATAGGTTGATAAAGCGACTGGTTAATTTGGCGCATTTTTTGTTCATCTAAGCTGTAGTGTTTAACAACCCAAACCGCTAATAAGGCAAAGCCTGCAGGGATGATGGTATTGAGCAGTAAAATCCCCATTAACGAGTCGGGTGATTGCTGCTGATTTGCCACATAACCCATGGATGACAGCATCCAACCGATCATCGCGCCTGCAAAAGCGCCGCCTAATTTTTGCGAAAAGGCTGCTGCTGAAAAAATCATTGCGGTGGCGCGGCGGCCATTTTTATATTGTGAGTAATCAGCAGTATCGGCATACATAGAAAATACCAACGGCGATTTAGGCCCTAAGCAAAATCCAATTAAGGCCTGCATAATAAACATCAAGGTAAGGTTGTGAGCTGGAATAAAGTAAAAGCCAGCCGAAAGTATGGCAACAATGGTCATTAAACCAATAAGCAGTGGGCGTTTATCAAAGTATTTGGTTAATAGAGGCGTAGAGGCGGCGCCTAGGGCAAGTGAGATCATATAAACCGCGGTAAAGGTGCCAATGAGGTCTTCTCGGTTTACATAGTATTTAAAGTAAAAGGTGCCGGTACTGGCGCGCAAAGTGATGGTGAACATGATGATTAACGCTAAAGAGAATAAAATCAGCCATGGCTTGTTGTTGGTTAAATCGATTATGTCTTGTTTGATTGAGGTTTGTTGATTAGTTGGTGGCGCTATGCGCTCTTTAGTTGCAAAAAAAGTAAGGCAAAACAGCACCGCTGAAATAAGTCCATAACAGGCCATGGTCAGTTGCCAGCCTAATGCCTCATTACCCGCGCCAAGATAAGTAACTAATTCAGGCGTCATATAAGCAACTAAAGTACCACCAGAAAAAGCACCGATAAATCTAAAACTGGTTAATGTGGTTCTTTCCTGACTATTACTGGTGACCACACCTAATAGCGCGCCGTAGGGCACGTTAATAAAGGTGTACGCCAGCATCATGAAAATGTAAGTGCCATAAGCCCAAATCAATTTACCATCATCACCTAAATCGGGCACTGTGAAGGTGAGTACACCAGCTGCAGCAATCGGAATAATGCCTAATATGAGATAAGGGCGAAATTTGCCAAAGCGGGTGTTAGTTCTATCAGCGAGGGCGCCCATTAATGGGTCAGATACCGCATCGATTATGCGAGTCACTAACATCATGGTGCCAACAGCTGCAGCTGATATACCAAATACATCGGTGTAGAAAATAAATAAGAACACATCAAAAACACGCCAGTAAAAGTTAGATGCCACATCCCCAAGGGCGTAACCAACTTTCTCTTTAAAGGATAACTTATCGAATGTGACCGATGTGTTTTTTACGCTGGTTGCTGATTGTTCCATAATCGTTTTTATACCTTGATTGTTGCAATCTAACTTGAAGGTATTACTTACAACTAACCCACTATTCACTTGTATTTACAACATCTTCGCTGGGTTGATACCTGATAAAGTGTAAGGCTTTAATATTTAGCACGCCTAAGTGTAAGCGCTTACATTGTGATTTCAATGTAAATTATTAATCATTTTTTGACCAGTATTAATTTAAATAAACTGAATATGATTTTTTGAAAAGAGGCGGGTAGAAGCGTTTTATTGATCTGGGATAAAGAGGCTAAGGTATTCAGCCCTTTTCCATCAAAGGGCTGAATAACATTTACTAAATAATTCTTATTGGATAACTGTTATTGAATAAGAAGCGACTCACTATTTAAGCATCTCGTTTACTCGTATAACCTGAGCGCGGTAACCCGTTGCGAACATATCGTGACTATTGATATTAATGCGCACAGCGGGTTTGGTTTCACCATAGCGATGCTCAACTAAAATAGATTTAACTTTACCTGTGGTGTCATCCATTTTTAAGTTGCCATAACCGCCACCTAAACCAAATAAACCAGCTGAGGCAAAGTAGCTCATCATGCTGTCTTTATCTTGCTGATATTTAACGATAGATGTTACTGGCGAGTAGCCTTGATAACCCAACTCGTCTTTACCGTATTGCCATACTTGGGTAACGGTTTTATTGGCCTCATCAATTTTGTATTCAACCGCGCGGGAATATTTTTCACTGGCAAACATCGGCTGACCTAGCTGACGTCCATCGCCATTATCAAATACCGTTAAAGTGCCCTTTTCAGGAACAAGATAAGCGGTATGGGAGGTGTATGAGAAGTCAAAATCACTGCCTCGGCAACGACCCTTTTCATTACAGCTAAGTTTGTTACCTGTAGCATCAACTGGCGAGAGTAGCTTATCTTGGAACTTGTCACTCCAGCCTTTTTCAGGGCCTAATATCCATTTAACTTGTTTATCGCGGCCAATTTTGATTACCGCAGATTGATGACGTGAGCTAATAATGATGCTGTCATCTTTAGGGTCATAATCAATAGAGTTTACATGGACCCAGTTACGGCCTGTTTCTACTCCGTGAATATCACCATAAGGGGCATTCTTTAAATCGTCTAAGGTGGTTTGATGGCCAGCTTGATCAATATTGATATTTAAACAAACTGCACCGGCATCAAGGGATAATAATGCCGCATCACGCAGTGGGTCTAAAATAGTGTTTAAATCCCAGTAATCCACTAACTTACCTGTGTTATCAACCTCAATGATTTGATCGCGTATGGTGTTGACTAACATGCCATCAGCGCGGCGATAATCTTTGGCGGCGGCGCGAATAAAGATATTGCCGTTGGCAGCTTCAATCCCTTCGTGTGATGCATCGATAAAATTTCCCGGTAAATTGTGCTCTGAAATCATTCTTCCCATTAATGACATTTTTTTCCAGCCTTGGCCCTGTACCCACACCATGTTGCCGTCTTTAGTGACGTTCATGCCCATGGCGTAACCTGCGCTGTCATAATTTTTTGAGTTATGGGTGGTGTAAGGATTCAGATACCAACGAATATCACCGGCGGTATCGATAATGAAAAATCCTGGTTTCCCATCCCAAGAAAACGCCCCAGGTGCATCAGGGTTATTGTGGGATAACTGACCCGACTTTCCGTCTGGATTGGTCCAGTTTACAAAATAAAGGCGGTCTTTAAAGTCAGCGTCAACATGTTCTACTTCGACGATGGGCGCTTTAGCCCACTGGCTTTCTGAAAAGCCCATATCAATGTCTGGGGTTAGCATTTGATACTCGTGGCTGCGCTGCTTGCCGTTTTCAGTCCATTTAATTGTAAAGGTGTTCATAAAGGCAGGGTAGAGACCAAAAATTGGCACTCCACCTTCATCCATTACCCGCATATCATCAACTTGATAGTTTATGCTGACACCAGTTTCACCTTTGGCATGTATGGTGACATTCACATTGGAAATTTTATGGCCATTAAGAGTCACTAAAGCCGTTAGTGGGGCATTTTCATAGGGATTATGAATGATATAACCCAATGGTGCATCTGCCACTGGCATTGGCTTCATCCCCATGGGGTCTGCATTAACATTATTGATTGAACAAAGCAGTGACAAGGTCAATGTTGTATAAAGTATTGGCTTTAGCATGGGCACACTCTGAAATTAGTTATAGCGGCAGTATACCTTGGCATAATCGATAATAATGCAGTGTAACTAACAGAAAGTGTTATAATTTTTTACTTTTGATTAATAGCTCACGAAATAAGATTTTTAACTAAATTTAGGGAACTTTTGTGAATAGGCTGTGGAGTAACAACTGTTTAAAACCGATGGGAAGCTTATTACAATTGTCTCAAAAGTGATTGGTAATTGATGCGAATAAAAAAGCCTACTTTATATCAACACGCCGTTAGCGGTTTTAAAGTAGGCTCTTAAGTTGTTCTGCTAGCTAAGGGATTAGCTATTTAGTTACTCGTCTTCACTTGGAGGTACATAACCTTCAACGGCAACATCTTTGCCTTCAAATAAAAAGCTAACCATATTCTCTTCAAGTAGTTTACGGTCATCAACATTCATCATGTTAAGTTTGTTTTCATTGATTAGCATGGTTTGTTTTTTCTGCCAAAGTGCCCACGCTTCTTTACTGATTGAATCAAAGATACGCTTGCCTAGATCGCCAGGGTAAAGTTGAAAATCTAAACCTGGAGCTTCTTTCTTTAAATATACGCAATTAACATTACGAGCCATGATTATTCCTTAAAGGGATTCCTTGACGGGATCTACTGCTAAAAGAGCGGCTAAGTTAGATAAAATCCGCTCAGTTGCTGCGGCTAATCCAACTTTCGCGGGATGATGTATGTTATACCAGAGTGTCTGATTTTGTTCCATTACACTTGAGTCAATTTGAGGCGATTGTTGATTTTCGCCGAGATTAACTAAGATAGGCTGAATATCTAAATGAAAATGACTAAAAGTATGTCTAAATCCTGCAAGCCATTGTGATTGTTCATTATTGTTGTTTTTTGCTGCGGCATATTCATTGCTGCTGTGATTAAACCCATTAGCACTGATATGTGCAAGCAGCGCCGCCTCAGTATCAAATTGAGGAAAACACCATAAGCCGCCCCAAATGCCTGCTGGTGGTCTTTTATTAAGAATGACTTCACCATCTTTATGCAGTACTAGCATCCATGCAGATTTTACAGGAATGGTTTTTTTAGGCTTTTTACCGGGGAATTCTGTCTGTCGGCCAGCAAGCTGCGCTTTACAATCAATTGCAACAGGGCATTGAGCACAATTGGGTTTACTGCGAGTGCAAACCGCAGAGCCAATATCCATCATGGCTTGGTTAAATTTAACCACATCTTTTTGCGGGGTTAACTTATCCGTTAAGTGCCATAATTGTTGTTCAACTGCTTTTTGACCTGGCCAACCTTCAATTGCGCCGTGACGGGCAAGTACCCGTTTAACGTTTCCATCTAATATTGAATGATGCTGACCAAGGGACAATGACAAAATGGCCCCAGCAGTCGAGCGGCCAATACCCGGTAAGGCTATGACTTCATCTAGCGCTTCAGGAAACTTGCCTGCATGTTGCTCACAAACTGTTTTAGCCGCTTTATGCAGATTACGGGCGCGGGCATAATAGCCTAACCCCGTCCAATGATGCAGTACATCATCTTCGCTGGCATTGGCAAGGGCTTTAATGTCGGGAAAGCTTTGCATGAATTTTTCATAGTAGGGGATAACAGTGGCAACTTGAGTTTGTTGCAGCATGATCTCTGAAATCCACACTCTATATGGGGTTTTATTGATTTGCCACGGTAAGGTCTTGCGTCCGTGTAAATCGTACCAAGCGGTGATCCGCTCAGAAAAGGAGTTAACTTTTTTCATCAGCGCAGTGTATATGGAGAATATTCTATAAACAAGGGAGCCTGTTAACTGATAAATACTTTAGTCATGGTGATTTTAAGATATACTTAGCCACTATTATTGGAACAAAGATGAAACTTTGAATAGTCGGCAATTTAAACGCTATTCAAATGATGAGGCATACATGAGCGACGTTACCACCGCTGAATTTAACGAAGATGGCAAATATATTCGTAAAATCAGAAGTTTTGTATTAAGAGAAGGCCGTTTAACCAAAGGCCAAGCAAACGCAATTGAAGCACATTGGCCTGCAATGGGTTTAGATTACACACCAGAAGCGATTAATTTAGCTGAAGTGTTTAAGCGTGATGCTGATACCGTATTAGAAATTGGTTTTGGTATGGGTGCATCTTTAGTTGAAATGGCTAAAGCGGCTCCTGAGTTAAACTACATTGGTATCGAAGTACATAAACCAGGTGTTGGCGCATGTTTAGTTGATGCCGGTGAAGCTGAAATTACTAATTTACGTGTTTATCATCATGACGCGATGGAAGTGCTTGAAAACAGCATTGCTGATGGCTCACTTGCCCGAGTACAATTATTTTTCCCAGATCCTTGGCACAAAAAACGTCATCACAAACGCCGTATTGTGCAAGCTGAATTTGCGCAATTAATTCGTCGTAAGCTTAAGATTGGCGGTGTTTTCCATATGGCAACAGATTGGGAAAACTACAGCGAGCACATGTTAGAAGTGATGTCTGTGGCTGAAGGTTATAAAAACCAATCAGCAACCAATACTGTAGTTGAACGTCCAGATCATCGCCCGCTAACTAAGTTCGAAGCCCGCGGCCATCGTTTAGGTCATGGCGTTTGGGACATAATGTTCGAACGTATTGCATAATTATAATAAAATATTGTTAAAATAAGCTATTTAATCAACTAACTAGGAAATAACCATGGCTAAGACCCGAACTCGCCGTTTACGTAAGAAACTACGCGTTGATGAATTCCAAGAATTTGGTTTTGATATCAACTGGACTTTTGATGAGTCAATTTCTGAAGCAGATATTGATAAAGCTGTTGATGAGTTCATTGAACAAGTCATTGAACCTCGTAAGCTAGGTTTCCATGGCGGCGGTCATAAAATGTGGGAAGGCATTATTGCAACACAAGAGATCGGTAAATGTACCGAAGAAGATGTTGCTGCTGTTAAAGCCTTCTGGGAAGCGAAAAAAGTGCCACAACTTGAAGTTAGTGCACTGTACGACATCTGGTGGGGCTAATATAGCTAATGCCTGAGCAAATATTGCTTGATGAAGTGGTCGACAAGGTTCGGCCACTTATTGGTTTAGGGAAAGTCGCAGATTATATTCCAGCATTGGCTGACGTAGATCCAAACAAAATAGCAATAGCAGTCACTGGCGCAGATGGTCACACCATTGGCGCTGGGGATTATCTTGAGCCGTTTTCCATTCAATCTATCTCCAAAGTATTCAGCCTTACTTTAGCGCTAAGTTTGTACTCCGAAGATGAACTTTGGAGCAGGGTAGGTAAAGAGCCTTCAGGTCAGTCGTTTAACTCATTGGTTCAAGTTGAGCTTGAACGAGGCATTCCAAGAAATCCATTTATTAATGCTGGTGCATTAGTGATAGCAGATTTAATTCAAGCGCGCCTTGGTGCACCTAAGCATCACTTGCTTGAAGTGGTTAGAAACCTGAGCGAAAACCCTCACATACTTTTTGATAAAGTTGTGGCTAATTCAGAATTTCAGTTTAGTGCCCGTAATGCCTCTATTGCCTATTTAATGAAGTCATTTGGTAATTTTAACGGCGATGTTGATACAGTATTAAAGAGCTATTTTCATTACTGCTCATTAAAAATGAATTGCGCTGACTTATCAAAAGCGATGTTTTATCTCGCCAATCGCGGTAAAAGCCTAGCAGGGGATCAAATCGTTACCCCAGTACAAACCAGACAGCTAAATGCACTGCTTGCTACCTCAGGTTTATATGATGGCGCAGGTGAGTTTGCTTATCGGGTTGGTATGCCAGGTAAAAGTGGTGTTGGCGGCGGCATTATTGCGGTGATCCCTGGGGACATGTCTATTTGCGTATGGTCGCCTGAACTTGATCAAAATGGCAACTCACTGGCAGGCACTCGCATGCTTGAGCATTTATCACAATCATTAGGTCGCTCAATTTTTTAAACTCGCTTATGTTGCTGGGCAAGTTTTTTATGCCCATTTTCAAATGTTAAGCTTGAAATCATCCATTGTCTTTTTAGTATCCTCATCCACGAGTTTGAAAATCATCTATTCTTAAATCTACCCATATAATAGCGATGATGAAAATTACCAACATTTGGCTTATTTCACACATAGTTAATATAAATCCAAATCTAAAAGCTAAACCTATTAGTTATTATCTGCTTTAAGTTATTGATAAAAAGCTTATTTATGTTTTTGGCACAGCCTGTGCAATAACTTGGTATCAGTCTAATTAACATTGAAACTAGATATCAAAACGTTGGCAGTAGCTTAGTGAGCAGTTTAGCCACTCGCCCCATTGATTATCTACATAACGATTAACAGCAAGGATAGAGCTAATGAATACCCAAGGTTTATTTAAAAGTATTGCACTAACTGGTTTAATTTTTACCGCAGGGGCTATGACGCCTGCGGTGGCCAAAATGTCCCTTGAAGATAATCAATGCAACGTGACCTTAAACTATGATGTTACCGTTGAGCCACAAAAATTATCCTTTAGCGAAAAAGGCGCTGAGGTTTACCGAGTCGAACTTGGAAAGTTATATATTGATGGCAACCAAGTTGCACTAAATGATAAGCAAGCAGCTTTGTTAGCTGATTATTCTGAGCAAGTATCTAAACAGATCCCAGAGGTAATTGATTTAGTTGATGATGCTGTTATTTTGGCAACAGATGCAGTGAGCATGGCATTAACCCCTATTTTTGGCGATGCCACCGCGGCTAAATTGGATGAGCTTTTAGCTGGAATTCAAAGCCGTGTTGACCAAGCAGCATATCAACAAGGGGATAAGTTTTATCTTGGCGCGACAGAGTCTTCGTTAGAAGAAGCATTTAATGAAGAGTTTGAACAAGAAATGGAGCAAATGATTAAAAACTCCATGGGCAGTTTTATGATGGCGCTAGGGGCTGAAATGATGTCTTCAGAAGGCGGAAGCTTTGATGAAAAAATGACTGCCTTTTCAAGCAAAATGGAAAGAATCGGTGAAGATGTTGAATTGCAGATTTCTGAGCAATCAGAGGCCATAGAAGCTAAAGCCAAAAAAGTCTGCGGTAACTTTGAGCAGTTAATGGTGCTTGAAAGTGAATTACGTCAATCCATCCCACAGCTATCTTCTTATGAATTAGCGACATTATCAGATACTGAGTAGCGGTAACCTTGTAAGTTCTAGCATTGTCAAAATGCACCTGACCTTCCCCTGTACCTTGTGCAGGGGCTTTTTGGTTAAACCATTCCTGCTTAAATTACCAATCAAAAACTTCACCCGCCAATCAAGCTCTAGTTAACTATCTGTTATTTGCGCTACTTTGTAGCGAGATATGCTAGCCGAGCTAGTCGTTTTTTGTCTAATTGCCACCGTTCAAGTTGAGAAAAAGTCATTAATATTACAGTTTATCGTAGATTTGTTCTGATAAAAAAATTGTATATTATAAATATAGAGCCATTTATACAATTTTTGGTATACTCCTAAAACTATAAAACTGTATGGCGTTAACCAATTAACTTGTTGTTTTAGTTTTGGTTGGCTATTCATGATAATGGACTATCAAAATTTAATTTCTTTTTGGGTGAGTGGCGCAACGTTTAAAGAACCATATAAAGTAGGTGGCGTTTATGCAGCATTGTCTGTAATAAGCGACATTACTTGGAACTCAAAAAATATTTTTAATGTCGTAAACAGCTTAAGGCGACTCCAATGTTAGAACTATTAGAACCTATTGCTATTTTTACTCATGTTGCTAGAGCCGGGAGCTTCAGTGCCGCTGCCAGAAGGTTGAGTATATCTAAGTCCAAAGTAAGTACTCAGGTTGCTGATCTTGAACATAAACTTGGGGTTCAACTCATCCAACGTACTACACGTAGTTTAAGTTTAACTGAAGCGGGTAACTTGCTTTACATACAAGGTGAGGAGTTATTACGTGATGCAGAGCAGGCCGTTGCTAGTGTGCATAATCTAAATGATGCCACCCGTGGTGTACTTAAAGTCGGTATTTCTCAGTCTTTTGGTACCATGCATATTATTCCTGCATTACCTGAGTTTATGGCACGACATCCAGAGCTTGAGCTACAAGTTAGCTTACTGGATCATAAAGTCGATGTGGTTAGTGAAGGTTTAGATTTACTTTTGACTATGTCTGAGCAGCTACCATTAGGTATGGTTGCAAGACCATTAATGAAGTGTCAGTTCTTATTAGTGGCATCGCCAGAATATATTGCCCAACATGGCAATATTTCTCGACCTGAACAACTTGTTGATCATAACTGTCTAGTCTACCAAGGTGAGTGGCATGAGCACAGCATGTGGCAGTTTAAGAAAGCTGATGATTACTGTGAAATTGGTGTTTCTGGTAACTTCCGGGTTGATAATGCACCAGCATTAAAATCGGCCGCGGTTAGCGGTTTAGGTATTGCCTACCTAGCAAGTTATTTACTTGAAGATGAAATCGAACAAGGTACATTAGTGCCGTTATTACCTGATTGGCAATTGACCAACAACTTACCGCTACAGGCTGTTTACCCAAGACGTAAGCACCTTGCCCCTAAAGTAAGTGCATTTATTGAATTTATTAAAGGTCATATTGGTACTACACCTTATTGGGATGGTAAGTTTGATCATTTATACAAATTACGTAAATAGCCATTCAATGGGGTTTCTAAGTCAGTAACTAAAACTGGAAACATTGTTCGAATTTTAAAACAAAGTCGCAACTTAAGTTGCGGCTTTTTTATTTGCACAATAAAAACAATAACTTGATTGTCTTGTGCTTGAAAAACGCTCAGGTTGTTTCTGTGCTGAGTTATTAATGGAGTATAAAAAGCTGCTTGAACTCTGTTCTTAAATCAATACAATAGATTTCAGTTGATTCGGAATGATTTGAGTCACGCATCTTGTTGAGAAATGACCCCTTTTCAGCTTTTTGTGCAAATCAGCAACTTCGCAAGTTTTGAATCACTGCTGGCAGAGGTTTTAAAATCAGAACAATGCCGGCTTTGAAACCATCATCCTAGTTTTAATTGGTTTACCCCAGACATTGTGCTGGGGTTATTTTTTCTGCCCTATAATATCCGCTTAATTTGTTTACTCTCTCGCCTTTGTACTTTTGTTCTCTTTTAAGCTGCCAATTGAATATATTTGTCGGGTATAGCATTTGTTAATGCACTCGTTATTGAACTTGTTATTGCCTTGGTAATTTATAGAGTGGCGCTCATTACTTAGATTTCATTACTTAGGCTTTAGTACGAGCCAAAAAGAAGGCCACTAAAAAGTGGCCTTAGATAACTTAATCGATTGGTTGATTAACCGCGATTTGAGTCTGCCGATTGGCTTAATAGCTCAGGTTTATTGGTTTGATTAATCCAATTGTCCACTTCAGCTTCTAATACATCTAATGGTACAGGGCCATTTTGCAGTACTAGGGTATGGAACTGACGAATATCAAACTTGTCACCTAATTTAAGCTTGGCGTTTTCACGTAGCTCTAACACTTTAATCATACCGACTTTATAGGCAGTAGCTTGGCCAGGCATCACCACGTGGCGTTCTACCATTTTAATGGCATCAGACTTAGCATTTGGGGTGTTGTCTACGTAGTATTGGATACCTTGCTCACGAGTCCATTGTTGAGTGTGGATCCCTGTGTCTACAACCAGACGACAAGCACGCCATAGCTCCATCGCTAAGCGGCCAAAGTCAGAGTAGGGATCAGCATACAAGCCCATTTCTTTAGGGAAGTATTCAGTATAAAGACCCCAGCCTTCAATATAGGCAGTATAGCCACCGAATTTTCTAAATTTAGGAATACCTTCCAGCTCTTGGGCAATGGCAATTTGCATGTGATGCCCAGGGATCCCCTCATGATAAGCCAAGGCTTCCATTTGGTAAGTGGGCATTGCTTTCATGTCATACAAGTTGGCGTAGTAAGTACCAGGGCGTGAACCATCGGGAGCGGGTTGATCATAGAATGCTTTACCAGCAGACTTTTCGCGAAAGGCTTCAACAGGTTTAACGATTAATCCGGCTTTAGGTTTAATATTAAACACTTCACCTAAGCGTGACTCCATATTATCAATTAGGTCTTTAGCTTCGGTAATGTAACGAGTTTTACCTTCATCGGTGTTGGGGTAATAAAATTGTTCATCATCACGCATGAAAGCCATAAACTCGGCTAAGTTGCCGGTATAATTTACTTTTTTCATGATCGCACGCATTTCATTATGAATACGTTCAACTTCTGCTAAACCTAACTGATGAATTGTTTCAGAGCTCATATCAGTCGTCGTAATACGATTTAGACGAGTATTATAAAAATCTTCGCCTAAAGGTAACTTCCACACCCCATCACGGCTATCAGCTTTGGCTTCTAATTCATGTAAATAGCTGATTAAATTGTCATACCCAGGTTTTACACTTTTAATTAAGGCTGTTTTAGCTGCCGCCAATAATTCATCTTTTTGAGCTTGGGTAATATCGAGCTTCTCGATTTTACGGTTAATATCACCCCATAGGGTGCTTTTAACTTCAGTATCAGTAAAAGGTGCACCCTTGATAATATTTTCGCTGTCTAAAATCACATAAGGGAAGACAAACTTTGGCGCGATAATATTTTTATCGGCGCGAATTTTTAATGCATCGATCACTTGCTCAGTTACATGCTTTACACCGTTTAAACGGCTAATGTAAGCCTGTGCATCACTGACATTTTCAACTTGATGTTGATTGATAAGGAAGGTAGCAATAAACGAATGACTACCACGCATCTGGTTTACAGGGTAATTATGGTAACGCCATTTATCATCGCTGATTTGCTGCTCTAAGCCTTGTTTCATTAATTTGTAGCTAAGTGCCGTTTGCTTGTCTAACTTAGCAACATTAATAGTTTCAAGTTGTTTTAAATGCTTTTTAGCTCTGGCTAAGTCTTCGTCAGCAGATTTATCACTAAAATCACCCCATTTGTCATAATCAGTTTTGATGCGTAAATAGGTTTGGGAAATCGGGCTAGCCATTATATTTTCCATGAACATACTTTCAAACAGCTCATTGGCTTTTTCTGACTCGGTGGTGGCTGTTTTTGTGGAGGCTACTGTATTGGTTAAAGGTTGGTGCGCTGCAGTGTGGGCGATTGCGGCGTTTGATAATAAGCTGGTTAAAGCAACGGCTATTAATGTCGTTTTTGTTGTTAGTCGCATAGGGTTTCCGTTAGCAAAGTAATAGAACAGGAGATCGATTGATATCCTAAATGACACAAGCATAAATGTATAACGTGAAATGTTAGCAATTGTGTCTTAAATGTTGCTGAATTTACAGGGTAAATGCGAAATGATTTATTTAGTGACTTGCAGGCACTTTGCTTAAAGCGCCAAGCTTAATGGGCAAAGGAAATCAAAAAAAGCCTAATGCATTAACCTTGTTTTATAAAGGTAATCCATCAGGCTTTTATATAGGCTAGTAATAAATAGGCTAGTAATAAATATGCCAGTAATAAGTAGACTAGTTATATAGGCTAGTAATAACTTTAATAAATCAGCTAGCTATAAAGTAGCTAATCTAAAAACTGCGACAAAATATCATTAACAAACATATGGCCTTTGGCGGTTAATTGCCAATGGGTCTCAGTTTCGGTTAATAAGCCTCTTTTAATTGATTTAGCAATACCTTCATCAAGCTCTGACACAGGTAAGCCGGTGCGCAGTTCAAATTCAGTTTTAGGGATAGCCGTCATTAACCTGAGTCGATTCATTAAATATTCAAGGGCGCGATCTTCAGCTAGCACTTCAGTAGTTTCACTGGTGTAATCTGACGTTGCTAGATAACCCTTCGGATGCTTAATTTTGACGGTGCGAATAATCTTATTGAGCTCAGGTTGAGTAATCTTGCCATGGGCGCCGCAGCCAATCCCCAAGTAATCGCCAAACTGCCAATAATTGAGATTATGTTTGCACTGAAATCCATCTTTGGCATAAGCAGAGATTTCATATTGCACATAGCCAAGTGCTGCTAGCTTCTTCTGTCCTTGCTCATAGATATGCCACAAGTTTTCATCGTCAGGCAATTGTGGCGGTTTAGAGTGAAATAAGGTATTTGGCTCTATGGTCAGTTGATACCAAGATAAATGCGGTGGCATTAACCCAGCAGCAGTATCGATATCGGCCATGGCTTCATCAAATGACTGATTCGGTAAGCCGTGCATTAAATCTAAGTTAAAGCTGTTGTAACCTGCATTACGGGCTGTATTAGCAGCGGTAACGGCTTCATCCTCATCATGGATACGGCCAAGAAGGTTGAGTTTATCTTTTGAGAAACTTTGCACCCCAATGGACAAGCGCGTCACCCCTGCAGCGCGATATGCGGCAAAGTCATCATGCTCTAACGTACCCGGATTGGCTTCCATGGTAATTTCAATATCATCTTCAAAACCAATGGCGGCTTCAGCACCGGCTAGAATGCGCTGTATTTGGGTGGCTTCAAATAAAGATGGCGTGCCGCCACCAATAAAAATGCTGTGAAGTTTTCGCCCTTGTACATAGTGAAGGTCGTGATTGAGATCGGCTAAAAGTGCATCAACATAAGCTTGTTGCGGTAATACTCCATGCTGACCATGGGAGTTAAAATCACAATATGGGCACTTTTGAACGCACCAAGGGATATGGATATATAAGCTCAGTGGTGGCAGAGATAATTTCGCTGATTGCATGATAGTTACTTAATAATCCCTTTGGCTTTCATAGCGTCTACAAGCAAAGTAAGTGCTAACCCACGGTGGCTCAACTGGTTTTTTTGCTCACTTGAAAGCTCGGCAGCCGAAATATCAAACCCCTGTGGAATAAAGATAGGGTCGTAGCCATGGCCTTGCTCACCTTGAGGGCTCAATCCTATAGTGCCTTCCCATGCCGCTTGGCAAACTATTGGGGTTGGGTCTTTAGCATGGCGCATATAAACCAATACACACTGAAAGCGTGCTTTGCGCTGTGTTTTGTTTGCTAATGCAGCAAGTAATTTAAGGTAATTGTCTTGCTCGCTGGCGCCTTCGCCGCCGTAACGGGCTGAATAAATCCCCGGTGCGCCTTGAAGGGCATCAACTTCTAAACCAGAATCATCTGCGATTGCGGCTTTACCAGTGATTTCTGCAGCGTGGCGGGCTTTAATAATGGCATTTTCAATAAAGGTGGTGCCTGTTTCAGCCACTTCTGGAACGTTAAATTGGTTTTGCGGTAAAACCTCAATATCAAATTGGGCTAGCATCTGATCAAACTCTGTTAGTTTACCTTTGTTACCGCTTGCTAAAACAATCTGTTGCATGGAATACCTTTTTATTAAATAAGGGGGCTGATGTTTTAAATAGTGCTTATGGGGTGAGCAGGCTTTGCAGTAAACTAAAACTCACATCAAATAAGTGGCATCTAGCCTTAAAAAAGGCTTAGTTTTCGCCTTGACTGGCTATTTAAATTTTCATCAATGAAATTGGCCTAATGATACCTAAGCACTGAGTTGATAGACAGCAGCAAAGGATAAAATAGCTATGGTTTGCGCAACTAAATAAAAAGCTAAACCTTGAGGTTTAGCTTGTTAAAAGTGCAAAATCATTTGAAATAAGCCGCTGTTTAGCCTTATTCCACATAAAATTTTTGTTTGAACTTTAACGATGTATTGAGCTTATTGCCGTACTTTATCGTCAGGTTAAAGTTGATTTGTTGATCGTCTCGGTATGGCACTTGGGCGATATAATAAATAGCATCGCCTTCACGGATTTCTTTAAACTCTAAATCCATTCGTGCATCAAGTAAGTTGTTGGCTACGCCAGCGATTTCAACAGCAACGGCGGGATTACCTTCTTTACTGGTATCTAACACTGCAATATTGACAATACCGTTGTAATTACTGCGTTCAATACCATAGGTTTTGGCAATAGCAGGGGTAATAAAGGTACTACCTAATGCCATGTAATGAATATCATAATTACCGACAGTCTGTTTTTGTTCTGCTTGAACGGTCGTTAGGGTACTCATTAAAATGACAAAGCTACATAAAAGGGTGCGAAACATAATCTAAATCCTTGATCGACTCTGTGTTGCTAACAACTGGCTTAATTGACCTAGCGGGTTAGTTTAGCCCTAGGTTAGTTAATCGTCGCGACGAAAGAGTTGATTCACTAATTGGAATGTAGACTTAAGTATAGAGAATTTTTAGCCAGATCACCCGTAATTGGATCATTTTGATGGATGATTTCAATAATGGATGATTTCACTAATCGATGCTTAGTTGCATTGGGCTATTATCTGCGATATTTCAGGCGGGATCTTTAACGGGCTAAGTATCTTCACTTGCTTATGACGGCCTTGAAGCCCTTTTAGAAGCATCACATCAGACTTTGGCACTTTAAAGGCTTTGGCTAAATACTTTATCAGGTGGCTATTGGCTTTACCGTCGATTGGCGGGGCTGTGATGGCGATTTTTATTTCATCACCATGTAAGCCCACAATTTTATCACGGCTGGCCTTAGGCTGAATATAAAGGTTCAGCAACAGGTTACTCTGTTGCTGAATAACGACAGGCATCAGCTTAAGCTCGCTCGGAGGTTAAAACGGAAAACATGAAATTTAAACCTGAGCCCAAAATGGAATGTATTGCGCTAACAAAATATTAAGGAAGTTCATTGCAATCAGCACTAACATCACCGATAAGTCTAAACCACCCATAGGAGGCAGGATACGACGAACAGGGGCTAAAAAGGGTTCGGTAAGTTGATCCATTACCTTCACAATCGGGTTGTGACCTTGGTTAAACCAGCTAAGCAGTGCGCGCAGAATGAGTACCCAAAACAGTAATACTCCAGCTTCTTTTAATACTGAAACCACAGTAAGAATACCAAGCATTAATGGGTCAAATAGCGCAGCAGGTGTCATAGCGGTAAGTATTGAATATTTTATAAATACCACCAATAAGGCCAGTACGATTGATGCGGTATCAATACTGCCCATAGACGGCAATACACGGCGCATTGGGGCTATGATAGGTTGAGTGGCTTTAATCACAAACTGGCTAAATGGATTGTAAAAATCAGCTCTGGCTAATTGTAGCCAAAAGCGCAGCAGGACTATCATAAGATAAAGACCAAAAACGGTATCGATTAAGAAATGTAGTGCATTCATTGAGTGTGCCTTAGTTGATCTGAAGTTGATCTAAAATTGAACTGAAAATTATCTTCACGGGCTATTTTCCATTAAATATCGTTTGTTTAAAATGTTTTTGCCATTTCTTGTGCCCGTTTTATGCAGTTTGTCATAGCTTTATCCACTAAACCGCGTAAATCGCCTTGTTCGAAGGTTTCAACCGCTTGAGCTGTAGTGCCGCCTTTTGAGGTAACATTATTACGCAAGGTTGCTAATGAAAGTTGTGGATTTTGAATCACCATTTGCGCCGCGCCTAATGCCGCCTGCTGGGCAAGCGCTCTTGCTGTGGTTTCATCCATGCCAGATTTAATGCCATGGTCAATCATAGACTCAATAAACAAGAAAAAATAAGCCGGTGAACTGCCAGCTAATGCAATCACTTGGTTAAGCTCGTCTTCTTTTTCAACCCAAACTATTTTGCCACCACTTATCATTAAGGTTTCGCAAATTTGTTTATGCTCTGCTGAAATGGATTCATCGGCGTATAAGCCTGTCATACCCACGCCAATTTGCGTTGGTGTATTAGGCATAGTGCGAATAAGGTTAATCGGTTGCTTAAAATAATCGACATAGCGCGCCGCAGGAATGCCTGCAGCGATAGTGATTAATAACTTTTTTGATAAATCTAACTGACTTAGTTGTTCACACACCATTTGCATTAACTGCGGTTTTACGCTGAGTACAATCACATCTGCATCATCTGCAGCAGCAATATTGTCGTGAGATACACCAATATTAAAATCGGCTTTTAACGCATCTAATTTACCAACACTGGGATTGGTGGCGTGAATACGATCTGCTGGGTAACCATTACTGACTAAACCACTGATAATTGAGCGGGGCATATTGCCTGCACCGATAAAACATACTTTTGCTTGAGTCATATTAAGGATCACTTTTAATTTTTATGTCGGCTGTTATTTGCTAATTGCTTATTTACTAATGTTTGGGCTATTGCTTACTAATACAAGCAGTAGCGGATAAATTTTAATTAATGATTTGGCGTTTTTGGCCTTTAGGGTTTATGGGTAATCTCGAGCGCCAAATATTGCGGTGCCAATTCTGACCATGGTAGAGCCATGCTCAATCGCCACCGCCAGATCATTACTCATGCCCATTGATAGGGTGTCAATGTCAGGGTATTGGCTTTTTAGCTGCGCAAAAAGCTGTTGCAGTTTGGCAAATTCTTGGCGTTGCAGAGCGATATCGCTGGTGGCAGTCGGTATGGCCATTAAGCCTCTTAAAGTCAAATTAGGGAGCGATGCTATCACCTTAGCTAAAGCGCTAACCTCGGTCGCTATCACCCCTGACTTTGATGCCTCTTCACTGATATTAACTTGAATACACACTTGCAACGGCGCTTTACCTGCTGGTCTTTGGTCATTGAGGCGCTTAGCGATTTTTTCACGACTTAAAGTGTGCATCCAATCAAAATGCTCGGCAACAATACGCGACTTGTTGGACTGCAAAGGGCCGATAAAATGCCACTCAATATCACAATAGTCATCTTTTAGTGCGAGGACTTTTTCTTCGCCCTCTTGGACATAATTTTCACCAAAGCAGCGCTGGCCCGCTTGATAAGCCTCAATAATAGCCGATATTGGCTTAGTTTTACTGACGGCAAGTAAGGTGACTTCTTCACTATTACGTGAACAATTTTGCGTCGCTTGTGCAATTTGGCTCTGGGCGATTGATATTCGGTCTGCTATTGTTGTCATATTGTTTTGATTTGTTTGAATGGATGTCATTAGTCATGGAAATAACTGAGTTACTTGCCTTTAGTGTAAAGCACAATGCATCAGATCTACACCTTTCTGCCGGTGTTTCTCCGATGATTCGCGTTGATGGTGAAGTGAGAAAAATCAACTTACCCGCATTAGACCATCAAGCTGTTCATGGATTAGTCTATGACATCATGAATGATAAACAGCGTAAGGACTTCGAAGAACATTTAGAAATCGATTTCTCGTTCGAAGTGCCAAACCTTGCCCGTTTTCGTGTTAACGCATTTAACCAATCCCGTGGGGCTGGTGCCGTTTTCCGTACCATTCCCAGCGATATATTATCACTTGAGCAGTTAGGCGCTCCTGAAATTTTCAAAAAGATTTCAAGCTTCCCTCGTGGATTAGTCTTAGTAACAGGGCCGACAGGTTCTGGTAAGTCTACAACACTAGCGGCGATGGTGGATTATATTAATAATGAACGCCATGACCATATTCTGACCATTGAAGACCCAATAGAATTTGTGCACCAAAATAAGCAATGTTTGGTCAACCAACGTGAAGTGCATAAACATACCCATAGTTTTGAAGCGGCGCTTCGAAGTGCACTGCGTGAAGATCCCGATGTTATTCTTGTGGGTGAGATGCGTGACCTTGAAACCATTCGCTTAGCAATGACAGCAGCAGAAACCGGTCATTTAGTTTTTGGTACCTTGCATACCACTTCAGCGGCTAAAACAGTTGACCGTATTGTTGATGTATTCCCTGCAGGCGAAAAGGACATGGTACGTACTATGTTGTCTGAATCTTTGCAGGCGGTTATATCGCAAACCTTAATTAAAAAGGTTGGCGGCGGCCGAGTGGCAGCTCACGAAATTATGATGGGCACGCCAGCTATTCGTAACCTTATTCGTGAAGATAAAGTCGCACAAATGTATTCAGCTATTCAAACGGGTATGTCTCATGGAATGCAAACCCTTGAACAGTGTCTACAAAACCTAGTCAATCGCGGCCTTATTAGCCGTGATGATGCCATGTCAAAAAGCTCTAACAAACAAGCTAACTTTTAAAGGAAAGTAAAATGGATGTGCATCCTTTTTTAAAGGTAATGGTTGACAGAAAGGCTTCAGATTTATTTATTACTGCAGGCTTTCCGCCCAGCGCCAAAATTGATGGTGAGCTAAGACCACTATCGGATAATAGCTTTAACCCTGAGCAGTCATTAGAGTTTGTTGAATCCTTAATGACAGAGGTGCAAAAGAAGGAGTTTCACGAGTCTCGTGAATGTAACTTTGCTTTTGCTGCAAAAGATTTAGGCCGTTTCCGTGTCAGTGCTTTTTGGCAACGTGAATCACCCGGCTGCGTGATGCGCCGAATTGAAACCAAAATTCCTGAAGTTGATGACTTAAAACTACCGCCGATCCTTAAAGACTTGGTGATGAGTAAACGTGGTTTGATCATCATGGTGGGTGGCACTGGTACTGGTAAATCAACTTCGCTGGCAGCATTAGTGGGTTATCGTAATGCCCATGCTCGCGGGCATATTTTGACCATAGAAGACCCAGTAGAATTTGTTCATGACCATCGCAAAAGTATTATCACCCAGCGAGAAGTCGGTATTGATACTGATTCATTTGATGCCGCGCTTAAAAGTTCGCTGCGTCAAGCGCCCGATGTGATTTTGATTGGTGAAATTCGTACTCAAGAAACCATGGAATTTGCCTTAACATTTGCTGAAACAGGTCACTTATGTATGGCGACCTTGCATGCTAACAACGCTAACCAAGCGTTAGACCGTATTATGCATTTAGTGCCTGAGAGCAAGCATAACCAGCTATTGTTTGATTTATCATTAAACCTTCGCGGTATTGTGGCGCAGCAATTAGTGGCAAAATCTGATGGTAGTGGCCGTAGGGCAGCAATCGAAGTGTTAATTAATACCCCACGTATAGCCAGTTTGATTGCTAACAATGAGCTGCATTTACTCAAAGAAACCATGGCTAAATCAAGAGAGCAGGGCATGCAAACATTTGACCAAGCCTTGTTGGATTTATATCTTGAAAAAGAGATTAGCTATGCCGATGCATTACATCACGCTGATTCACCCAATGATTTACGCTTAATGATTAAACTGCAAAGTAATGAAGCTAACTCGTCAGGGATGATGGATGGGGTGACATTTGATATGAATTAACGGCTAATGTTGGTTGTGCTTTTAACTATGTGTTCACATTAGTGTTAATCTCCATTGATATTATTAAATATTTTATAAAAAGGCCAAGGCGTAAGCCCTG
>NZ_MCTV01000007.1:0-29028 GCF_002874545.1 Shewanella sp. 10N.286.52.C2
CATTGGTAACCAAAGGATAATTGTTATAGCGTTATGCTTTCGTACTGGTTAATAGTGGCCAGTCGCAGGCCAAGCCGCACAGTTCAAAGCATTGGTAACCAAAGGATAATTGTTATAGCTTTATGCTTTCATGATAATGACCATTTGCAGCCAAACCACACATTTCATCATAAGCTGTTTGATATACCACATTAGCCCTGGAATAATAATGGCTTCGCAGCAGCGTCTTAGCCTCTGCGAGTGAATTAACTACTGTGCAAGCGCTGCCTGCTGTCAGTCCTGAAAAGTTATTATCCGCATCCACTACGCCCACCAGATAGTGAGTCGAATCTGCCACACCGATGATCGTTGGCTGACTGTCGTTATACACAGACTGCTCGAAGGTATTCAGCCCATGTTGACTCGTATCTCTTGGGTTATTAACGGCTTTATTTATACTAGGCATAGTGGTTCCTCGGATGTAATAACTGATGCTTAAAATCAAGCTTCATTAACTGCAGCGACTAACTGCGGCAATTTAAGACTTAATGACTGCTCTCAGCACTGAGTTGTTAAATAAATTACGTTCAATGTCCAAAAATTGTTCACTACAATGACTACAGCCACAGTCACAATCCCTTTTTCACCCACACTTAAAAGTAAAATTGTTACTGAAATGTTTACAACAATAGCCAATATATATCCCGCCCCGTAGCACTTGAAAGCGATTCTCTTCCCAAAGAGGCTCCCACACACATAAGTAATTTGTATAACTTCTAATTTACTGAAAATATTGAATAAATTATGGCAACCTAATATATAAATTTAACGAAACCATGAATTAATAGTCACTTATTTAGCGATTAAACAACCTGTTAACTCGATCACATTAACAAGCTAAACACCTTTAGGTAACAACCAAAACAGAATCATTACTTGATTTAGATCAAGGTCTAATTAAAACCCTAAGTTAGAGTAAAGACTCTAAAGTAGAGTTATTACTCTAACTTTGGATGTTGAAGATCTATTCGAATAAGAACTAAACAAAAACGTGAATTTTTTTGAACATAGCTCCATCAGTTAGGAGCTATAGATTGCTAAATAACATGCTCTCGGAGGCATTATGGACATCCCAGTCTGGCAATATTTCGTATCAATGACAGGTTATATTGTTTTATTACTCGTTTTGGTTGAAGGTATGCGCCGAACACCAAGATTAACCGCCGCTTTTTGGCTACTTTCATTAGTGACAGCCCCACTATGGGCAGATCAACTTGACGGATGGTTCCGTTGGGTTAAGACGGTCAGTGTATTAATCCCCACTGCAATTGTTGTTGGTGGTGCCCGTATCGCGTGGCTATATCATCAAAACCCACACAAGGTGCTGGCGTTTTTCCGCGGCGACTGGGTGTTAAAATTTCTATATGCAGTTTTAGTGTTAAACATTGCAGAAGCCACATTAAAAGACTTTGCTACAGCAAACTACTTTAACGCAATCTGTGGTGTCATTCTTTGTGTCACTATTCCTTTCCCACGCTACAAAAATGGTAAACGTGTCTATTGGGTTATCGGTAAAGACAAACCAAACGACTTACTGTTTTATTCCACAGCGGCATGGAACTTCCTCTATACCACCTGGAACCTAGCCTTTGTATTCGGTGAGAGCCCTGCGTTCTTCGCAAGTTCATTCTGTATCTTGATGGCGGCAGAGCTATACCCATTAATCAAAGGTCGACCAGAGCTTTACATAATCGCGCGTGTTTACACCTTGGCATTCCACCTACTGATCCGCGCTAACAGCGACGTGTTTGTACCACTAATGGATTCAAGCAGCTGGGCCAACGATAACGTGCTGTATTACTGGGGCGTCATCAACCTTGCTTTACACGTTCCTTTCGCAATTTGGTACTTCACCATGCAGAAGAAAAATGGTGAACCACCATTTGGTGAAAAGTCTCCACCACCATTAGTCAGCGAATTAGAAGATGATCAAACGGCTCAAGATAAGAAATTAGCAACAGCCTAATCACCTCCAACCGAATACCACATCGGTATTCGGTTAATACAACACGAGACGTTGTTATGAAACATAAACTAATAACACTATTTAGCGCGGTTTTTGCGTTAATGATGGTAAGCATCACCAGCGTAGCTAACGCTGATGACGCCATTAATCATCAAGTAGAAACTCAGCCGCTACCAGGGCAAATATGGCAAGGCACCAGAGACGGCAAACCCGGCGAAGGTAGCTTGTTTTATCGAATGGAATTTGCTGAAAACAATCTTGTCAGTGTCACTAAACAATCTGGCGGCTTTAATAAAGTCGAAACCCAGCGTTGGCAGCAAACTGCCACAGGTGTGGTGATTAGCAGCCAAGCGGGTGATGAGATTAATGACTTTGATGGGGCAACATTAACTTACGTTGACAGTGAAGAAATCCGCTTCACCTTAGCAGACGATGGCTTCAACATTCATAAATGGTATGAATACCGCGCTTATGGGCATGTATTACTGGTGCTATTTGGCTTAATTGCATTAAACGAAATGTGCCGACGCTACAAATGGAGTAACTACGTTTTTTGGTTCATCTTACCCATAGCGCTTATTCCACTGTGGTCAAGCTATGAGATCACCTACTGGTTCAAATGGGTAAAACTGTACTCAGTTGTTGGTGCTGCAGCCTTATTTACCTTAATCCGCTTTACCAAAGTCGGTGATATGAAATGGGCAAAATTCGGCGCTGCTGCATTCCTCGCGATTAATATTTCAGAAGCGGTAATGCAAGACTTCAGTATGGGTAATCTTGCCAATATCCTCAATGCAACTGGTGGTGTGCTATCTATTATCACCCTTGCAGGTTGGGCGAAAATTTTCTCAGACAAAAGTAAGCAGCAAGACATGATTTGGCCAGCAATGACCACATTTTGGATTATCGCCTACGACGTTTGGAATATTGTGTTCGTTTACCTCAATTTCCCAGGCTCTGCGACGGCGCAAATGATGGTGCTAATCGCAGCAACATTACCAGCGCTATTCATTAAAAAAGGCACTTGGTTACAGGCTCGAGCATTCACTTTAGCAGGCTCGTTCATGTACTACTTCAGCTGCCCATTCATGTACGAAAGTAACGTGGTTCCACTACCACGCAATGATGAACTCATGCTGGCAGCAGGTGCAGCTAGTTTCATCATTAATGCTGCTTATGCTTATGTATTCTTTAGTAAAAAATATACCAACACCCGTTTAATGGCAGGTTCATACCAAGCCCAATAAAACGTGAAGAAGTAATGGGTACTGGCGCAACCTATCGCCAGTACCACGAGGATTAGTCCTCAGAAATTTATAACGCTACTGATAAAAACTAATTAAAAACTAATTACAAAATAATGGAGTTACCATGAAAACACGCATTCTAAGTATGGCAATACTCGCTTCAATGACTTCTGGTTTAACTTATGCTGCTGACACAGAAGCAGATATTGATATGTCTAATCCAACTGATGTTTACACCTCTATTGGCGCATCATACGGCAGTGAAGGCATGAACATTAAAGGCCAATTAATGCTGTCGGAAAAAACCGCTGATTCAGGTCAAAAGAGTGGGGTTATTTTCGAAGCTAAAAATATCTTTAACGAGGGTGATAAAAGCCCTAAATTTACTGGGATGATAGAGCATCCTGATTACGGCCTTGTACCAACATTTAATGATGAAACCAGCAAGCGTTCGTACCGTTTACGTTATGGCACTATCAACACCACAAACGGCACCGGCTGGTCTATTGACGCCATCCTAGCTGACCATCCTTTTTATGGCAGCATGGCAGTGGTGCAAGCGGGTCCTGTGATGACGATTCCGGTTACTGATAACTTCTATATTTGGCCAATTTTATATGCCGGTGCTGTGGTCGTTGGCGATAACATGCAAGATATTACAGCTACAGACATCCCGGTAACCAGCAGTGGCATTGATGTTCCATCACTCATTTTAACCGGTATGGTTTATGCCCGTTATGCCTTTAATGATAACTGGTGGATGCTATTAAGCGCTTCTTATACCGAAGAAATGCAAGGCAAGTCATGGAGCGATGACATCATGGATGGCGGCTTACAAATGGCAAGCTTTAGCGGTGAATTATCTTTGGCATATCAAATGAACAAACGCCAAAACGTGCGAGTGAACTATAAAACAGACAATAGTGATAGCACTGATGATAGCTATTGGATTGAATATAACCACGCATTCTAGCCAGTGTATTTTTAACTAATAGCCACTAATGCTCTTTCGCTGCTAAATACCAAACTGTTTCAGTATTGGCAGCGCTTTTTAATCCTTAATGGAGGATGACATGATTAAACGCATTATTACCGCAACGAGCTTAATGTTCGTGTGTGCCAGCGCCTCAGCTGCCGTTGATATTTCAGGTGTCAGTGTGCCTGAAAACGTGACTTTAAATAACAGCACTATGGTGTTAAACGGCGCCGGAGTTCGGAGTAAATTTTTTATCGACTTATATGTCGGTTCTTTGTTTACCACCAGCACCAGTACCCAAGCACAACAGGTGATTGATAGCGACTCCCCAACTGCGATTCGGCTTAATATTACCTCAGATATGATCACCTCAGAAAAAATGATCGATGCCTTAAATGAAGGCTTTGATCGGGCAACAAACGGCAAAACGGAGCCGATTGCCGCCAGTATTGAATCCTTGATCAACTCTTTTTCTGATCCCATTAAGTCAGGCGATCAATTCACCTTAATGAGCGTGCCCGGTGAAGGTGTGATTAGTTACAAAAATGGCCAGCAATTGGCTGTCACTCCAGGTGAAGACTTCCGTAAAGCGGTGCTCAGTGTCTGGTTAGGCAAAAAGCCAACCGATAAAGGCCTAAAAAAATCGATGCTAAAAGGTTGATCTAAAACAATAAAAGTGACGATAACCATGGTCTAAGGCGATAACTGTTTGCCGCTGTCACCTTAGCCATGGTAAATCTAGAACAAATTTTAATAAATCAATAAAAAACAATAATTTAGATGTGAATTATTTAGTCTAGGCTAAGGTAAGTATTCGGTTTTTTATCCCCTAGGCCTTTTCTACTTTGTATTATAAGAGGCAACTTTATGACTCCTTTGGCAATGTGGCGTGCTGCTTTTTTCCCGACCAATAATACCTGGAATGACACTCAACTCAGGTATGTGGAAGTCATTCTATTTTTCTCACTTTTATCACTATTTACCGGCCTTTACAGTCTGTTTAAATGGCTGCAATTTGATCATAGTTTATTGATCTACACCTCTATATTTTTAATTATTGCCGAGATAAGTGCAGGCTTAATTTTGCGCTTGGCAAAAATGCCGACCCTCGCGCTTAATGTCGGTTTCCTTGGTATGGCTCTACATGCACTGAACCTTATTTATCAGGACGGTGGTGTGCTCAATTCAAGTCAGAGCCTATGGTTAACGGTATTACTGATCGCCTTCTTTTTAACTGCAGGTATTTTAATGGCGACGATTTGGAGTGCGCTGGTGATCGCAGCGTCATCTTGGATGCTAATGTTAGAGTTACAAGGGGTGAGCATTCCGGTTATGGAACTGTCTGATACGGCATACATGACAGAGGCTTGGTCTGGTTTATTAATGCCACTGATTATAATTGTTATCGCCCAAGCCTTTACCGCCAAGCAACGTAATAAAGCCATTGAGCATGCTGAAAAATCTCAGCATCAAACAGAAAAAGTCGCAAATGATGCAGAGCAAAGCGCCCAGCAATTATCGTCGATTTTACATCGCGCGGGTGACAATGCGGTGCAACTGTCTAGCATGGCTGAGGTACTTGAAACACAATCTGAAGACTTGCATCATCAAGTGGATGATTTAAATCAAAACTGCCAATCTCAGGCCAGCGCCGCTGAAGAAATGAACCAACAGCTTAGCCGGATGACTCAAGATGTTGAGCAGTCAGAATCATTTGTGGTCGATTTACGTAATCGCAGCCAACTTATCAATGATCAGGCTCAGCTAAGTGCCTCATCACTGGCGGCTACTACAGAAGCTATCAGCAAAATTTTAGTCAGTAATAAAGAAATTATGTCAGTGGCAGATTTAATTACCTCGGTGGCAGACCAAACCAACTTATTGGCACTCAATGCTGCCATTGAAGCGGCTCGCGCTGGTGAGCATGGGCGCGGTTTTGCAGTAGTGGCTGAACAAGTGCGCGAGCTGTCAGCTAAGAGTAATACCTCTGCAGTCGAAATTCGTAGCCTGTTAGATCGTAGCCAAAAAGAAGTGCTGCACGGCCAAAGTGTCATTGAGCAATCCAGTAATGAGCTCACCAGTATTATCGCTAAGGTCGCAGAGACCCTCAGTGATATCAATCAACTTGCCGATACCATGGTGCATCAAGTTCAGGCAGTTCAAGAACTTAATACTGCCAGCGCCGAAGTTGCTAGCAGTGTTGTTAAAACTCATCAAGTATCAGAGTCTGTTGCCAACCAAGGCGAGAAGCTTACCCACCAGGTTGAAACGCTAAAAAGGTTAGCAACTGATTTGAATATGGCAGTCAGTAGCTAGTATTGCCAAGCTGTAAATGCGAACCCTAACAAAGAGCGCTAACAAAGAACACTCGAAATTAGCACTCGTTCAAATATAAACCAGTTAAACAGCCTGTTGATAAAACTGTGATACAGATCTCTTGAGCACATGGGTAACATCACGCATGCTGTCAGTCCTTTTTGTTAAACTTTTTAATCGCTTAGCAAAAAGATCCGTTCGGATGAAGGTAGCAGGAGAGTGGGGAGCAACCCCACACCGACGAGGCAAGTTTGTTGGATGGTATTGATATCATTTAATAAACCACTCTTTCAGGTGCCACTTAGTGGTGAGGACTGTTACTGGACGAGCCTCTGGAGAGACTGTAAGCATTAGTGGTTCGCAGCTTAATGTCATTACAGCGCCGAAGGCGAAAGTGGCAGTTGAATTAATTCAACTGCCGCGAAACGCTCAGGCAAAAGGACAGAGGAGAGGATGACTGTATTCATTTATGGTCACTGTCGTTTTCTGCTGTGCCTAATGTCATCAATCATGATGAACACCTGCGTGAGCTGTATTCCTCAGTACCACAAATCCAGCCATTTCTTTTCCTCCTCCATATTAATTTTGTTGTTTAATATTCGAGGAATACCATGAATTTTCACGCGCTTTTAGCCGATATCAATGCCATTGTTTGGGGCCCTATAACCCTATGCTTACTGATCGGCACCGGGCTATATCTCACCATTCGCCTAAAATTACTCCAAGTCCTTAAGCTGCCACTGGCCTTAAGCTTATTATTTAAACCTGCTAGCGGCAAAGGCGACTTATCTTCCTTCGCGGCCTTATGTACAGCGCTATCTGCCACTATCGGTACTGGTAATATTGTCGGCGTCGCCACCGCGATTAAAATCGGTGGGCCGGGCGCCCTTTTCTGGATGTGGCTAGCAGCCTTCTTTGGAATGGCAACCAAATATGCTGAATGTATGCTGGCAGTAAAGTATCGCACCACCGATGCCAGAGGTAATATTGCTGGCGGGCCAATGTACTACATTGAGCGTGGCCTCGGCTTAAAGTGGCTAGCCAATATTTTTGCTATTTTTGGTGTCGGCGTAGCCTTTTTCGGTATCGGTACTTTCGCCCAAGTGAATGCCATTAGCGATGCCATGACCATTGCCTTTGATGTGCCGACTTGGGTTACCGCCCTCGTACTCACCACCCTTGTCGCTGCGGTGACGATCGGCGGCGTTAAACGCATTGCCAATGTGGCGCAAAAGTTAGTACCTACTATGGCGCTAGGTTATGTATTGGCCTGTTTGTGGATTTTATTTAGCTTTTCTGAGCAAATCATTCCGGCCATTGAATTAGTATTACACTCAGCCTTCGCCCCTATTGCTGCAGCAGGCGGTTTCTTAGGCGCAACGGTGGCGCAAGCCATTCAAATTGGTATCGCCCGCGGGGTATTCTCTAATGAATCGGGTTTAGGGAGTGCGCCCATTGCGGCCGCTGCCGCTAAAACTAAAGAACCGGTCGAGCAAGGCTTAGTCAGCATGACCGGCACCTTTTTTGACACTATTTTGATTTGTACCATGACAGGCTTAGTGCTGATTATCACCGGTGTGTGGAATGGCGATACTGCTGGCGCAGCAATGACCAGTGCAGCCTTTGCCTCTGGCGGCTCAGTGATTGTCGGCCAGTATGTGGTGACCATTGCTCTAGTGTGTTTTGCCTTTACCACCATTCTAGGTTGGCATTATTACGGCGAGCGTTGTTGGTACTACCTAACCAGCAAACGCTTAGGTGAACAAGGTATTAAACTATATCAGTTTATCTTTTTAACTTTGATTGCCGGCGGCGCGTTTATTCAACTAGACCTTATTTGGATGCTGGCCGATACCGTTAATGGCTTAATGATCATTCCGAACTTGATCGGGATTATTGGTTTAAGACACATTATTTTAGCCGAAACCAACAAGTACTTTGCTAAGCAGCTAGGTAAACATGCCTCTTACAATGCACTGGACTCAGCAGTTAAGTAACGAGGTTTACTGAAATACCTTAAGCCCTTTTTTAATGTTTAAAAACAGGCTTAAATAATAAAAAGGCGCAGTCAGTGAATGACTGCGCCTTTTTTGAAAGCTGATTATCTCAGCACACATCATCTTGATAAGCATCAAATTAACCTAGGGATTATTTAGCTGTGATGGTTTGTTTTACTGTGCTTTTTAGATTGTTCATAAAGGTTTTAAAGTGAGGCATAAAATCCAAAAATAGTGGATGCTTACGGTTTTGCATCATCACAGGCCCTAACAGTCGTAAGGCTACGGCGACTCTGGTGGCAAGCGGCGCTTCTAAGCCACTGCCCTTTTTTATATTTTCAACAGCGTTGAATAGGTCTTCCCTATCTTGAAACTCAAAGCTTAAGGTTTTGCCAGTATCTTGGCCTGAGATCTGCTCTTCAACGGTAATGCGGTAGCGATTTTCTCGGTTAATTTTAGGGATCATAATCTCTCTCCGGCTTAATGAAACAAGTTAAAACTAGTTGATAAGGTCAACTATAATTGCACTGGTTGATTTTGTCAACCATTTAATTGTAGCAATGTTAACCAGTAGAGAGCTGTTATAAGGTTTACACAGGGTTTGGATTAACTGGTTACGCTTCAGCAAGACGCAACCAGTTAGTTTGAGCTAGGACCTTGTTAGTTTCAGCCTGCTTTTTATGACGTTAAACTTTTAATTGCCGCGCATTAACGGCGACATTAAGCTTTAAGGCTTGGGCTTTAACACTTAAGCGTTAAGACTTGAGAAGTAATCATCCCAACTTTGATGCTTACGACCTGCAGCTTGGGTAAAGTCGCTGGGGTTATCTGATTTACCATTAAGTATGCCTTGGTAAATACCTGCAATCACCGTACCCATAAATTCACCCAGTTCAGCGGTGCGATCGTCGCGGTATTGCGCCACTGAAACAGGAATATATTTAAGGCTAAGCTCAAAACTCTTATTCAAGTATTCAGCCAATTGATATTGAGTTATTGACTCACCATGGAGGTTATAAACATGGCCGTTATGTTTATCTTCAGTCAACATGCAGGCATAGGCAAATGCCAGCTCTTTTCGAGTGGTGTAACCGCACTTGCCATCGCCAGCGCAATTGGAAATAAAGCCGGCCGCCTTGTAGCTATCAATATACTCAATATCTGGCTCAATATAGATACCGTTTCGGCCTATAACCCACTCAAGTCCTGAGCTCTGGACATCTAGCTCGGTTTGTCGATTACTCTGAATAACCGGAGAAAATGCAGTGTCTTCCTCAGCGCCTTGAACGCTGGTATAGACAATTTTTTTAACCCCTGCCTGCTTGGCTGCTTGAATAACATTACGATGCTGAGGAATACGCGCTTCAGGGGCTGCCATACCTGATACCAGTAATAAGGTATCGACACCATTAAGCGAAGTCTCAAGCTCAGCGAGATTATCGTAATCACCTGGGCGAACTTCAACCCCAAGGTGTTTGGCATTGTCGACGGTTCTAGCAAGGGCGATTACATTGTAATTGGGGCCTAAAGCAAGCAGGGCATTTACTATTGCAGCGCCAAGTTGACCACTAGCTGCTGTTACAGCAATATTCATTGGATATTCTCCTGTTCAAAGCATTTAATCCATCGGCGAGTGCCAATCTACAAAAATTAAAGCATAGCAGCTTATTTTCGCAGCCGAATAACCATTGGCGAACACCATCAACAAAGGTTAACCCTAAAGAATAGGCAAAAAGCAGCATTAATATCTAAATAAGGCTTAAAGTAAGCCTCTTTTAGTGTTTTGTGTTACGAAAAGTCTTTTCCCATCCAACAAAACGCTATCTCAATTGATGCAGATCAAGGTGCTCCTAGCTTAACTATTGTCTTATAAAGGTGACTAAGATCACTAAAGCACATTCAAACTGTGCTTTAGTGTCACAAATATAACCCTACAAGCTCCATCACATAAAATAATAGGTGTACTCATGGAATTACTACCGAACTGCTATACCGACGTGTGTATCAATGGAAAATGGTTTCATTACGATCACAACAAACAAGCGGCATTTATGCTTAATGGTAGCGATCCGCTCTCAATTGAACTTGAGATTACCCCCACCACAGAAGCAGAACTTGAAGCACACCTGGCCTCTATTGCCACCTTCTAAGCAAACTAACTACCGCAATATCAAACCTTGGTTTGATAACGACAATGCCAGAAACAAAATTCCCCTCAATATTGTTTCTGGCTTGATATTTCATTTTCCGCTGTCGCTTTAAGCTATAATGACAATACAACACCAAGAGTATCTAGTTGTTAATGAGGCATTAATGGAAAAACGTACGGTTGTAGTTATTGATGACGATCCTGTTTGCACAGGCCTGTTACTGGCAATTTTGGGCGATGAATATCGGGTTATGACAGCAAATTCTGGCGATGCTGCTATCGAAATGTTTGCAAGCATTCGCCCTAATTTAATTTTCGTCGATATCACTATGCCTAATATCAATGGCTATCAAGTAATCAAGTTTATTAAAGATCAGCCTGAAATCGCCAATACTCCGATCGTAGTAGTCAGCTCACTCATTGAAGCATCTGATCAAGAGTTAGCCTTAAAAATTGGTGCTGATGATTACCTGACGAAGCCCATCATGCCCAATGATGTGCAAAAAACTATTGATCGCTTTCTGAGTTAATCGATCATTTGAGCAGTAAAAAAGCCTTTTCATAATGAAAAGGCTTTGTCATTTTTACAGCTAGCTTAAAAGTACATTGGTAAGTACCTTAATCCATAAACACTAATTCATAATGAGCTTTGTCACCTTTAACTTCTAAGGCTACCCGGTAAGTCTCAACCGCAGTTTTCCAATTCACACTGTCTAAGGTTAAATAATACAGCCCTGATTCAGCTTCATTGATATCAAGTGAGCAGGTTTCAGCCTCAATGCAATTTGCATGACTCGCCTGATGCCAATCCAGATTGTACTTGGTTGACGACTGCGTCTTTGAAGGGTAACCCATAATAATCAGGTTAAATGCACTTGCGTCAGTGACCGACAAATCATCATCACCTGTCAGTTTTACTGTCACTGCGCCATTTTCTGCATCAACAGATTGTAAGCTAGCAGTTAAGGTCTCAGTTTGATCAATATTGACCGTCAATACCGGAGGCTCTACAGGTGGCTCAATTGGCGGATCGATAGTTTCATCATCAGAGCCTCCACAGCCAAACAACAACATCGAACTCAAGCCAATGACACTACATAATTTAAGATGTTTCATGTTATTACTCCCAGCAATTAGTGGCCGCCGTGACAGGTATTACATGACATATTCGTTTGCACACTAGGGGCAAATGTTGATGACGATGTATGACAACCTTGGCAATCTTGAGTCGCATCTGAAACTGGGTGATCATTTACGGTCTCACCATCAAAAGCCTTGTTAAGCATTGCAACTAATTCATAGACCACAGAGGCTGAAAGCTGTTTACAGCGCATGCCTTTTTCACTAAATGACTTACCATTTTCACTGGCCCAAAGACTAATAGAGCTGTGACAAAGGGTGCTATTTGCCGCTGTAGGTTTACCGACTTGAGCTAAGGTCTCTGTCATGTCAGCGCCTATGCCTTCAATAAATTCAGCCGTTTGAAACGGTAGTGTTTCTGATTCATAAAAACGCATGGTTTGACTTAACATTGCATTGGCAGGCTCACCATTAATGGATAATAAATTAACCAACATACCTGTGGCGTTAATATTGCCACAAACAGTGCCTTCTCCTAGCATGCCTGCATAGCCATAATGCGCCATGGCGGTTGGTACTTGGGCGAACTTATCAGCATCAACAGAATCTGATTCTGCCAAGCTTTGAATAATGCTATCAAATACTTGGAACATACAGCCATTACCGGTTTCATAAGCACGTTTTGCCACAACCATGGGATCAAGTTTGCTATAAGCTAAGCGGGTACCCACTTCTAATTTCCAATCTCCGCTAACGTTGGTCACTGCCGCTATAACAGGATTAGCGATAAGTGCCCCGCCCGCTGCCGCAGTAGAAATACCAATAATACGGTTGATCGCTTGTCTTCTATTTAGAGTTTTCATAATCACTTGCCTCGCATTTTTATATTTATTCCCAACTTTTAAGCTGAGTGTTGATAACTGGCAGAACGCTAAAAAGTACATCTTCAGCACTTACGTTTCTGGCTTGAGATAAGCATGACAGACAGGAAAAATGGCAACGGGAGCTAGTTCAAAGTAATATTTCAGTTAATCACTCCATTAGAAAAATCGAATTGAAGATGGATTAAATAGCGAAAAAACTCAACTTAACAGCGTTAAATATCAAAAAAGCACCCGCATTTAGCACGTAATACTAATTACAGAGTTTTACTTTTGAGATTACTTAAAATCTAATGTGACCCAGATCACGTTAAGTTAATTGTCCTTAGCAGAACTAGCAATATCCGAAGCGCGGGAGCTTGATACGAGCAGCCGCGACTGCAATGGCTATTGGTCATAACAAAGAAGTAATGAGTGGCTTTTAGCAAAAGCCAGCTGCAAAGTTAGTGCTGTATGGTAAAACTGTGATTTGTAGAATGTTTGTAATTATCTAATTGCAGTAAACTTAACAATAGAATGTTTATCTGAGTGTGATTTAAATGCGCATTGAAATCTTTGAATTTGATATTGCCAATAGCCAAATACTCAATACTGAATCTCAAGTTCAGCTGCACCTTACCCGCACCGAAAGTCAGGTTTTAGAGCAATTAAGTCTTCACCCCAATCGCATCATGACCAAAGGCCAATTAGCCTGTGCTGGCTCCCAAAGCCCTGTTATGAGTGAATCGGCAGTGGCAAAAGCAGTATTTACTTTGCGTAAGTACTTTGGCGAAAATTATGCTGAATTAATTGAAACCATTCCGCGTAAAGGTTATCGGCTCAATATCACCCCACCAGCAGCCAGTTGGATTCAGCAATCTGCAAAGCATAAAAAACACTTTATCTATACCACTGCATTGGTGCTTGTAGTGTTAACCGCCATTATTGCAGCAATGCATCAATACATACTGTTTAAACCTGCACAAACGCCAGTCAAAAATAGCCGCATTGTGCAATTAGATAATCAGCAACAAATAAAACTGACGTGGCTTGAGTCACCCAGCATATCAATGCAACAAGATAAGCCCACTGAAGAAAAAATCATTGCTGCTCTCAACCAATGCAACACCTTAGTGTGGCAACAAGTGTATCTGGCATTTTCTAACGACATGCAGGTGTTAAATATCTCTTTAGCTCGGCAAAAGCCAAATGGCGATAACTTAATGCGCAATATTAAAAGCAGTGATTTTAGTTTAACCCCGAATTTTATCTCCGATAAATGGCTAGCTGAGGTATCACTCTGTGACTAATCGCATCATATTCAGAATACTGGCGGCCTTAATGGCCATTGTCAGCATCGTCATTATTTACCAGCATATCAAAGCCACCGAAGTGGATATGGTGCTATCTTGTCGCAATGAATTAGTGGCGAAAAACCCTAATAGTGACACCATTGAACATCACTCGCTGATCGCTGATTTTACCTTACAAAAACGTTCAGCCAGTATCAGCTACCGTTACTTCACGACCGATGGCAATCCTATTGCAACCCTGTATTTAACAGGCGATGTACTTAGCGCTTATAAAGAGAAAGACACCTACATTTTAAACTTAACCCACAATGAATTAATTAGGCATAATACTGAGCTGCCATTACCACAACATGCCAGCCACTTAGAGGCCTTTGCTAAAAGAAATATCAGTAAAAAAGGCGTCCATAACCTTACGATTCAAATTACTAATCGAAATGCGCAACAAAATACCGTGTTACTGTATTTTTTACCCAGTACTAATATCTGTGCCTGCAACCTCGTGGAAATGAAGTAACTGAGCTAATGATTTAAAGTGATGCTTTAAAGTGATGCTTTAAAACCGTCACTTGCTAATAGGCTAAAAAATATAAAAACAATGCAGCTCAGTTCACATAAGCACAAACACTTGGTAACAACAAACCTAAGCAATGCTATAATCCCGCTTCGAACAACTTCAATAAAACTATTAATAACAATATGTTGCTGGATTAATATGCCTATAATAACCACAAGAACACTACGCTACCTTCCTTTATGCATGGCCGCGGCCTTTGCTACCTCAGTTCAAGCTAACAATCACAGTTTTGATGCGCGCTCACATGCCATGGGCGGCGTTGGCGTTAGCAGCGCCGATTATTTAACGGCGCCATTTCATAACCCTGCATTAACGGCGCGTTTTAAAGAGTCCGATGGCGTGGCGGTATTGTTCCCTGCTTTTGGGGTACACGCTAACGATCCCACTGACACTATCGAGAATGTTGAAGATTTTTCAGATGTTTATGATGATTTTAAAAACATCAGCATGCCAACTGAAGCTGATGCCCAAGTGGTGATTGATCAACTGCAGTTGATCCAAGGCAATTACGCCCAACTACAAGTGGGCACCCAGTTAGCCATTGCGATCCCCAATAAATTTGTATCGGTCAACCTGTTTGCCCAAGCCTATGCCGATGCACTGGTGTTTGCTGATATTGCTGATAGCGATCTTGATCCAAGCAATATCATCAACCAAGAGTTGAACTCTCAAGCGTTAACCATGGGTGTAGTTGTTACCGAAATTGGTGTCAGCTTAGCTAAGTCGCATCAGTTTGCCACAGGCGAGCTCTACTATGGGGTGTCACCTAAATATCAGCAGGTAAACACCATAAATTATATTACCGACATTGATAACTTTGAGTTTGATGACTGGGATGATGATCGCTACCAAAACGATCAAGGCAATATGAACCTTGATGTCGGTATTGCTTATCAACATAACGCCGGATTTGGCTTTGGTTTTGTAGGGAAAAACTTAATCGAGAATAGCTATGACACTGAGCTAATTAATGGCGTGCAAGGTCAATATGAAATAAGCCCGACTTATACTATCAGTGCAAATTATCAAAACCGTTTTATCACCGCAGCCATTGATGTGCAGTTAAATGAATCTGAAGGTTATAGCAATATTGATGGCACCCTGAACCAGTTTGATAGTAATAATGACAATCGCCAACTTGCCGCTATTGGGCTGGAATTTACCCCTGCTAGCTGGGCTAAATTGCGCGCCGGCTACCAAACAGATTTAACAGATAATATCGATAACAGCGTGACTGCCGGTTTAGGCTTATCCATTGCTGGAGTATTTAATATCGATATTTCAGCCAATTACAGTGATGAAAATAATATGGGGGCAGCACTGCAAACCAGCTTCACTTTTTAGGTTTTAGATTTAAAGTTTAAGCTTTCTGAGCAGAGATTTTTAAAAAGTAACCATAATTAACAACGCTTACGTTGCTGATAATAAAAAGGCTGTTGCAGAAAGTTCTGCAACAGCCTTTTTTATAAGTGATATTTAATCAGTTAGTAAGGCTTAAATATTTGTATTTCGCCCCTACTATTTAGCTCCAGGTTCAGCAAAGCGGTTCATCCACTGCTCAACTTGGTTATACCAATAAATTGAATTATTCGGCTTCATGATCCAGTGGTTTTCATCAGGGAAGTAAATCATCTTCGACTCCACACCACGGGTTTGCAGAGTGCGGAATAACTCAAAACCTTGGCCGACTGGCACACGGTAATCAAGCTGACCATGAACCACTAAGGTTGGGGTATTAAAGTTTTCAGCGCCGTAATGGGGCGAAATTGCCTTGTAGATTTCTGGCTTGTCCCAGTAGTTACCAAAACGGGTACTGTGAACCGAGAAATCTGCCGCCATTTGCGAGTACATGTTATAGACCGCAGCGTGGATAAATAACGCATTAAATGGCTGTTCTTTTTGACCTAATATAATCGAGGTTAAGTAGCCGCCATAGCTTGCACCACCCGCCACTAAACGATCGTTATCGATCCAGTCTTTTTGCTTAAACCACTCTGTCGCTTTAAACACATCTTCCAGTGACTTGTTTTTCCAGTCTGGGTTGATGCTGTCAGCAAAGTCTTGACCAAAGCTGTTTGAACCATGAAAGTTTGGCCACGCCGTCACATAACCCCATGACGCAAAGGTTTGCGCATTCCAGCGATAGTGGAAACCATCAGAAATGGCATTGTGTGGACCACCGTGGATCAGCATCATTAATGGGTATTTTTTGCTGCGATCAAAACCCGGAGGATAATGAACCCACATTTGAATGTCTTGATCGTTATAACCTTTATAGGTCACCGACTCATAAGTGCCCACATCGATATCCGCTAAAATTTCATCATTAAAGCTGTCTAAACGGGTACTATTACCATTACGTGGATTGATTTTTACCAAGCGCGCTGGATAAGTAAAGCTGTCATTGGCGGCCACTAAGGTGCCGTCATTCGCCAGCGCAGGCATACCAAAGTTAGTCGCTTTAGTGATGGCTTTTACTTTGCCGTTTTTAGCATTGATATGAAAAATGCGTCTTGTGGCGGCATCATCAATGGCTGCATAAAAGCCTTTGCTGTCGGGTGTCCACACAAAACGCGCGACGCTGCGATCCCAGTCTTTGGCAATCACTTTTTCGCTGCGCTTGTTAACATCGAGCAAAATTAGCTTGGCAGTATCGGCATAAAAACCATGAATCGTTTGGCGGGTAAAAGCCAAGGTTTTGCCGTCTGGGCTAAATGTTGGGTTTGCATCTGGCGCTTGGTTGTTCGGGGTTAGGTTTTCAACCTTACCGCTACCAATTTTTGCTAAAAAGATATCGATTTTAGCGTCAACTTGGTTGTCCCAACCGTTGCTATTAAAGGCAATAAAACCCTCAGCTGGATCGATGTCATAGCTAGCTGCACTTTGCGACGAACGTGGTAACTGCTTGTTTAAAGGCTGAGTAATTGGCTCAATATCGCCACCTTTAGCAGGGATACGAAACACATGGGCTTCACGGTCTTCATCAAGCCAATGATCAAAGCTTGAATAAGGTAGTGCATTCCATTGGTGGGCTGATACTTTATCGTCTTTATCAGCTTTTAATTGCTCGGCTACTTGATCCCAGTTTTTACCTGGAAATACTGAACTGATAAAGTAAATATGCTCACCCACCCACTTAATTCCATAAGCGCCACTTGGCACCTCAGTTAAGCGCTGGGCTTCACCTGGTGAGTTCATTGGTAATAAGTACACTTGACCCGCTTCGTCTTTATCACGCTTGCTGATAAAAGCTAAAGTATTGCTGTCTGGTGAGAAGGTTGGCTCACTCACACGTAAACCTTGAGCGGTAATTGGGCGCTGGCTGTTGCCCTCTTTATCAAATAACCATAATTGAGTTGAGCCTTTATCTTCAGGCACATCGTAGTTAGTGACAGGTGCAATGATGTAATCGCCATTGGGGGAAATAGTAGGATTACCTAAACGGCTTAGTTGCCACAATACATCCACTGAAAGGGTTTTGGTTTGCTCTGCAAACGCTGTCGCTATTGGCATAAACATGCACAACAGCACGATCCCGACTCTCTTCACGTGTCGTCTCCTTTAAATTTTGTTTTAATTATTTTATTTTTGCTAATAACTTTGTCTGTTCATGCGGCGATAAAAGTTAACTAAATTCTATCGTCATCAACAAATAGCAGTGGCTCAGTTGGCAAGTTGTTACTGTTATCACATCACTATCATCAGGCTTAACACTTAAATGAAGCTTAAACCTGTGACTGATAAGCAAAAACCACAAATTTAGTGCTTATCAGGCTAGTTTTCGACCTAAACACCATTGTAAGCAGTTTATAAAAAAAGCTACCATTATTAAAATTAGCTGTTGATTAATAAGGGGAATATAACAATGGTGCAACATGGTTGATTCACATCCAGACAAGATAAAACAGCAGCTTTCAGCGGTTTTTTTAACTGATTATAAAATCAGTAAATTACAATTTAATTTGCTGATTTTTCTGGCCATCATTTGGGGGGGAGTTTGTAATTATTTAGCAATTAGTTATATTCCCATTGAGTGGTTCAATATACTCGGTTTTTGGCCCATTTTAGCCATGTATTTGTTCTTCAGCATTGCTGGGGCGCTGTTATTAGACCAAAAGTTGCCGATAAAAATCTTTGCAGGCTTCAATGTTATTGTCTTAGGCGCGGGAATACTGCTCAGCTTTATGCTGAAATCGGTTGCCGCAGACACCATTTATACCTTCTTTCAATATGCGGCCTTAATGACCTTATTGATGCTGTTTATCATCCATTTTTTGCCTAAAACTCTGCTAACCAAGAAGGTGGTGGCGACTATTGCACTGGGACTAATCATACTAATAGAGCTAGTATCATGGTCACTTTGGGGAGTAACCAGCAACCTATTTAGCTTAGGCATTCTGGTGATAGTTTTTAGTGGCAGCAGCAGTCTTTGGGCTGAAGCCAATGAAGAATATGATGGCAGTGTCGGTTATTGTGCCGAATTAGACTATAAAATAAGTCATGCTATCTCTTGGAGCGCATTTGTGTATATGGGGTTAATTCATTTACTCATGACCTATCTCTCTAAAAGAGAGTCGTCTTAGATTATAAGTAGGGCAAGCAAGCTAACTTGTTTGCCCTATTAATATTTAGCTTGAAAATAGCCTGTTAAAATGACCTTGAAAAATAGCCTTTAACTATCAAGCTGCAACTATCCCATGATTAATCGCTTAGAAAAAACCTAACGGGTTAATGTCGTAACTCACCAGCAAGTTTTTGGTTTGTTGGTAATGATTTAAGGCCATCTTGTGGGTTTCACGGCCCACGCCTGATTTTTTATAACCACCAAATGCCGCATGGGCTGGATACATGTGATAGCAGTTGGTCCACACTCGGCCTGCTTGAATATTACGCCCCATTCGATAAGCCAAGTTAGTGTCTCGGGTCCACACTCCTGCGCCCAAGCCAAAGTCAGAGTTATTGGCCATGGCGAGTGCTTCGGCTTCATCCTTAAAGGTGGTGAGCGATATCACTGGGCCAAAAATCTCTTCTTGGAACACGCGCATATCATTGGTGCCTTTAAGCAAGGTTGGCTGAATATAATAACCACTATCAAAATTATCACCCACAGATGCAATCTCGCCGCCTAATAACACTTCAGCGCCTTCTTTTTTGCCGATATCAATGTAGCCTAATATTTTATCGAACTGCTCTTTCGATGCCTGCGCGCCAACCATGGTGTCGGTATCTAAGGGATTACCACGCTTGATCGCTTTTGATCGCTCTATCAGCATTTCCATGAATTGCGGGTAAATATCTTCTTGGATCAGTAACCGTGACGGACAGGTACATACTTCTCCTTGGTTGAAAAAGGCCAGTACCGCGCCTTCTACGCACTTACTTAAATATTCATCTTCAAAGTTAACCACATCGTTAAAGATGATATTGGGTGACTTACCACCTAGCTCGACCGTGGAGGGAATAATGTTTTCAGCGGCGCATTTTAAAATATGTGAGCCAACAGGGGTTGAGCCAGTAAAGGCTATTTTGGCAATACGCTTACTGGTTGCGAGCGCTTGACCTGCTTCTTCACCAATACCATTAACGATATTAAGCACCCCAGCAGGCAGCAGATCGCCAATTAACTCCATTAAAAATAGAATCGATGCTGGTGTTTGCTCCGCAGGTTTAAGGATCACGCTGTTGCCCGCAGCGAGCGCAGGCCCAAGCTTCCACGCCGCCATTAATAGAGGAAAGTTCCACGGAATAATTTGCCCAACAACCCCTAACGGCTCATGAATATGGTACGACAAGGTATTGGCATCAATCTCTGCGGCGCTGCCCTCTTGGGCACGTAAACAGCCAGCAAAGTAACGGAAGTGATCAACTGCTAAGGGAATATCGGCATTAAGGGTTTCGCGCACGGCTTTACCGTTATCCCAAGTTTCGGCCACTGCCAGAGCCGTTAGGTTATTTTCGATGCGATCGGCTATTTTTAATAAAATATTAGAACGCTCCGTGGCAGAGGTTTTACCCCAAGATGCTTGAGCTTTATGGGCTGCATCAAGGGCTAACTCAATATCTTGTGCATCTGAACGGGGAATTTTACAAAAAACTTGGCCATTTACTGGGCTGATATTGTCAAAATACTTGCCATTAACAGGCTCAACCCACTGACCGCCTATGAAGTTTTGATATACAGATTTATAGCTCATTTCTGAACCTGCTTCGCCGGGTGCTGCGTAAATCATGCTACTTTCCTCTAATTGTATTTTTTGGATAACTAATTAAGCTAAATCAATTATTGGAAAGTGACTATTCTGAGAATCCACAGCTGTTGACTCACAGTACAAATGATTGTGAAACTACTGTCTAGCTCATGGCGACATTACCCATAAGCTGAGCTAAGTTAATGATTTAAGTTAACGAATTAGCTCCGAGTTTTAAGGGAAAAGTTATCACAGCATAAGTAAGGATTGTTGTTCAGGAACAAATATACCAAATGACTTGGTATCACTCTGTGAGGGAACAATATGATCAGTGGACGCCTACAACTGCAGCGCAGCAAGCCAAAGGTACTAGTAGAAAACAAGATTAGTTTTGCTGGACCTGAATCTGAACTGAGTATTTACGATACCTTTGAGCAAGCCTCACGGGTGGCACTACAATCTGACCAACTGTTATTTTGCGGCATGGTGACGGGTAAAAAAGTGATGCACTCGGTAGATGATTATGAGGCGGCGTTTTACCCCCATGAATCTTTTATTATGGCGCCCAATCAAGCCGTAGAAATTGATTTTCCTGAGGCTAAAATCCATCAACCCACCACCTGTTTAGCCATTGAGATTTCAACCGAACGGGTACAACAAATTGCCGATAAACTCAATCTGAGCGCGCCTATCGATAAGCAATATGGCCACTGGCAATACCAACCATCTTTAGTGCATACCCACCATAATCAGCAAACACAAGCGCTATTAGACAGAATTGTGGCGATTTATACCGAGAATGAACAGGACCGCAGTTATCTGATTGATTTGGCGATTTCAGAATTAATAGTGCGCTTAATGCGTCATCAAACCCGTGACTTTTTATTGCATCACAGTCATAACGACCCGCAATTTAATGGCCTCAACGCCGCGTTACACTATATTAAGCAGCACCTCAGCGAGCCATTAGATATTAATGCCTTGTGCCGACAAGCCTGTATGAGCCGCAGTAAGTTTTTTCAGCAATTTAAACAGCATTTGGGCTGCACGCCGATGGTTTATCAGCAGCAAAGCCGCTTAACTCAAGCGGCGACGCTGATAGAGCAAGGCCAGCAAATAACCCAAGTGTGTTATTCACTGGGCTATCACAGTGCTAGCCATTTTAGTCGCCTGTTTAAACAGTTTTATGGCATTTGCCCTGTTGATTATAAACTGCGCCATTTAGCGAGTTAGCTTTTAAATCGGATTTAAGCTTACAGCTGGGTAAATTGACGGATCAAATTATGATAAACATTGTGCAGATTATCTAACTCACTGCGATCGGTATTACCTTGGCTAATGAGCGTTTGAATGGTTTGATCAAGCTGATAAAGGTTTTGCCTTAAACTGCCATCAGCCACCATGCTTTGCATCCAGGTAATGGCAGCCACTCGTTCACCACGGGTTACTGCAGTGACTTTATGTAAACTGCTAGATGGATACAATACCGCGTAACCTGCTGGCAGCTTTATTTGCTGCTCGCCAAACTCGGTAGCAATAATTAACTCGCCGCCATCATACTCATCTGGCTCACTTAAAAAGGTGGTCATCGACATATCACTTCTTAGCACCTCATTGGTGCCCGGAATGCGCATCACGGCAGCGTCTACGTGAAAACCATATTCTTCAGAGATACCATAGCGATTAAAGCAAGGCGGAAAAATTTTATGGGGTAAGGCCGCCGAAACGACCTTTGGCGTGCTGCCAAACTTAGCTAATAACCTATTAGCCAGTTGGCGCACCACATCATCATTAGCATCCGCTTGATGGTTATTTTTGACTGACGCCGCCATGCCCATGGCGGTTTGCTTGCCATCTAACCATGGCGCATCAGCTAATTGCTGCCTAAATAAGCTCACTTCTTCAGCAGTCAATATTTTCTCAATAACAATCATGATGATCCCTTTAATTAAAATTCAAATGTCGCAGTTAAGTTGGCGTTTCTTGCATCACCAAGATACATGAATGAGCCTGAGCGATATGCCGCAGTCCAGTACTCCTCATCGAGAACATTACCCACATTAATCCGGAAGGTTAATGCTTCTGTCGCATTGTAATTAGCAAATAAACTCACCACTTGATAAGCCGGTACCACTACGCTGTAACGGTCATTTTCAGGATCATATCCTGCTGCTGTGTCAGGCTGTCCGCCGTACATTTCGCCTTGATAAGTGTAACCACCACCAATGACAAACATGTCATTAATCTCATAACGGAGCTGTAAATAGGCACTTTCATCAGCAAAGTTACTCAGTTTTTTACCGATATAATCTTCATTAAATGATTCAAGTACTTCTGAGTCCATTAATGACGCTGAAAGCTGAATACTAAAGGCATCAGTAATGTTACCCACCATGCCAATTTCAATCCCTTCTACACGGTTTTTACCGGTATTGAGGCTACCTAAGGTTGAATAGCTATCACCGACGCTTTCCATTACATCATCTTTAGTGATTTGGAATACCGAGGCAGAAAACATCACGCTATCGTCAAACAGCATCCATTTAGTACCCAGTTCAATATTCTCAACCAATTCTGGATCCGCTGCCAGTACTTGCTCAGGTGTGCCACAAAGTCCACCATAACCACAACTTGCGCCAAGGTCTGACTCACCGCCATTGATGTTAGTCGCGGTACTGTAGCTGGCGTATATATTGCCTGCTTCTGTCAGGCTATACACTAAGCCAACATGGCCGTTATACATGCTGTCGGAATAGTCATATAAAATATCACCATTACCGCTACTTGAAGTGTCATTGGTGTAATCAAAGCTATCTTGTCTGAAGCCGAAAAAGAGTTCTACCTCTTCGGTGATTGCCACGGTATCCATGAAGTAAGCCGAGATGGTTTCGATGTTATATATGGCATCAGATGCCCCTTTTGAATAAGTACGGCCCATCAGCTGGTCGATATTATCAACTTCATCGCCATTACCATCAATAATACAGTAAGCACCAGACTCGCCTCGGCGGCCATCGACGATACAATTAGTGGCGTTATTATTGACGATATCATACAAGCCGTTATCCACTGATTCATCGCTATATTCGAGTCCAAATACCCACTTATTCTCCATACCTAAAATATCGGTATTCCAAAATAAGTTGAACTGAGTGTTCCAGTATTCAACATCTTGGCGTCCTTGATGGGTGCTAATGGTTAAGGTTTCAGCCCCCGGCGCGTCAACATCGCTGGCTGCGCGATTAGTGCCACTCATACCCGTAGTTATATAGCCATTTTCAGTGCGACCAATACGAGTAGCATTGTAGAAAGTTAAGCTGTCTGAAATGTCATATTCGGTACGCAAGGTAAACGTGCTGACATCAGAGCTGAGAAAGTCAGAATCTTGAGCATAAACTGGAATATCTTCGATTGGCTTGCGAGTATCTTGGTCAAAGTAGCTACCTAAATCAGCCACATCATCGGCCTTCATGTAGTAACCATCGGCGATAAATGACAAAGCATCAGTCGCTTCATACACTAAAGACAATTGAGCACCATTTCTTTCTGAGCTAATGCCTTCACGGCCCGGCTTATCTTCATCGGCAATCAGGCCGTTAATTCGCAGCGCGACATCTTCAGTTAGCGGCACGTTATAATCAACAGTAAAACGAGTGTGATCATCGGTACCGACTGCGGCATCAACGCGGCCAAAGTTATAAGCAGTTGAGGCTTTTTTGGTGACACTGTTAACGGCACCGCCTGATGATCCGCGTCCAGCAAAGGTTGAACTTGGGCCTTTGGTTATTTCCACTTGTTCGGTGGCAAAACTTTCACGGGTGGTCATGCCCGGATCGCGCAAACCATCAACAAACACATCACTGCGGGCTTCATGGCCACGAATAATATAGCGATCACCAAAAGCATTACCGTTTTCACCGGTGCCCAAGGTCACACCCGCTTGGGTAGACAAAATATCTTTTAAATCGGTTAAGCCAGATTCTTGAATTTGATCTTGAGTCAGTACCGTGATCATTTGTGGGGTATCAACTAGATCGGCAACGCGACGTTTATCCCCTGATGTATCGTAAAAATACACCGAACTTTTCACCCCGTGGACTTCAATGCGCTCGATGGCTTCTTGTGACTGGCATTCAATATTTTCGCTTTTATCGCAAGCTTCAGTTTCTACTTCAGCAGCATAGGCAGGAGCGCCACTAAAAAACAAGGCGGTAGCAACGGCTTTTGCACCTAGGGATAACGACGTGTGATAGCGAGATTTCATATTAAAAACAATCCTTTTGTTAGAACCAACTAATTTAGGAGGCGATACTAACAAAGTGGCAACAACAATGTAAATAGAAACCATTATCATTTACATTAGTGTTTGAATTGTAAATTTAGTGATGTGAGACGTTTTGCTGAACCAACTGTGTTAGCAAGTCCCACGCAACAACTTACGGATTACACAAGACATTGACTAAACAAGACATTGACTAAACAAGACATTGATTAAAGAAGGTATTAATTCAAGAGGGGTATTGATTAAAGCGGCGAGTAATTAAAGCGGCAGCAATAAAAATGGGCTGACCTGTTATAGATCAACCCATTGTAAAAAATAAGCTTATTTTTATAAGCTGAGCAAACTAGTCTTAAAAAGACCTAAGCCTAGTTCTAGTTAAAGAACTAGATAAGTGGGTTACCACCTTTACTTTCCACCTGACCGATAACTTCAATATTGCTTAGGGTCGATAAAATACCCCATTGCTGAATCGTCATCATGTCAGTCACTTCAGCGGCACTAAAGCTCAAACGTAAACCATCTTTTTGATATTCTTTTGCTAAGTTACTTGGCAGAATTTGCTGACCATCGTCAGTTAAAATGCCCCAAAATCCACCTTCAAGATCAAAATATCTTACAGTCCCTTGTTGCATAGCGATCCCTTTTTCAGAGCTAGTATCAGGTTTTTCCATTTCAGCCGTTTTTTCTACAGGGGCTGCTTTTACCACTGCTGGTGCTGGCTCAGATTGTGGTTCAACTTGCTCATTACAGCCTTGAACAAGTAATAAAGCAGCGATAGATGCAGATAAGGTTAATGATGTGCGCATGGGAGATTCCTTTTAAGCAAAATTTAAAAACAGTTTTAAACCGATCTGATTAACTGTTTCAAGAACGAATGTGTTACGAGCTAACGCTTTAGCAACTAAGTAAGCTGAGTTTACCAGAAACACAGGCCTGTTTAGTGTCCGTAGCGTGCTTTTTATAAACCACAACTAACATCGACAATACATGAGACTCATCAAATATAGCAATAAGATCAATTAAGGCGCCTATTAGCGCCTTAATTAAAGTATTACTCACCAAAGCGATTTATGCCGCTAGATTTATGCCGCTATTAGTGCGTAACAGACTATTTATCTGAGTTGGTAGAACCAATCTTATGGATCGCTAGATCAGCGCCAATAAATTCATCTTCTTGGCTTAAACGTAAGCTAGAGATTTTATTGACGACGCCATACACAATAAAACCACCAATAAGCGCCACGGCAACCCCAGCGACAGTGCCAACCACTTGAGACATTAAGCTTACGCCACCTAATCCACCAAAAGCTTGCTGACCGAATATGCCTGCAGCAACGCCGCCCCACACACCACATAAACCATGTAATGGCCAAACGCCTAATACATCATCAATTTTAGTACTGCGTTGTAAACGGGTATACACCATCACAAATAAACCACCGGCCACACCGCCAACAATAAATGCCCCTACTGGGTGCATTAAGTCAGAACCAGCACACACAGCCACCAAGCCTGCAAGCGGGCCGTTATGGATAAAACCAGGGTCATTTTTACCGACAATCAACGCGATAATGGTGCCGCCAACCATGGCCATTAAACTGTTTACCGCCACTAAGCCACTAATGCCATCAAGGGTTTGCGCTGACATAACATTAAAGCCAAACCAACCGACAATCAGTATCCATGAACCGAGTGCCAGAAACGGAATATTAGAGGGTGCAAATGCCACACCCGGTTTACGGCCTTGGCGAGAGCCCAATACATATATCGCCACCAGCGCTAACCAGCCACCCATACCGTGTACCACTACCGAGCCTGCAAAGTCATGGAACTCAGCGCCAAAGGTGTCATTTAACCAAGTTTGAAAACCAAAGTTACCATTCCAAATCATGCCTTCAAACAGTGGGTATACCAACGCTACGATCAAAGCTGATGCTAATAAGAAAGGTTTAAAACTGCCGCGCTCGGCAATGCCACCCGATACGATGGCAGGGATTGCTGCTGCAAAGGTGAGTAAGAAAAAGAACTTAACCAGCTCGTAGCCGTTATTAGCCGTTAGCGCATCAGCACTGACAAAAAAGTGACTGCCATATGCTATTTGGTAGCCAATGACAAAGTACGCCAGCGCTGAAAAAGCAAAATCAGTTAAGATTTTAACTAGCGCATTCACTTGGTTTTTATGCCTAACAGTACCGACTTCTAAAAAGGCAAAACCCGCATGCATTGCCAGCACCATAATGGCACCAAGTAAGATAAATAATGTATTTGCACTTTGTGCCATGACGCTAATTGCATCACTAATGTTATCCATGCTTATCCCCATAAGTTTTTCTTTTATTAAATTCAGGGACTTACAAAAGCAAGAATTATTCCGTTATTAAGGTTTTGTCATACTAATTTGTACCAGTAAGGTGCAAGACATTGATGAATAAGGTGAAATAGCACCAATTACGCCCTAAATAAGTGCATAAATAACGATTAGCTAGTCGCTAAAGCAATATTAAATAACAAGGGTTGCACCACTGTGGATCACTCAACAAACTAACCGCCACTCACTGGTGCAAACCCATGCTTGATATCAATATTTTTACAGTGAAAACCACTGACAGCACGGCTAAACCTCAAATAGTGCACAAAGTTAGCTTAATTGTGCAGCAAAAAATTCATTTCCCTATCTCGATCACACTTTTGTAATACAATAATACTGTAGTATCCTTAAGCAATGAAATAGAGTTAATCCTAAGGGTAAAAACAATGAAAAAGCTCCATCTTAGTATACTAGCGGTTGCTATTCTTGCAGGTTGCTCCGCGACCTCACCGGCTCCACAAGTAAAAAAAGAGTTCAACTACGATCTCACTAAATACAATCTTGATGCGACTAAAGCGCCAGCACAAAACTTTGACCTAACAAAATGGAAAATCACCCTTCCTGAGCTAACTACAGAAGGCTCGCGTAAAGGCAAAGCCTTAGAGATTAATCGCCACGACCTTGGTAATACCCAAACCCCTTACGTTCACCCTGAGTGGTTTTATACCGACCCTAAAACCGGTGCCTTGGTTTTTGTTGCACCAAATGAAGCGCCTACAACGCCAAATAGTAAAAACACCCGTAGCGAATTACGCGGCATGTTGGCTGAAAAATACGATGATCCAAAAACCAATTTTGTAATTGCCTCTCACCCAGATGCAAGCGAGTACGGCGCAATTGGCGGCCAACTGAAAGCTACATTGGCAGTTGATCAAGTCAGTACCAGTGGTGAATACCGCAAGAACAATGCCTTTGCAGTGGTTATTGGCCAAATTCATGGTTCTGATAACGAGCCATTAAAAATCTTATATCGTAAGCTGCCAGGTCACGAATTTGGTTCACTGTCTTGGAACTATGAGCTAAATCCAATACCAGAATTACAAGATGCCAGAGATAGTAACGGCAAGAAGCTACGTAAAGATATTCGCCATAATGTATTCGGCACTTACAACCTACGTGAGCACCATGACGATCCACAAGATGGTATCCGTCTAGGAGAAATATTCTCTTATGAAGTGAATGTTGAAGGTGACATCATGAAGCTTACTTTCACCAAAAATCCTGGTGAAGCAAACGAAATCGTTAAAACCTTTGATGTGAACCTAGCAGAAGGTAATTACCAAGGTCACGAAGTTGACCAAGGTTACCAAGCTGATTGGATGTACTACAAAGCCGGTGTTTACAATCAATGTAATACCAAAGCCAGCAGCTCAAACTGTGAGTGGCGTGGTATGGAAGCCGGTGACTATGCTCAAGCAAGCTTCTATGAGCTAGAGCTTAATCAGTAACCGCTATTTTATTGATCTTTAATGGCGTTAAATCGCCGTTAGCTATATCGCCCAATGCATTGTCATTGGGCGTTTTTTTGTAGCGTTAATTATTAATTTTAACCCTGATTCAGGACTCATTGCTTCAATAGCTGCGCCAAGCAGTCGCTTATCGATATAAACAACCGACCTCTTATCTATACAAAATAGTTAAACATTTGCCTCTACAGCTGCGCTATTCAGTTG